>JADGRB010000248.1 GCA_017881315.1 Pseudomonadota bacterium
CACGACCGGCGCAGCGGGCACCACGGGCGCCGCTGGCACCACGGGCGGCGCGGGAACGAACGGCGGGGCGGGTACCAACGGTGCAGCCGGAGGCAGCCCGGGCGGCGGTGGCACGACGGGCGCGGCGGGCGGGACCGGTAGTGGGACGAGCTCGGGTTGTTCCTGCGCGACGGTGGGCGGCTCACCTCGCGGCCGAAGCGCTAGCCTGCTGTTGCTGCTGGCCGGGCTGGCGGCCAGCGTTTCGCGCCGACGGCGTTCGAGGCGCGGAAGAACGACGGAACCGACGTAAGCGACCTCGACGGTTCCCTTGCGCGCAAGACAGCGCGATAATGGAGGCCAGTGGCCTCGATCTCGACCGCACGGGCTGAGGGACGTTGAACGGTCCCGTGCCACCCCCCTCCGAGACATCGGAGGCGGCCAAGGAGCTGGCCAAAGGGGCGACGATCGGTCGGTACGTCGTTCTGGCCCTGATCGGGCGCGGCGGGATGGGCGACGTCTACGCCGCCTACGATCCGGAGCTGGACCGGAAGATCGCCGTCAAGCTGCTGCGGGAAAAAGGCGGCGCGGGACAGACGACCACCGCGGGGCGCATGCGGCTGCTCCGCGAGGCCCAGGCGATCGCGCGCCTCCACCACCCGAACGTGGTGGTGGTCTACGACATCGGCACCTTCAACGAGTCGGTGTTCATCGCCATGGAGTTCGTCGAGGGAAACACGGTCCGATACTGGAGCGAGGCCCGGGCGCGCGGCTGGCGCGAGGTGCTCGACGTTTTTCGGGCGGCCGGACAGGGGCTGGTCGCCGCGCACGAGGCGGGCCTGGTGCATCGCGACTTCAAGCCCGAGAACGTCATGATCACCAACGACGGCCAGGTCCGCGTCATGGACTTCGGCCTCGCGCGGAGGGTCGTCGACAATGAAACGCTGGGCGAAGGCGCGGCGGAGCTGGCCGCCGCCCTGAATCGGGCGGTCGATCTGGGCGTCCGGGCCGATGCGGACGCCACGATCAACCTCGCCGCGACCAAAGCGAGCCCACCGGGTTCCGCCACCGGCTATCTGCAAGCCAAGCTCACCGAGACCGGCGCGGTCATGGGAACCCCTGCCTACATGGCGCCCGAACAGTTCGCCGGCAAGCACGGCGACGCCCGCGCCGATCAGTTTTCGTTCTCTGTGGCGCTCTACGAGGCGCTCTACGGGCAGCGCCCTTTTGCTGGCGACACGCTGGCGGCACTGATGGCCAACATCGTGGCGGGGAACATCCGGCCGCCGCCGCCGCAGTCGCGGGTGCCGGCCTGGATCCGCCGGGTTCTGCTGCGCGGAATCAGCGCGCTGCCGGACGGCCGCTTCCCGTCGATGGCCGCGCTCCTCACCGCGCTCGGACAGGACCCGGCCGTCCGCAATCGGCGCTGGATTGGCGTCGCGGCGGCTGCCCTCCTGATCGCCGGGGCCGCCGTCGGCGCGCGCCGGTTCAGCGCCGGTCAGCGCACGATCTGCGCCGGCGGACCGAGCCACGCGGCGGCGGTGTGGGGCCCCGAGACGCGCGAGTCGGTTCGGCGGGCCTTCGCAAACAGCGGGAACAGTCGGGCCAGCCAGGCGTTTGCCGCCGCGGCCGGGCTCCTCGACACCTATCTCGATCATTGGATCGGCATGTACACGGCGGCCTGCGAGGCGACCCACGCGCGGGGCGAGCAGTCTGCGGAGGTGCTGGATCTCCGCATGGCTTGCCTCGACGAGCGCCTGTCGAGCGTGCGCGTACTGACCGATGTCCTGAGCCACGCTGACCGGGGCGTCGTCGACAGCGCCATCGATGCCGCCAGCGGGCTTCCCACGCTCGATCGCTGCGCCGACGTCGCGATGCTCCGGGCGGTGATCAAGCCGCCCGACGATCGAGCCACGCGTGCGCGCGTCGCGGCGGTCCGTGAGACGGTCGCCAAGGTCAACGTCCTCGGCATGTCGGGCCAATGCGACAAGGCCGTGGCGCTGGGCAACAAGGCGGTGGCCGATGCCGAAGCGGTCGGGTATCTGCCGCTCAAGGCCGAGGCGCTCCTGGCGCTGGGCGCTCTGGGAGACAATTGCATGGATCCGCTCAAGGCGATCGATTGCCTGGAGGACGCGGTGTTCGCCGCCGAGGCCTCACACCACGACGAGGTGGCGTTCCGCGCGGCCGTGATGATCGCCCCGTTCTTCTCGGATCGCATCCGCGATCTCCGGATGGCCCGGTTCTGGGTCCGGTACGCCGAAGCCATTCTCACGCGCTTCCCGGGGCACCCCCTCTTCGAGGCGTGGCTCGCGGTCTCGAGGGCGGTGGTGTTCGAGTTCAACGGTCTGTACGACGAGGAGATCCGCGAGCATCAACGGGCGCTCGACATCAAGCTGTCGGTGCTGGGTTCTTCACACATCGACACCGCGATCTCGATGATGGACCTCGCGGTCGCCCTTCACGACGACGGCCGCGACGCGCAAGCCGAGCCGATCATGGCTCGGGCGATCGCATTGTTCGTCGATCTCTGTGGCCCCGACAGCACCCGCGTCGCGCTGGCCTCGCTCGATCTGAGCGAGATTCTCACCGGCCTGCGACGTTTCGAGGGCGCGCACAACGCAATCGACCGGGCCATCGCGATCTGGAAAGCCAAGGGCGGGAGCACGTTCTTCATCGGCTATGCGCTCATGGATCTCGGCCGCCTGAACCTCGCCGAGGGGCACCCGCTGGCCGCGCGGGCGGTGCTGGAGCAGGCTGTTGCCACGCTGGGAAAGGACGCTCCCGCCGTCACGGCCGAGGCCCAGTTCGCGCTGGCGAAGACCCTCTGGGGTTCGCCGCCGGAGCGCGCGCGCGCGGTAGATCTCGCCCGCGGCGCCCGGGCTGTGCTGTCCGAAGGAAAACTGCCCCCCCGCAAGACCGCCGAGATCGACGCCTGGCTCGTCGGCCACCCGGCGCGCTGATCGCCCGTTGATCGCGTGAGTCCCGACGGGCTTCGCCCGGCGGGACTCTTCGCGGGGGGTCGCAGGGACCCTCCCAGGGTCCCTGTGTCAGTAGACGGGCGAAGGAAAGCCGCGGCCGGGGCGGGCGAAGAGGTAGCCCTGGTAGAGGTCGCCGCCCAGGCTGGTGAGGCAGTCCCGCTCCTCCGCCACCTCGACGCCCTCGGCGATGATCTCGGTGTTGAGGTCCTTGCAGAGGGTCGTGAAGGAACGGAAGAGCTTTTGCTTCATCGGCGATTCGTGGATCCCGCGGATGAGCGACATGTCGACCTTCACGATCTCCGGCTCCAGCAGCGCGAAGCTGGAGAGCCCCGCGTAACCGGCGCCCAGATCGTCGAGCGCGATCCGATATCCGAGCTCGCGCAACCGGATCACGCCGGCGCCGAGGCCGTTGACCTGCTCGAGCGCCGCGCGCTCGGTCACCTCGAGGACCACCCGCGAAGCGAAAGGGGTGAGGGCGCCCTCGCCGGAGCAGAGCTCCTCGTCGACGAGATCGAGCGGGTGGAGGTTCACGAACATCTGGACCGAGTCGGGGGCCCCGGCCATCTGGTTGGCGATGTGCTGGCGGATCGTTCGTCCGAGCTCCGCGGTCCGCCCGAGTCGTTCGGCAGCCTCGATGAAGTCGAGCGGATTGCGCAGCGTCGGCTCGTCGGTTCGCAGCAGCGACTCGTAGGCGTAGACGGAGCGGTTGCGCCAGGAAAGAATCGGCTGCATCGCGATCCAGAGCTTCTCCACCGCCGACCCGTATCGGGACTCCAGGCCCGCGCGATCCCCGATGAGCTTGCCGGGTAGCTGGTTGGCGGCCTCCCGGCGCACCAGCGCCAGCCGGTGCAGCTGCGCGCCGCGTTCGACGACGGACGCCAGCTCATTGCCGTCGACGGGCTTCACCAGATATCTGAAAGCGCCGTGCTCGATGGCCTCGACGGCGCTCTCCAGGGTCGGGCTGCCGGTCAGGAAGACCACCGGCACGTCCAGGTCCCGTCCCCGGATCGCCCGCAGCAGCGTGAGCCCGTCGACGTTGGGCATCCGGATCTCGCTCACGATGACGTCGAACGTCGCCGATTCGATGAGCGCGATCGCCTCGCGCCCGCCGCAAGCGGTGGTGACGATGTGGCCCGCCTGGACCAGGAGCCGAGAGAGCCCGTTGGCTACCGCCAGCTCGTCGTCGACGAGGAGGACACGGGCTGCGGGCGCCCCACTTGGCTGTTGCAGCACCTGGCCCGTCACGGCAGTCAGCATCTGCCTAGAACCGACCGTCCACAAGGGCTGGCATCATGGGGAAGGGAATCTCATCTCGAGCGGAGAGAGGTAGGGGGCAAACGGGCGTTCGCCAACCCGCTCCCGCGAAAGCGACCGGAGCTCGTCGTCGCTGTAGGCGTCCGGCGAGCCACGCGGCAGCCGCTTGCGAATCCAGGTCTCGATGACGCCCGAGGCCGGGCGCGCCTCCGCGGCGGAAGGATTCATCTCGGCCCAGAGCAGAAAGATGACCCGCCGTCGTTCTCGGGGCCGGTAACGGTTGTCGGCCCAGATCGCGTCGAGGCGCCGCGGCAGATCGTCCCGCGCCGCGCGCTTCTGATCGGCATGCCACCTGGCGGCCATCGTCGTGCGTTCCTTGAAGGTGGCGGCCAGGAAGTTCGCCTTCTCGTGCGAGTAGAGCGTCCCGTGGGCAAATCCTCGGGCGAACTCGTCCGAGAGATCGAAGGTGAAGGTCGCCTTGGGGGCCGAATAGGCCAGCCGCCGGTCCCGAAACCGGACCGTCCCGTCCGACGCGATCACCGCGGAGAATTGCGGCGCTTCGTAGGATAGGCCGCCGTTCGCGAGCGGTTTGAGCGGATAGCGCACCTCGGCGTCGGGTGTGGAACCACGGCCCGACGCTGGCGCCGAGGGCAACGGCCCGAGGGCGGCGCCGGGAGGCGCTTGGGGCGGAGCCGCCGAGGTCGCCTCGCCGGCGAAGGGGGAGCGAGCGGCCAGCGAACCGACCCCCGCGTCGGCACCGCGAATGGTTCGGGACGCGGTGAGCGCCAGGGTCAGGGCGACGAGGATCGCAAGCGGTCGCATGTCTGAGCTCGAACGTAACCATCGACGGGCCGACGGGCATCAGAGCCACGCTTCAGCTGTCGATTTTCTTTCCCTCGAATCGCCAGCCGCCCTGGCTTAGTGGGTCTAGATGACTACGCTCCCTGCGGGACTGCTCGTGCAGCCGCCGTCCGACAACTCTCACAAAGGATTCGCTCTGATGAATACAAACATGATTTCGCTGGCCGCCTTGGCCCTGCTGGGAGTGGCGGGTTGTGCTTCGGTGCAAATTCCGGCGGACCAGCTCGAGCGTTCGCAGGCCAGCATCCGCGGCGCCGAGGAGACGGGCGCCGACGGCGTGCCGGCCGCCAAGCTGCATCTGCAGCTGGCGAAGGACCAGACCGAGAGCGCCAAGAAGATGGCGGCCAACGGCAATGATCGCGCGGTGCTGGTGCTGGCCCGCGCCGAAGCCGACGGCGAGCTGGCCTTGGTGCTGGCCCGCGAGGTCGCGGTGCACAGCAGCGCCCTGCAGGCGACGGAAGACCTGAAGGCCGTTCACGCCCGCGGCACGCCGTAATTCCCCCCAACCACTTTTTCGAGGACATCCAAAATGAAGACCAGAGACAAAAGTTTGATCGTCACCATCACGCTGGCGGGCGCGTTTGCGGGATCGATGGGTGCCTGCGCCAGCACGGCCCCGGAGCAACTCGTCGAGGCGCGAAATGCCTATGCGGTTTCGAGCGGTGGGTTGGCGGCGAAGCTGACGCCGACCGAGCTCTATGACGCCAAGAACGCGCTCGATCGCGCGGACAGGGAATTTGCGGACCACGGCGACACCTATGCGTGCCGCGACTACGCCTACATCGCGGAGCGCAAGGTGGAGCTGGCCGATGCCAGGGCCCGCACCGAGGCCGATCGCGCGGTCATCGCCGAGGCGGTCAAGGCCGGCGTGGTCGTTCGGGACGCCCAGGTGAAGTCCAGCCAGGCCGCTCTGGCCAGGACCCGTGAGCAGCTCAAGGACGAGCGCCAGGACAACACCGCCACCACCAACGCGCTCCGCGCCACCAACAACGAGCAGGGCAAGGAGCTGGACAAGACGGCCGCGCAGCTGGAAGCCGAGAAGCAGGCGCGCTTGAAGGCGGAAAACAGCCTGGCCGGCGCCATGAAGGATCTGGCCGCGGTCGCCGCGGTCAAGGAAGACGCCCGCGGAATGATCATTACCCTTTCGGGCAGCGTCCTCTTCGCCTCCAACAAGTACGCCCTGCTGAACACCGCGATGACCAAGCTGGATCAGGTCGCCGAGGCGCTCAAGGCGCAGGGGGCCGACAAGCGCATGGTCGTCGAGGGGCACACGGACAGCCAGGGATCGGACAAGATCAACCAGCCGCTCTCGCTCAACCGAGCCACCGCGGTGCGCGACTATCTGGTCTCCCGCGGCGTCCCCTCGGAGAGGATCTCCGCCGTCGGGATGGGATCGAGCAAGCCGCTCGCGGACAACCTGAGCCCCGAGAATCGGGCAAACAACCGCCGGGTCGAGATCATCATCGGCTCTTCGACGGTCAGCGCGCGCTGAGCGGTTGCGGTCAGAGGCCGCCGGCGGACAGTGAAGCGAGGAAACCGCGGAACGCGTCGTTGGTCTCGTCCAGCGCGAGCACGAAGGCGCCGCCCCGCTCGACCCGCATCACCTTCCCGCTGGCGGCGCAGGCGCGCTGGTCGGAGAGCACGAAGGCCAGCGTGGCGCGCTGGTCCACTCGCACCTCTTCCCCGAGCGATCTCAACCTGAGGCCGCCAGCGGAGACGTCGACGATCTCGACGATGAGGGGCGCGGCCCGGCCGGTCACCTGCAACTTCACGGGAAGACCCAGCGGAAATCGGGCATGCCGCCGACGATTCGCTGGAGCGCGCGCCACTCGCATATGAGGTTAGTGCCTCCTGCTCCTATCCCCGGCTCAAACTAAAACGCGGTTTTTCCCACGCCGCGTCGTGAGATCGGCGGGAATATCAACCCGGCGTGACGTCGCTGAGCACGATTAGGGCAACGGGGGACACTGGCTACCCGAGGCGACCTGCTTGCACGCGATCGGCAAGCCGACCGCGCCGCCGCTCGGGCAACATTTGAAGCCGGTCATGCAATCGCCGTCGACGCCGCAGCCGGCGCCGTCGCCGCCGTTTCCCGGAATGCACGATTTCGTGGAGATCGCGTCGACACCGTTTTCGTGTGCGGCGCACGCGCTCTTGTAGGAATGGCCGTCGCAGCCGCAGACCGCCGTCGTGCAGTCGTAACCCGTGGCGTCGCGGGCCCGACACTGGCCCTGCTGGTCGCCCGCTCCGCAGGTGTCGCCTGGAAAGTCGCACCAGTCGAGGGCGGTGCATTGAACGCCCGCGATACCCCCGCAGGTCATTCCCGTCTGGCCGCCGGACCCGGCCGTGCCTGACGAGCCTGCGGTGCCGGTCGAGCCGCCGCGGCCGCCGGAGCCTGCGGTGCCGGTCGAGCCGCCGCGGCCGCCGGAGCCTGCGGTGCCGGATGATC
>JADGRB010000249.1 GCA_017881315.1 Pseudomonadota bacterium
GCCCTGCGGGATCGCTTGACGATCGAAGAGGCCGCCCAATTCGCCGCCCGGCTGCCGCTGCTCATCCGTGGACTGTTCTTCGAAGGGTGGGATCCGACGATCAAGCCTCGCGAGATCCACCAGCGCAGCGAGCTCCTGGCGCTGGTCCGCGAAAAGTATGCGCCCCGCTCCGATGCGCCGACGGATGCGATCGCCGCCGCGTTCCTCGCCGTGCTCGACCGGCAGCTCGGCACCGTGGAAATGGCGGAGGTCGCCTCCAAATTCCCGACGCTGGTCGTCGAGTTCGGCTGGCCCGGAATCGTCCGGAAACCCGAACCGGCGCCCCTGCAGCTCGCGCGGTAGCTCAGCCGTGGGCTGATTGACGTCGCGTGCCCGGGGCGCGCATCATTCCTTTCGATGCAGTGTCCAAAGTGCGGGCTCACCAATCCGCTCGGAGCCTCCCGGTGTGACTGCCTTTACGACTTCTCGACCGGGATGATCCAGCTCGGTGCGCCCGGGACCCTCGGGCTTCCGCTGGCGACGCTGGGAGAGCGGTTTGCCGGCCAGTGTCTCGATTCGCTGGTCGCGTATGGCGGGCTGTTCCTCGGCACGCACATCACGACCTCGCTCGGAATCGGTCCGGCACCCGCGGTGATCCTCTTCGTCACCTACTTGCTCTTTGCCGATGGTTTGGGCAACGGGCAGAGCTTCGGCAAGAAGCTGGTGAAGACCGCGGTCGTCAACGAGCGGACCGGCGCGCCCTGCACCTTCGGCAATTCATTCCTCCGGAACGTCGTCATGTTCTTCGGTGTCCTCGACTGGGGGTTCATCTTCGGCAAGCGGCGACAGCGGCTCGGCGACAAAGCCGCGAGCACGATCGTCGTCAAGTTGCCGGCGTAGCCCCGCGCGGCGATCGGCGCCGCGCACCTCGGCGGTGCGCGTGTCGATAACGAACCGTGACTTCACGGGGCGTGGCTGCCATTGTCGGGCTCGTTGCGGGCGTCGGCATTTTTTCTATGCATGGGCAGACGCGCGCGGAGCCCGCTCCTCGCCGCGCTGCTGGCGCTCGCCGCGTTGCTCGCGCCACAGTCGGTCTGGGCGGCAGCGTCGTTGCGCCTGGAGTTCATCGACGTCGGCCAGGGGGACGCGGCGCTGGTGACCTCCCCGACGGGCAAGACGGTGCTCATCGACGGCGGACCGCGCAAGTCGTCCGCCGCGCTGCTGACGTTTCTGACCAGACACACGCACGGACCACTGGACCTGATCCTGCTCACCCACAGGCACGAAGATCACCTGGGCGGCCTCGCGGTCGCGGTGAACGAGATCGGCGCGCGGCAGTTCATCGACGCGCCCATTTCTCACTCGGGGAGGGCCTACGCGGCGTTGCTGCGGGTGCTCGAAGCCCGCGGGGTCATCGTGCGTCAGGCCACCCGCGGGCGGCAGATCGATCTCGGCGGCGGCGTGACCATGACGCTGGTCGGTCCGCCCGATCCGCCCATCGTGGATTCACGCTCGGACGTGAACGCCAACAGCGTGGTGGTGCGGGTGACCTACGGGAAGTTCGCGGCGCTGTTCACGGGAGACGCCGAGGCGCCGACCGAGGCTTGGCTGCTGGCGTCGGGGGCCGACCTGGGCGCGTCGGTGCTGAAGGTCCCGCACCACGGCAGCCGCTACGCTTCGGGGGTGCGGTTTCTCAGGGCGGTGCACGCGCGGATCGCCATCATCAGCGCGGGGGCCGAAAACGATTACGGCCACCCGGCGCCGCAGACGCTGGAGCGCCTCGCGCGCAGCGGGGCGACCGTCTATCGTACCGACCTGGAAGGCGACGTGGCGCTCGAGACCGACGGCCAGGAAATCCAGGTCCAGACCGCGCGCGGGCGGCAGCAGACGTTACAGGTGCCCTGAGGATGACGACCGATCACCTTCTGTTTGTCGACGCCATCGAGGGCGGGACCGCGCGCCTGCTCCTGGGCGTGGAAGCGTTCAACCTGCCGGCGCGCCTGCTGCCGGCCGGGGCCAAGGAGGGCAGCTGGGTGCGGCTGTCGTTCCAGATCGCACCCGCGCCGCCCGACGAGGACGCGGCCGACGCCCTTCGCCGAAAGCTCGGCGGCGACGACGACGGCGGAGACATCAAGCTCTAGCGTTCGCCCGGCGCGTTGTCGGTGAATCAGCCGCCGGTCACCCGCGAGCGGGCGCCGATGGCGGCGCGGTAATACTTCGACGGGACCTCGTGCCCGACCAGCGTCGAGGCGAGGCGCGCGCAGTCGACCAGGCGATCGAGATCGATGCCGGTCCGCACGCCCATCCCTTCCAGCATGTAGACCACGTCCTCGGTCGAGACGTTGCCGGAGGCGCCCGGCGCATAGGGGCAGCCGCCCAACCCGCCCAGCGCGGCGTCGACGGTGGTGATCCCCATCTCGACCGCGACCAAGATGTTGGCCAGCGCCGTCCCGCGTGTGTCGTGAAAGTGCACGGCCACCTCGGGCGCCGGGATCTCCGCCAGCACCCGGCCGAGCACGTCCCGCGTCTGGCGCGGGTTGGCGACGCCGATGGTGTCGCCCAGGGAGACCTGGTAGCAGCCGAGCGCCTTGAGCGCGCGGCAGAGCTCCAGCGCCTTGGCCGGATCGACCGCCCCTTCGTACGGGCAGCCGTAGACCGTCGACACGTAGGCGCGCACGCGCAGCCCGGCCGCCAGCGCGGGCGGCACCGTGTCGCGGAAGGCCGCCAGCGTCTGCCCGATGGTCTTGTTCACGTTCTTCTTGTTGTGGGTCTCCGACGCCGACATGAAGACCGCCACCTCGCGCATCCCGGCGGCGATCGCCGCGTCGAGTCCCTGGCGATTCGGTACCAGCGCCGAGTAGGTGACGCCCGGCTTGCGCAGAATCTGCCGCGACACCTGGCCACCGTCGGCGAGCTGCGGAATCCACTTCGGGTTGACGAAGCTGGTGATCTCGATGGCGCGCAGGCCGGTCTCGGAGAGCGCGTCGATGAGCCGGACCTTGTCCTCGGTCGGAACCATGCGCGATTCGTTCTGCAGTCCGTCGCGCGGGCCGACTTCGTAGAGGGTGACCTCGGGTGGCAGGTGCTCGAACACGAACCGCGATTTTACCACGCGCGTCAGGGTGGCTGAGCCGCGCGCCCCCGTCCCGCCGCCGCTCGCCGGAGAAGGCCGGGCGCACCGCGACAAATCAGACCGCCGGGCCTTGCCCCCCGACGGTCGAGCTCTAGATTCTCGGTACCTCGGAGCAGATCGCGGAATCGAACCTCTGCGCTGGAGAGCCAGTCGATGATTTCACCACGGCCGTTTCAGGAAGACAGGGCGCTCACGGGCGTTCCAGGGCTGGACGAAGTTCTCGGGGGTGGCCTGCCCCGCGAAAGGCTCTACCTCGTGCAGGGCGATCCGGGCGTCGGCAAGACCACCTTGGCGCTGCAGTTCCTGCTGGCGGGCGCCCAGGCCGGCGAGGTCTGCCTCTATCTGACCTTGTCCGAGACCAAAGAGGAGCTGCGGGCGGTGGCCGAATCGCACGGCTGGTCGCTGGATAAGCTCTCTCTCTTCGAGCTGCCGAACCGCGACGACTACGGCGACGACAACACCATGTTTCACCCATCGGAGGTGGAGCTGGCCGAGACCACCAAGATGCTGCTGGAGGAGGTGGCGCGCGTGAAGCCGACCCGGGTGGTCTTCGATTCGCTCTCGGAGATTCGCTTGCTCTCTCAGGGGGCACTGCGCTACCGGCGGCAGGTGCTGGCGCTCAAGCAGTTCTTCGTCGGCCGAAAATGCACGGTGCTCCTGCTCGACGATCGCACCTCGGATCCCGGGGATCTCCAGCTGCAGAGCCTGGCACACGGCGTGCTGTCGCTGGAGCAGCTCTCCCCGCTCTACGGCGCGGAGCGCCGCCGGATGCGCGTCCTCAAGATGCGCGGCGTCCGTTTTCGCGGCGGCTACCACGACTTCGCGCTCCACACCGGGGGGATGAAGCTGTTCCCGCGGCTGGTGGCAGCCCACCACCGCGAGGAGTTCGAGCGCGGGCAGCTCCGCTCGGGAGTCCCCCAGATCGATGCGTTGGTTGGCGGGGGTCTTGACCGTGGAACCAGCACGTTGCTCATGGGCCCCGCCGGCACCGGCAAGTCGACCGTCGCCCTCCAGTACGCCAAGGCGGCCGCGGCGCTGGGACAGCGCACCGCGATCTTCGCCTTCGACGAGAGTTTCTCCACCCTCTTGACCCGATCGGCGGGCGTGGGGCTCGACCTGGCACCGGACGTCGGGGCCGGCTCCATCGAGATCCGTCAGGTCGACCCGGCCGAGCTGGCTCCGGGCGAGTTCACGCACGCCGTCCAGGCGGCCGTCGAGGAGCGAGGCGCGCGCGTGATCATCATCGACAGCCTCAACGGCTATCTGCACGCCATGCCCGAAGAGCACTTCCTGACCCTGCAGCTCCACGAGCTCTTGACCTACCTCGGCCAGCGCGGCGTGCTCACCTTGATGGTGGTGGCCCAGCACGGGCTGGTCGGGGCGCAGATGCAGAGCCCCATCGATGTCAGCTACCTCGCCGACGCCGTCATGGTGTTTCGCCACTTCGAGATGGCCGGTCAGCTGCGCAAGGCCATCTCGATGCTCAAACGGCGCACCGGCGCCCACGAGAACGCGATTCGCGAGCTTTCCATCGACAAGTCCGGCCTCACGGTGGGGGAGCCGCTATCTGGACTTCAGGGGCTGCTGACCGGCATTCCCCAGCTCGCCCGGGATTTCGTCGCGAACCCGGAATGACCGACGACGCGAACATCGGCGAGCGCGTCCTGATCCTGGCCCCCGCGGGACGGGACGCGCAACTCGCGGCCGCGACGCTGCGCGAGGCGTCGATCGCGTCGACCGTCTGCGACGACATGGAGATGTTCTGCGCCGAGCAGATCCGCGGCGCCGCCGTCGGCCTCCTGACGCAGGAGGCGCTGGCGCGCGACGCCCACGCCAGCTTGGCGACCACCCTGGGCGCGCAGCCGCTGTGGTCCGATTTTCCGCTGGTGGTGCTGGCCAGTCGCCCCACCACGCCGGACGGCGGCGTACGGCTGGGGCGGATCGCGGGTGAGCTCGGGAACGTCACGATGCTCGATCGACCGCTGCACCCCGAGGCGTTGCTCAGCACCATCCGGGCGGCGCTGCGGGCGCGCGCCCGCCAGTATCAGGCGCGCGAGCTGCTGAGCCGGCTGGAACAGGGCGTCCGCGAGCGCGATCGGTTCCTGGCCACCCTCAGCCACGAGCTGCGTAACCCGCTCGGTGCCATCCGCAACGCCGTGCACCTGGTCGAACGGAGCATCCCACCGGATTCGGAGATCGAGCGTCCCCTGACCATCGTGGATCGCCAGATCAGGCACCTTGCCAAGCTCATCGACGATCTGCTGGATGTCTCGCGGGTCACCACCGGGAAGGTCGTCCTGCGGCGCAAGTCGTTCGACCTGCGGCCAGTCCTCCAGCAAACCGTCGTCCAGCTCGAGCCCGAGGTCGCGAGGCAGCGGCTGGAGCTCTCGTCGTCGCTCGGCCCGCGCCCACTCTCGGTCGACGCCGACCCGGTGCGCCTGGAACAGATCTTCACCAATCTCTTGGCGAACGCGATCAAGTACACCCCCGCGGGCGGGCGCATCGAGGTCACGGCGGGCGCGGACGACGGGGAGATCTGGGTGCGCATCGCCGACACCGGCGTCGGCATCGCGCCCGAGATGCTGGCCCGGATCTTCGATCTCTTCTCGCAGGCCGATCGCAGCCTGGATCGCTCGCAGGGGGGGATGGGGATCGGCCTCACCTTGGTGCGCAGCCTGCTGGAGCTTCACGGTGGATCGGTGTCGGTCGCCAGCGCCGGGCTGGGCGCCGGCAGCGCCTTCACCGTGCGCTTGCCGCTGTCGCAGGCCCGCGAGCGCCCCGCCCCCGTCGTGGAGCGGGCGGCGACCCACTTCGCCGGGGTGGCGCCGCACGTGCTGCTGGTCGAAGACAGCGAAGACAATCGGGAGATGCTACAGGACCTGCTCGAGATGGACGGCTTCCGCGTCGATGTCGCGGCCACCGGTGCCGAGGCGGTTTCGCAAGCGCTGGCCTTGAGACCGCAGATCGCGATCGTAGACATCGGGCTGCCGATCATGGACGGGTTCGAAGTGGCCCGCCGGGTGCGCGCCGCGCTGGGCGCCAGCATCTCGCTGGTGGCGCTCACCGGCTACGGACGCGCCGAAGATCGGCGGCAGACGGCGGAGGCCGGCTTCGACGCGCACCTCACCAAGCCGATCGATCTCAAGGAGCTCGAGGCCGTGCTCCGGCAGGTCCGCGCCTGAGCGCGGGTCGTCCGCGCCGAGCGTGGGTCGTCCGTGCCTGAGCGTGGGTCGTCATTTCGGGCGCGGCATCTCGAAACGATCGCGGGTCCGGGTGTAGCCGGCACCGCTCAGGCGCCCGATCGCGTCGAGGCGACCCATGTCGAGACGCCCGCCGACCAGCAGATCGTCCCGCACGTGCCAGAGCAAGATCTCGCCGATGATGATCGCGCCGCCGGAGCGGCCGACCTCGACCACGCGATCGAGACGACACTCCATCGCGACCGGCGCCTCGGCCACGCGGGGCGGCGCCACGATCTCCGACGGCGTCTTGGCAAGACCGGCCTCGACGAATTCGTCGACGCCGTGGGGAAACGCGCGCGAGGTGGCGTTCATCTGCTCGGCCAGCGCGTCGGTCACGACGTGAATGACGTATTCGCCGGTGCGCTCGATGTTGAGGCGCGTGTCCTTCTTTCTCGAAGGCGCGTGGCGCGAGACACAGATGAGGCAGCTGGGGGGATCCGACGTGATCCCGGTGAAGAACGAAAACGGCGCCAGGTTGGCGCTGCCGTCCTCGTTCAGCGTCGAGGTCCAAGCGATGGGGCGCGGCAAGATGGTCGCGACCATCCAGTAGTAGGCGGCGTCGGGGGACATCGCGGCGGGGTCGATCCTCACGCGATCAGCCCCGCGCAGAGCTCGTCGGTCACCTCTTCCAGCGTGCCCACGACGACATCGGCCGGTGACAGGTCGTGGCCGGCGAAGTTGCCGGCGCGCACGGCGATGACCCGCAGGCCGGCCGCGCGCGCCGACAAGATTCCGGGCGTCGCGTCCTCGATGGCGATCGACCGCGCCGGATCGGCGCGCAGGCGGGTCAGCGCCTGGGCGTAGGGCTCGGGTGACGGCTTGCCGTGGGTGTAGTCCTCGGCGGCGACCACCAGCGGGAACTCCGCGAGCAGGCCGATCCCGCCCAGCGCATCGAACACCTCACGGCGGCTGGCCCCCGAGACCACCGCCATCTTCGAACGGCGCGCCAGCCGTCTGACCGTGGCGACCGCGCCCGGCAAGGCCCGGTGTCCGCCCTCGGCGATGAGGGCCTGTTTCTCGTCGACCGCGGCGTCGATCACCTCGCGCATGGAGGCGGTCAGGCCATGGTTGCCCGCGATGAGCGCGTAGATCTCGTTCCAGGAATGGCCGATCACGAAGGCGCGCTCTTCCGCGGAGAGCTCCGCGCCCCAGCGCCGCACCGC
>JADGRB010000504.1 GCA_017881315.1 Pseudomonadota bacterium
CGCCGACACCGGAACGACGAATACCGGCTGCAGCGCGACCGGCGGCGACGACGGCGTCTTCCAGAACGCCCTGCGCGGCACCTGCGTCGACAGCACGCTCCAGGCCGGCGCGACCTTCATCACCGACGACGCGGCCGGCACGACAAAGAACTTCACTGCGCCAGACCCGAGCGGCATCTCCACGGTGTTCCAGTGCATCGGGCTCTTGGGCAGCTCCGGTTGCGGATTTCCCCAACCGCTCGCCGCCGCCGCGCGGGCCCTGGGCGCCGACGGACAG
The DNA here is from genome assembly GCA_017881315.1 of Pseudomonadota bacterium. GTDB lineage: Bacteria > Myxococcota_A > Polyangia > Fen-1088 > Fen-1088 > JADGRB01. The sequence goes on from JADGRB010000504.1 coordinate 278, forward strand.
CCCGCGCCCACCCAGAACGCCGGGTTCCTGCGGGACGATGCTGCCCTGGCCATCATCCTCCTCACCAACCAGGACGACTGCTCCGTTCCGGCGGGAAGCGACTTCTTCACCGCCTCCAGCACGAAGGTGTCCGATCCGCTGGGTCCTCTCGGCCACTACCGCTGCAACGAGTACGGTCACCTCTGCAACGGCGTGGCGCCACCGCGGGTGTCGTCGAACCCGAGCGATCTCAGCACCGCGGTGAGTCTCGACAATTGCGTCTCGAACGAGAACGGCATGCTGACGTCCGTCGCCTCCTTTGCCGACGGCATCAAGGCCCTCAAGTCGGATCCCACCATGATCCTGACCGCCGCGATCACCACCCCGGCCACGCCCTACACGGTGACCTGGCAAGCCCCGCCGAGCGGCGCCGACACGCAACCCTGGCCGGTGGTCGAGCCCGCCTGCACCAATGGCGACAGCACCTTCGGCGATCCCTCCGTCCGGACCGCCCAGTGGATCGAGGCCTTCGGCGACAACGGGTTCCTCGCCTCGATCTGTGACAACACGTACGTGGCGTCGGTCTCGGCGATTGCGACCAAGATCGGTGCGCTCGTCGGGCCGAAGTGCATCACCGCCGTGATCCAGCAGGACAGTAGCGGCCAACCTCAGTGCACCGTCTCCGCACACATCACCGACAGCGGCGGTGTCACCGACGAGGTCGTGCCCTCCTGCTTGGTCGGCGGCGGCGTAGCCCCCTGCTGGACGCTGGGGGCGAATAGCAACATCTGTCCCACGGGCGGGTCCAGCTTCACCATCAGCGGCGATCCGAACCATCCGAATCCGACCGCCCTGAGTTTTTCCTACAGCTGCGTCCGCTCGACGCCGTGACAGCTGGCGATCAAGAGCTCGGACCAGACTAGCTTTCGTCGGCCGGCGGTACGCCGCTGAAGTTTGGCTTCTTCTTGGGCGAGCAGCCGGTCTTGAATCCGCTGGCGTTGAAGCGGTGCGTGAGGCGGCCGCTGTCGCTGGGGATGGCGATCTCCAGCTTCAGCTCGTGGTCGCCTTTTCGTTTGGGCGAGCAATACGAGAAGATGTAGCGGCCGTCGCTGGCCGAGCTCAGCTTGGTGATCACCTGATCGAACCCCTTCTTGAAGGCCTTGGGATCGTCCGAGATGAAGATCCCGCTGCGTCCGATGGTGGCGAGCTCGGTCCGGTTGACCTTCTCGCCGACGCCGATGACGTAGATGTCGACGGGCGAGTCCTTGAGGGCCTGCTCCAGCACCGCGGCGTTCACGCTGTGCGACAAGTCGCCCCGGTCGGTGAAGATCACCAGCGAGCCCTTCTTGTCGTCCGCGCTCGACTTGTCCATCTCCTCCTTGAGCGCGGCCAGCCCCTGAAAGACCGCGCCGTTCAAGTTGGTGGTGCGATTGCGCGGACGAAACTTGCGCACGCCGTCCACCACCTTCGAGGTGTCGGAGGTGGCGCCGAAGCCGAGGAACGGCGCGACCTCCTCGCTGCCGTCGAACGCGCTCACCGCGATCTCCTGCGCGGCGCCCACCTTGTCGATGAAGCTGCCCACCGAGGCCGCCAGATCGGGCAGATACTCCGAATCGACGATCGGTCCGCTCAGGTCGACCAGCAGCAGCGAGAAGTGCACGCCGACGATGCCGGGGTCGAGCAGCGCGCGCTTGGCCTTGGCCTCCGAGATCAGCTTGCCGTCCTCGAAGACCCGGAAGTTTTCCGGATTGAGGCCGCCCACCGGCTGACCGGTCTTGTCGAGGACGCTCAGATAGACCGCGATGTTGGCTGGCCTCTGCGCAGAGGCAGCCAGCTTGGTCACCTTGAGCGATCCGCCGCAGCCCAGGGCCGGCGCCAGAGAAGAGACAGCCAGGGCCAATATGAGCTCTCGACGCATTTGGTCGAACACGGGGCGCAGAATACACGAAGGGAGATCAGGAAGTCAGATCAGGAAGCGGCCGTCTCGATAACGGGCTCGGCGGGGGCGAAACCGAGCTTGTCGGGGGCGAAACCGAGCTTGTCGGCCAGCATCCGTAGGGCTGCGCTGGGCCGCCCCCGGTCGAGGAGCTCCCAGACCCTCTCCTCGATGGCGCGGCGGTCCGGCGACGCGGCCGGGAGCGCCAGCAGGTCGAGGAGCACCTCACACAGGCCGAGGGCCTCCGCCCCGGGGGACGCCGCGCTGGTCCCCGCCCCCAGCATGGCCAGCAAGGCGCGAGCCAGCAGGGCCCGGCGCGCGACCCCGGCGGGGGTATCGCCGTCGGGCGGCAGCTCCCGGGCGGCGGCCACCACCAACCGGGCCCGCGGCAGCGCCGCCGAGCTTGGCGAGAGGTCCACCAAGAGCGACGGCAGCGCCGCCAGCACCAGCGCGCCGCGTGCCTCGTCGCCCAGATCGGCGAGAGACAGCGACTCGCCGCCGACGCGCGCTTCGAAGACGCCCCCGCGCCCCACCGTCGCGACGAACTCCGTCTCCGCGACGAGGCCGATCCGTCGCTGGCGCACCAGCGCCACCCCCCGCAAGCTGCGCGCGCCCGA
>JADGRB010000022.1 GCA_017881315.1 Pseudomonadota bacterium
CAGGGGCGGCTGTGGGTCGCGACCAGCAAGGGGCTGCGCGTCTTGCCGCGCGGGGCGTCCGACCTGGCGGCGGCGCCGACGCCGGTCGCGGGCAACATGTTCGATCTCAGCCGGGACCGCTTCGGCCGGATGTGGGTGCTGTCCTCCGCCTCGATCGCGCTCGTCACCCCGCGAATTTCGTCGACGACCGTCCCGTGATATTGTGCCCGCGTGACCGCGCATGACGGGACTCGGCCAGCCGATCCGGAGATCCCGGATATTCTGCCGCTCCTGCCGATCCGCGATCTGGTCGTCTTCCCGTACATGATCGTCCCGCTGCGGGTGACCCGCCCGGTGTCGATGGAGGCGGTGGCGAAGGCGCTGGAAGCCGACGAGCGGCTCTGCTTCCTGGTCGCGCAGCGCGATCCGAGCGACGACAACCCCTCGGCGCAGGCCTTCTACCGGGCCGGCACCATCGGTATGATCATGCGGATGCGCAAGCTCTCCGAAGGGGGGCTCAAGGTGCTGGTGCAGGGGCTCTGCCGCGCGCGCATCGCCAAGTTCGTCTCCGAGAGCCCCTGCTACCGGGTGCGGCTCGATCGCGGCGTCGACAAACCGCTGGCGCGATCGCTCGGCATCGAGGCGCTGCTGCGCTCGGTGCGCGGGAACATCGACAAGCTCTCGGGGCTCGGCAAGACCATCCAGCCCGAGCTTTCGATGGTCGTGCAGAGTGTCGATGATCCGGGACGCATGGCCGATCTGGTCGCGTCCCACCTGACCCTCAAGGTCCCCGAGGCGCAGGAGCTGCTGGAGCTGGACGAGCCGATCTCGCGCCTCACGCGCGTGAACCAGACGCTGGAAAAAGAGATCGGCATCCTGGAGGTGCAGTCCCAGATCCAGAACAAGGCGCGCGAGGAGATGTCCAAGACCCAGCGCGACTACTACCTGCGCGAGCAGCTCCGGCAGATCAAGCACGAGCTCGGGGACAGCGACGTCCACGGCGAAGAGATGGAGGAGCTGCGCGGGAAGGTGACGCGGGCCGGGCTCTCGGACGAGGCGCGGACGGAGGCCGACAAGCAGGTGCGCCGGCTCGATCAGATGCACGCCGAGAGCGCCGAGGCGGGCGTGCTGCGCACCTACATCGAATGGCTGATCGAGCTGCCCTGGAACGTCTCCAGCGAGGACATGCTCGACCTCGAGGCGGCGCGCCGGATCCTCGACGAGGACCACTACGATCTCGAGCACGTCAAGGATCGCATCCTCGACTATCTGGCGGTGCGCAAGCTGCGCGGCGGCGCGCACGGGCCGATCCTCTGCTTCCTGGGGCCGCCCGGCGTCGGCAAGACCTCGCTGGGGCGGTCGATCGCGCGGGCGATGGGACGGAAGTTCGTGCGCATCTCCCTGGGCGGCATGCGCGACGAGGCCGAGATCCGGGGCCACCGCCGCACCTACGTGGGCGCGCTGCCGGGCCGGCTCATCCAGGCCATGAAGCAGGCCGGCGCCAACAACCCCGTGCTGCTGCTCGACGAGGTGGACAAGCTCGGCTCCGACGCGCGCGGCGATCCGTCGGCGGCGCTGCTCGAGGTGCTCGACCCGGAACAGAACTGCAACTTCCGCGATCACTACCTGGGCGTGGCGTTCGATCTGTCCAAGGTGCTCTTCATCGCGACCGCCAACCTGCCCGAGACCATCCCGGCGCCGCTGCGCGACCGGATGGAGACGCTGCGGCTGTCCGGCTACGCCGAGGAAGAGAAGCTGGCCATTGCCGAGCGCTACATCATCCCGAAGCAGATCGCGGAGGCGGGCCTGTCGGCCAACGAGATCGTGATCGGGCGGGACGTCACGCGGCGGATCGTCGGCGAGTACACCCGCGAATCGGGCCTGCGCGAGCTGGAACGCCTGATCGCGCAGCTGGCCCGCAAGATCGCGCGCCGGGTGGTCGAGGACAGCGCCCGCGCTGCCGGCAGCGGCCCGAAGCGGGGCGGCCCGGTCATCACCGCCGAGGAGCTCCCGACGTTTCTCGGTCCGCCGCGCTACCTGCCGGAGGAGCGCCACCGCGCCGCGGAGGTCGGCACCGTCAACGGCCTGGCCTGGACACCCTACGGGGGCGAGGTGCTGCTCATCGAGGCGCAGACCATGGCCGGCAAGGGCTCGCTGACCCTGACCGGTCAGCTGGGCGACGTGATGAAGGAGTCGGCGCAGGCGGCGCTGTCGTTCGCGCGCGCGCACGCGCTGGCGCTGGGGCTCTCGAGCGAATTCTACGCGGGCCGCGAGATTCACATCCACGTCCCGGCGGGTGGGGTGCCCAAGGACGGACCGTCGGCCGGCGTCACCATGGCCTGCGCCCTGGTCTCGCTCATCTCCGGCATCCCGGTTCGCCACGAGGTGGCGATGACGGGCGAGCTCACGCTGCGGGGCAAGGTGCTCCCGATCGGCGGCCTCAAGGAAAAATTACTGGCGGCCGCGCGCGTCGGCATGACCACGGTGATCATCCCGTGGGCCAACGCGCCCGAGCTGTCGGAGATCCCGGCCTACATCACCAGCAAGCTGACCGTGCGGCCGGTGCGGACGATGGAGGAGGTGCTGGAGATCGCGCTCTCGCGGCCGCTGGCGTCTCCCAAGAAGGAGGTCCGCGCGCTCTCGAAGGCCGAGCGAGCGCGCGATCGACGCAAGGTCTCCTCCCGTCCCGGCATGGCCTGAGCGCGGCGGCGCTACCGTCGGAGCGAGGCGGCGCCGATCAGGTGAGCGTCGCTCAGCGCGGGCGCGGCGTGATCGGTGTGATCGGCGGGCGTCGCCCTGTGGAGGCGGCGATCGAAGAGGTGCGACGGGTTCACGTTGCCGAGCGCCGCCAGCATCGTTTGCCGCAGCGTCGGGTGCTTGGCTTCCAGCTCCGCCAGCAGCGCCTTCATCTGTTTGCGCTGCGCCTGGTCCTGCGATCCGCACAGCTTGCAGGGCAGGATCGGGAAGCCGCGCGCCGCGGCCAGCGCCGCCAGATCCGCCTCGGCCGCATAGGCCAGCGGGCGGATGACCACGAAGCGGCCATCGTCGGTGGTGAACCGCGGCGGCATCGACGCCAGCTTTCCGCCGAAGAACAGATTCAAGAGCAGCGTCTCGAGCGCGTCCTCGCGGTGGTGCCCGAGCGCGATCTTGTTGCAGCCGAGATCGCCCGCGGCGCGATACAGAATTCCGCGTCGCAGCCGCGAGCAGAGCGAGCAGTAGGTTTTTCCTTCCGGGATCTTGTCGACGACGATGTCGTAGGTGTTCTCGTGTAGGACCTTGTAGGGCACGCCCTCCGCCGCCAGCCAGGCTGCGAGGGGGCTGCCGTCGTATCCCGGTTGCCCCTGGTCGAGGTGCACGGCCAGCAGATCGAACCGGATCGGCGCGCGGGCCTGCAAGTCGCGGAGCAGCACCAGCAGGCCGTAGCTATCTTTGCCTCCAGACATGGCCACCAGGATCCGATCCCCACTTTCGATGAGCCGGTGCTCGCCGATGGCACGGGACATGTCGCGGAGGAGGCGGCGTTCGTGCTCCATGGTCGGGTTGCCCGGCATGCTACCTTCATCTGAGAGCGCCGGGGAGAGCCAGCGATCTGCCGGGTGCCGATCGCCGGATATGGGCTCGAGCCTGCGCGGGAAGATCTCGGGGCCAGGATGTTCCAGGAAGTGAGCGGCAAGCGAACGAGAGGGCGGCCAGTCGGCTGGCTGATCGCGCTCGGCGGGTCGACCGTCGCCCACGTCTGCATTCTGTCCGCGCTGTTCCTGTTCGGGAGATTGCGCAGCGATCCGTCGGTCGAGCCGCCCGCCCCGCTCGATCCGAGCTGGGCGGTCCTGGAGCTGGCGCCGACGGTGCTGCCGGTGGAGATCGCGAACGCCGAGGCTGCCGACCCGCCCCTGCCCGTCGAATCCGCGCCGCAGGTGCGTCCCTGGGACGCGCGGCAGGGCGAGCGCGACAACCCGGTCGTCCGCACGGTGGCGCCCGCGGACGCGAATGGGCGCGACCGCTTGACGCCGGCGCCCGATCGCGGGCTCGAAGGCGGCGCGCCGCTGGCGGCGGCCTTCCGCCTCGATCGATCGACCCTCCGCGCCCGTCTCACCGACGGCGCCGCCGAAACGCAGCCGTCGCGTCTGCGGACCTCGCGTCGCCGCGCTTCTCCCCAGGCGAACCGCCAGGAACCGGCGATCGGGACTGGCGACTCGGTGCGAACGCGAGCGCCGACCCACGCGCCGTCGTCGGCGCCGTCACCGGCAACCTCGGCCGAGGTGCTGGGCGGCGAGCCGGCCGGCGCCGCTTCGACCGACCTGTCGATGGCCCGCGCGGAGACGCTGCCGGTCGCGGGGCGGGTCGACGCGCGAACCAGGCTCGTTCACGCGGTCGGCCCGCTCGACGCCGAGGAGGGCGCGCGGCGCTTCGACATCGAGCGCCCCGGTCGCGCGGCGGATGATCAGACCCAGCGCGCCGCCTCGGATGAGCTGCATCCAGGCCTGACCGACTTCTCGCGGGCGTCGGCGCCGGGGCCGGCCGCCGCGATCGACGGCCATGGGCCGGCCACCACGCCCGGCGTGGTGAGCCGTCCCTCGGCGGGTTCGGCGCCGGCGGAGCTCGGCGCGCGCGATCCGCAGGCCATGGGCGTGGAGGTGAGCGAGCGGACTTTGGATCGGCGCTATCAGCACTACATTCAGGAGGTGTCCCTGCGGGTCAGGCGGATCCGCGAGTTCCCCAAGGCGCTGGCGCTGCGGCTCGAGCAGGGCGAGACCATCGTGCAGTTCGTGGTCGGGGTCGATGGGAGCTTGGGGGAAGGGCTACGCGTTATCAAATCGTCGGGCTTCGAGGAATTCGACGCCGCGGCAATCCGGGCCGTGCGCCGCGCGGCGCCGTTTCCGCCCATGCCCGATCCCGGCTCGGCGCGCCCCCTGGGCGTGTCGCTGCGCGTGACCTTTGACAATCCGGTGGTGCGCTAGCCTCTAAATGCCTGGGAATTGTCGCCATGCCGGCGCTAACATTTGGAACGCTGGGTGAGATGGGAACATGCGCCTGACCCGCAACACCCGACCGAGGTCCTCCGGACGTCGGATCGGGTTCTGGATCGGCATCGCGCTGGTCCTGCACGCGGAGCTGCTTTTGCTGCTCGGGGTGGGGTTCTATCTGTTCGCGCCCCGCAGCGCCGACCTGGCGCGCGACCTGAAGCCGGGCGAGGAGCCGGCCTCGATCGACGTCGGGATGGTGGACGAAGCCGCCGCCCGCGAGATCGTCGCCGATCTGGAGCGACAGGAGGAAGCGCGCAAGGCGGAGGAGATCAAGAAAGAGGAGGAGGTGGTTCGTCCGCCGGGTCAGGTGGTCGATCTTCCGGCGCCCCGCGAGGAGAAGCGGCCCGATAGCGCGAGCTTCGTCGCCGAGCACGACAGCACGGTGGCCCACGAGACCAAGAAGACCGGTCACTTTCAGGCCAACGCGCGGCAGGGCGATGAAAACGGAACCGACTCCGATTCGCGACCGGCGGCGGCGCGGGGCGACGGCCGGTTGGCGATGCGGAGCCCCGATCTCGGTCGCTTCCTGAAAGAGGCCGGCGGCGCCAGCCAGGCCGGGCGGGTGGGGCGCGCCGGCGCGACCTACGGCGCCTTCGATCCCGGCCGTCCCGAACCGGATGGCACTGTCCCCGATCTGGGCACCAACGCGCGCCCGCGTCCGGGCGGCGGGGGCGCGCAAGGGGGCTCAGGCCTGGCGCTGCTTCCGTCCCAGCAGCAGCTCGCGCGGGCCATCGGCAGCGGGACGCAGGACTCGCTCCCCCACATCGACGACGGTGACGAAACCGCGCTCAACGCCAAGAAGTGGCGCTTCGCCTCCTTCTTCAACCGACTCAAGCGTCAGGTCGCGGAGCACTGGCACCCGGAAGAGGTCTACCGGCAACGCGATCCGACCGGGATGATCTACGGGCGCAAGAACCGCTACACGGCGTTGCGGATCCAGCTCAAACCGGACGGGCGGCTCAGCAACGTGGCGGTCGAGCAGCCGAGCGGCCTCGATTTTCTCGACGACACGACGATCGAGGCGTTCAGGGAGGCGGCCCCGTTTCCCAACCCGCCCCACCAGCTGATCGAATCGAACGGCCTCATCAACTTCGGCTTCGGCTTCCTCTTCGACCTGAACGGCCCGCCCGAAATGCGCTGGTTCAAGTACTAGGCGTACTCAGATATCGCGGGGCAGGTGCAGAAGAGCTTGCGGTCGCCGAGGACGTTGTTGAGGCGGCCGACCGGCGGCCAGAACTTGGCCGCGCGGACGAAGGGCAGCGGATAGGCCGCCTGCGCGCGCGGGTAGGGGTGCGGCCACTCCGTCGCCAGCAGCGCCGCCGCCGTGTGGGGCGCGTTCTTGAGCAGGTTGCCCTGGCGCGGGGCGCTCCCGTTCTCGATCTCGGCGACCTCCCCGCGGATGGCGATCATCGCGTCGCAGAACCGATCCAGCTCGGCCTTCGATTCGCTCTCGGTCGGCTCGATCATGAGCGTGCCGGCGATCGGGAAAGACATGGTGGGCGCGTGGAAGCCGTAGTCCATGAGACGCTTGGCGACGTCATCGACCTCGACGCCGGCCGACTTCTTGAGCGGGCGGGCGTCGACGATGCACTCGTGGGCGACGCGGCCGTTCTGCCCCTGGTAGACCACCGGGTAGTGCGCCTTCAGCCGGTGCGCGATGTAGTTGGCGTTCAGGATCGCGATCGCCGTCGCGCGCGCGAGCCCCGCGGCCCCCATCAGCCGGATGTACGTCCAGGAGATGAGCAGGATGCTGGCGCTGCCCCAGGGCGCCGCCGACACCGGACCGATGCCCCGCGCGCCGCCGGTTTCCACCAGCGGGTGGCGGGGGAGAAATGGCGCCAGGTGGGCCGCCACCGAGATCGGCCCCATGCCCGGGCCGCCGCCGCCGTGCGGGATGCAGAAGGTCTTGTGCAGGTTGATGTGACAGACGTCGGCGCCCACGTCGGCCGGGCGGCAGAGGCCGACCTGCGCGTTCAGGTTCGCGCCGTCCATGTAGACCTGCCCGCCGTGGTCGTGGACGATGGCCGTGATCTGCTTGATTCCGGGCTCGAACACGCCGTGCGTCGACGGGTAGGTCACCATCAGCGCCGCCAGGTTGTCGCGGTGGGCGCTGGCCTTGGCGGCCAGATCGGCGAGGTCGACGTTGCCGCCGTCGTCGCAGGCGACCACCACCACGCGGTAGCCGGCCATCACGGCCGAGGCGGGGTTGGTGCCGTGCGCGGAGGAGGGGATGAGACAGACGTCGCGCTGGCCCTGGCCGCGGCTCTCGTGAAACGCGCGGATCACCAGCAGGCCCGCATACTCCCCCTGCGATCCGGCATTCGGCTGTAGCGAGGTGGCGGAGAACCCGGTGATGGCGCAGAGCATCCGCTCGAGGTCCGAAAATATCGCGCGGTAGCCTTCGGCCTGCGCTGGCGGCGCGAAGGGGTGCAGCCGGCCCCAGGCGGGCCAGGTCACGGGCATCATCTCGACCGTCGCGTTGAGCTTCATGGTGCAGGAGCCGAGCGGAATCATCGCGTGCGTGAGCGAGAGATCGCGCGCTTCGAGCCGCCGCATGTAGCGCAGCATCTCGGTCTCGGAGTGGTGGGTGTTGAAGATCGGGTGGGCGAGGTAGGCGGTCTTTCGGGCCGCTTCCTCTCCCCAGGGCAGCGCGACCTCCTGCGCGAGCGCCTCGATGGCGGGCGCCTTGGTCGGCCGCCCGGTCGCGAACACCTCGAAGAGCGAGGTCAGGTCGGTCGTCGTGGTGGTTTCGTCGAGCGCGATGGTGAGCGAGGTTTCCGACAGGCGCCGCAGATTGATCCTTCGGGAGGAGGCGGCGGCCACGAAGGCGGCGATCTCGGCCGCATTTCCGTCGACTCGCACGGTGTCGAAGAAGTGCCGGTGGTGCACCCGCACGCCCAGGCGCTCGAGCCCGCGCGCCAGCACTGCCGCCAGCCCGCCCACGCGCTCGGCGATGGCGCGCAGCCCGCGTGGTCCGTGATAAACCGCGTACATTCCGGCCATCACCGCCAGCAGCACCTGCGCCGTGCAGATGTTGCTGGTCGCCTTCTCGCGCCGGATGTGTTGCTCTCGGGTCTGCAGCGCCATGCGCAGGGCGACGTTGCCGTGCGCGTCCTCGGAGACGCCGATGAGCCGCCCCGGCAGCTTGCGTGTCCATTCGGCGCGGGGGGCGAAGAACGCCGCGTGCGGCCCGCCGTAGCCGAGCGGCACGCCGAATCGTTGCGCGCTGCCGATCGCGACGTCGGCGCCGATCTCGCCCGGCGGCGCCAGAACCGTCAACGCGAGGAGGTCGGTCGCCATCGCGATGAGCGCGCCGGCGGCGTGGGCCCGCTCGCAAACCGCGCGGAGATCGGGCAGCGCCCCGTCGGTGGCCGGATATTGCAGGAGCGCGCCGAAGGTCTTCCCCGCGGCGAAATCGAACGCCGCCGCATCGCCGACCCGGATCTCGATGCCGAGCGGCAGGGCCCGGGTGCGAAGCACGGCGATCGTCTGCGGGTGGCAACCCTCGGAGACCAGGAAGACGCCCCCCCGACTCTCCTCGGCGGTGACCGGCGCCAGCGCGTGCAGCATGTGCATCGCTTCGGCGGCGGCCGTTGCCTCGTCGAGCAACGACGCGTTGGCGATCGGCAGTCCGGTCAGATCCGCCACCAGGGTCTGGAAGTTGAGCAGCGCCTCCAGGCGACCCTGCGAGATCTCGGCCTGATACGGGGTGTACTGCGTGTACCAGCCCGGATTCTCCAGGATGTTTCGCTGGATCACCGGGGGCGTGAAGCAGTCCGAATAACCCATCCCGATGAACGACTTCCAGATCTGGTTCTTCGCCGCGAGCGCCCCCAGCTCGTCGAGCACCTCCGCCTCGCTGGCGGGCGCCGCCAGATCGAGGGGGCCCGCCAGGCGGATGTCGGCCGGGACGGTCTGCCCGACCAGCTCTTCCAGCGATGCGACGCCGAGCGCGCGCAACATCTGCGCCTCCTCGTCGGCGTCCGGGCCGATGTGGCGCGCGGCGAACCGATCCCCGGCGCCGAGATCGACGGCCATGCCGAGCTACTCCCCCTGTTCGCGCAGGAACGCCTGGTAGGCGTTGGCGTCGAGCAGCCCGTCGATCTCTTTGACGTCACTGACGGCGAGCTCGATCATCCAGCCCTCGTCGTAAGGATCCTCGTTGACGTATTCCGGCGAGTCCGCGAGCGGCGAGTTGACCTTCACGACCTTGCCCGAGAGCGGCGCGAACAGATCGGAGACCGCCTTGACCGACTCGACCGAGCCGAACACCTCGGCCTTCTTGACGGTCTCGCCCTCCTTCGGCAGATCGACCTGCGTCACGTCGCCCAGCTGCTCGACGGCGAAGCGGGTCACGCCGATGGTCGCCAGCTTCTGGCCGTCGCGCTCCTCCACCCGCGCCCACTCGTGATCCTTGGTGTAGTAGAGGTCATCCGGGTATTGGGCGCTCATGATCTTCCTCGTTTGTAGAATGGACCTTTGACGATCTCGGCCGAGATGCGCTTGCCACGACAGTCGACGACGATACGCGTTCCGGCGAGATCGAGGTGGGACGGGAGATACCCCATCGCGACATTCTTCTCCAGCGTGGGCGCCGGGCCACCCGAGGTGACGCGTCCGCGCTCGACCCCTTCGGTGTCCAGGATGGGGTAGCCGTGCCGGGCGATTCCCCGCTCGGTCATCACGAAGCCGCAGAGCTTGCGCCCGACGCCCGTGGTCTTTTGCGCGCGCAGCGCTTCGCGCCCGATGAAGTCCGCGCCGTCCAGCTTGACCACCCAGCCGAGGCCCGCCTCGAGCGGCGTGGTCTCCTCGTCCAGGTCCTGGCCATAGAGGGGAAGCCGCGCCTCGAGGCGAAGCGTGTCGCGCGCGCCCAGTCCGGCGGGCTTCCCGCCCACGGAGGCCGCCGCCTCGACGAGCGCGTTCCAGAGCCGCTCGGCATCGCGCGCCGCGCAGAAGATCTCGAAGCCGTCCTCGCCGGTGTAGCCCGTGCGCGCGATCGAGCTGCGCACACCGGCGATCTCGCAGTCCGCGATGAAGCCAAAGCTCGGTAACGCGTCGAGCACGACGCGGGTCAGGGGCTGGAGCGCGCGCGCCGCGGCTGGGCCCTGGAACGCGACCAGGCCGGTCTCGGCAGAAGCATCGGCGACCTCGCAGAGAGCGGCGGCTTGCGCGATGAACCAGGCCCGATCTTTGTCGAGGTTGCCCGCGTTGACGACGGTCAGGTAGTGCTCGCTCGAGATCCGATAGACGATCAGATCGTCGACGATCCCGCCCGAGGGAAGGCAGGCGACCGTGTAAAAGCCGCGGCCGTCACCCAGGCGCGAGACGTCGTTGGTCACGAGTCGCTGCACCGCCTCGGCGGCGCGCGGGCCCCGAAAATGGATCTCGCCCATGTGGCAGACGTCGAACACCCCCACCGCGCCGCGGGTCGCGCGGTGCTCGTCGAGAATGCCGCCCGGATAGCTCACGGGCATCGCCCACCCGCCGAAGTCGACCATCTTCGCGCCGAGGCGAAGGTGAGCTTCGTAAAGCGGCGTGCGCTGCATGGGGCGAACATCCTGGAAGAAAGGTCGATCGAATTCAAGACCGACGGAACCACGAAGTAACGAACAAAGCATCGCGCCGAAAGGATCCGGAAACATTGGGGCGGCATACTGATCATCGGGGAGAGCGAACAGGGAGACGAGAGCAGACCGGGCGCGGACGGCGGGGGTCGTCGCCCGCGCCCGGTCGGGGATACGGTTCAGGTTCGAAAAAGGTCGACTCGGCGAGAAATTTTTTCGCTAGAATCGAAGTTGAAAAGGGAGAGCAACACAGGGGAGGGCACGATGCAGCTGCGTCACATCAGTCCGCGTTCGATTGATTGGATGGATGCGATGGATGAAGGGGCGGGAGGCCGCGGGTGGGAGAAGCTGGCGCCGGAAGAGCGCATCAAGCTGCTCCGCGAGCGGCGAGACGAAGGAGGTGGCTACGGATACGCGCGCCAATTCCAGCGTGCGGGCACTCAGGGCTTCGGGACCGCGTCGCCCTCGAGGTAAGCGACCAGGAGCTCCGCCGCGCGGTCCTGCGCCCGGCGCGCGTCGTTCGGGTTCGACACGTCGTTGACGATGATCGAAAATACGAGCGGCAAGTGTCCGGGCGAGCCCGCGAAGCCAGACAGGCAACTCACGTTGGCCAGCGTGCCCGTTTTGGCGCGAACGTAGCGCTCCGCGAGAGTTCCACCCATGCGGTGCGCGATCGTTCCGTCGGTCCCGGCGACGGCGAGCGAGGCCAGAAATTCGGCCGAGATCCGGAAATCTTGCGCGGCTCCGCGCAAGACGGTCGCGATCTGCTCGGCGGAGAACCGATTCGAATCGTAGAGGCCGGAGCCGTTCATCATTTGATAGGCGCCCGCCTTGATGCCGACGCCCGCCAGGTAGCGCGCGACGGCCTTGAGGCCCTTGTCCCAGTTTCCCGGGCGCCCGCCGATCTCCGCGCCCAAGGTGCGCAGGATCTGCTCGGCCGTGAAATTGTTCGAACGTTTGTTGAGCTCTTGAACCACCACAGCCAGCGGCGCCGAATCGTGCGCCGCCAGGACGCGTAGCCCCTGCGCCGGCGCGGTGCCCACCCGCACCGCGCCCCCGATCGCGATCCCGCGCCTCTCCAGGAGCTGGCGCAACGTGTGCCCGAGGAACAGCGAAGGCTGTACCACCCGTCGGTAGATGGTGCGCGGATCGCTGCCCAGGCGGACCCGCCCCGAGACGCTCACCCGCGTGCGATTGCCTTCCTCTTTGGTTTCGACGTTCGGGCTGGCCGGCCCGCTGGTCGCAGTCACGACCCGACCGGCGATCGTGAAATAGGGCGAGCTGGGATCGACCACCACCCGTGCCGCCGCGCCGGCCGACGCGCCCGGGATGATGGTGACCCCGACGACGTTGAGATCGAGCGACGCCGCAGACGACGGCGCGCGCGAGGCCGTGGAGTCGGTCTTCTGATCGTAGGCGGGCGGAACGTTGCCGCCGACGAACAGGCTGTCGTCGATCACCAACGCTCCGCGGACCTTGTGCAGGCCCAGCGCCAGGAGATCGCCGACCATCGTCGCCAGGTCTTCGGTCGACAGCGTCGGATCGCCCGACCCGCGCAAATAGAGATCGCCGTTCACCTCGCCGCCGACCGGCAGGGGCGGACCTCCCGGTGGACCGACCACCGCCAGCGTGGTCCGCCAGCGGTACTCGGGTCCCAGCAGGGAGAGCGCGGCTGCCGAGGTCACGATCTTGACGTTGGAAGCGGCGTTGAGCGCGGTCTTCTCGGCGTGCGCGTAGATCGCCTTGCCGCTGTCGGCCTCCAGCACGACCGCCGAGATCTTCGCCTTGCCGAGCGGCGGGGCGCTCCACAGCTCATCGAGCCGGGCGCCGAGCCAGGCCTGTCGGGCCGCCGGATCGCGGGGGACCTTGGGCAATTCGGCCGATGGGCCGGGTCGGGGCGTGAGTCCCAGCAGTGGCCGAGGGCCGCCCCGACCCGATGACGGTTCGACCTCACCCGCCACGGGCGGCGGTTGCGACGCCGGGGTTCCGGCCGCCCCGTGGGCTGGCTCGGTCGCCCGGGCCCCGGTGCTCGGGGTCGCCCCAAAGGCCCCAAAGGCGAGCGCCCAGGGTGCAAAAACCAGGGCGAATTGAATGGGACCGGTCTGCCGCAACGCGGAACGAACCTAACACCCGGCGGAGAGCGGTTCTACTTCGGGCGACCTGCCGCCACCTCTGCCACACCCTGCTACCCGAGGCCACCTCAGCCACAGGAAGCCACCCGAGGCCACCTCAGCCACTCAGAGCTACCGGCGCCGACCCAATCCTACAAGTACGCATTTTTATTGACTATGATGTGCTTTTCATGCCGCTAAATTGTAAACGGTGATACGGTTTCGACGGGGGTCACCATGAAACTTCGTACGGCATCGTTTGCTGGGTTGGTCTCTTTCATGATTCTCGCCGGCGGTTGCGACCCCGGCGGCCCGGATGCGACGACCACCAGCGTGGGCAGCATCGACGAGCACCACACGGGATCGTTTCACCACGAAGGGTGCGATCACCACGGAGGATCTGGGAACCACGCGGGCGGCGGAGCGGATGGCGCAGCCGGGAAGCTGGGGAGCGCCGGAACGAACGGCGCAGCCGGGAAGCTGGGGAGCGCCGGATCGAACGGCGTGGCCGGCAAGCTCGGCAGCACCGGATCGGCGGGCGCCAACGGCGCCGGCGGCGCCCCATCGACCTGCGCGCCCAGCGGAATGGTGAGCTGGTGGCACGCGGACGGCAACTACAACGACGCGGTGGGATCGAACAATGGCACCAGCGGCGGCGCCGTGACCTTCGGACCCGGCCAGATCAACCAGGGCTTCCAGCTCGACGGAACGACCAACTCCCACGTGACCGTCCCCGGGGCGTCCAGCCTCGACATCACCGGCGCCATCACCATCGACGCCTGGATCAACTCCACGACGCTCGACGGGCGCATCGTCGACAAGATCACGGCCTTTGGGGCCGACGGCTACCTGCTCGACCTGGTGGGCGGTCAGCTGCGCATGATCATCGGGGGGAGCGGCGTCGCGAGCCCCGCCCCGCTCGCCGCGGGGGTGCTCTTGTACGTGGCCGGGGTGTACGACGGGACCACCATGTCCCTCTATGTCAACGGCACGCTGGTGGCCAGCACGCCGCTGACCGGGGCGATACCGGTGAACGGCAATGCGCTGAGCATCGGCGTCGACGCGTCGGGCGGCAGCAACTTCACGGGCATCATCGACGAGCCGCGGGTCTTCAATCGCGCGCTGTCGGCCGCGGAGATCCTGGCGGCCTTCCAGGCCGAATCCGCGCACTGCCAGTAGTCGCGGTTTCCCGCGGAGACCGGGCGAGGCCTCCGCGCTAGACTCCGCGGATGGATCTCTTCGCGCGGGCGGCCGTCAAGGACCGTCGCGGGCAGCCGCTGGCCGAGCGGATGCGACCGCGCACGCTGGCCGAGTTCGTCGGTCAGGCCCACGTGCTCGGCACCGGCAAGCTCCTTCGGCGCGCGCTCGAGGCGCGTGAGCTGCCGTCTCTCATCTTGTGGGGACCGCCGGGCACTGGAAAGACCACCCTCGGCCGATTGCTGGCGGGGGAGGCCGGCGCACGCTTCGTGGCGCTGTCCGCCGTGATGGCCGGGGTCAAGGAGCTGCGCGAAGCGGTCGCCGAGGCAGCCGTCCGCCGTGACCAGCACGGCGAGCGCACGGTGCTGTTCGTCGACGAGATCCACCGCTTCAACAAGGCCCAGCAGGACGCGCTGCTGCCGCACGTGGAGGCCGGCACCGTCGTGCTCATCGGCGCGACCACCGAGAATCCGTCGTTCGAGGTAAACGCCGCGCTCTTGTCGCGGGCCAAGGTCGTGGTGCTGCGCGCGCTGTCGGAAGCAGATCTCCGGGTGGTGATCGATCGCGCGCTCACCGACGCCGAGCGGGGCCTCGGGGATCGCGGGCTGGAGGTTCCCGACGATGTTCGCGATCTCATCGCCCAGCAGGCGCGGGGCGACGCGCGCCGCGCGCTGGCCACCCTGGAGGCGGCGGCCGCGGTGGCCGCGCCCGATGCCTCCGGCCGGATCGCGGTCACGGCCGCGGTGGTCGAGGAGGCGGCCCAGCAGCGGACATTGCTTTACGATAAGGCGGGCGACGAGCACTACGGCGTGGTGAGCGCCTTCATCAAGAGCCTGCGCGGCAGCGATCCGGACGCGGCCGTCTACTGGATGGCGCGCATGATCGAGGCGGGCGAGGATCCGCTGTTCGTCTTGCGCCGGCTGGTGATCTTCGCCGCCGAGGACGTGGGCGTCGCCGACCCGCGCGCGCTCTCGGTGGCGACCGCCGCGCTGGACGCGTTCCGTTTTGTCGGACTGCCCGAGGGGCTTCTCCCCATGACCCTTGCGGCGATCTATCTGGCCACCGCGCCCAAGAGCAACACGGCGCTGACCGCCTACGCCGCCGCCAAGGCGGACGTCGACGCGCACGGCGCGCTGGCCGTCCCCGCGCATCTGCGCAACGCCTCGAGCGGCACCGGCAAGGCCCTCGGCTGGGGCGCCGGGTACCAGTACCCGCACGACTTCGAGGGGCACCACGTCCGCGAGGAGTACCTCCCCGAGGCGCTGCGCGGGCACCGCTACTACACGCCGTCGGACTCGGGCGACGAGCGGGCGATCGCCGAGCGACTCGCGCGATTGCGCAACAAGACGTGAAGGCGCGGTCCATGCAGACCTACATCGCGATGCTGCGCGGGATCAACGTGAGCGGCCACAAGCCCGTCAAGATGGAACGGCTGCGCGAGTCGTTCGCGGCGCTCGGGTTCGGGAACGTCCGGACCTACGTGCAGAGCGGCAACGGGGTGTTCGAGGCGAAGGCCGCCGCGCCGGCGGCAATCGGGGCGAGGATCGCGGCGCGGATCGAGCGAGATTTCGGGTTTTCGGTTCCCGTGATGGTGGTGACCTCGGAGGAGATGGGCCGGGTGGTGAAGGAGAATCCTTTCTTGAAAGAAGCGGGAATCGACCTCTCGAGGTTGCACGTCACCTTCCTCTCGGAGGCGCCGGGGGCTCCGGGCTTGCAGAGGCTGGGCGCGTTGCCGGCGGGCGCGGATCGCCTCGCCTGCCGCAGCCGGTCGGTCTACCTGCACTGCCCGGGCGGCTACGGCAACAGCAAGCTGTCGAACAACGCGATCGAGCGGGCGCTCTCGGTCGGCGCGACCACCCGCAACTGGAAGACGGTGACCACGCTTCATCAGATGGCATCGTCCGAGCAGTCGTCCCCGGACCAAACGTGAACGCCGAGGTCCATCTGGCGCAGGTGAACATCGCGCGCATGAACGGACCGCTCGAGAGTCCCGAGATGGCCGCATTCGCCGCCCGAATCGACGAGATCAACGCGCTCGCCGACGGCAGTCCGGGATTCGTCTGGCGCTTGCAGACGGGAACTGGCAACGCCACCTACCTGCGTCCCTACGAAGACGACCGTATCCTCTTCAACCTGTCCGTCTGGAAGACCGTCGAGGACCTCCGCGCCTACGTCTACAAGAGCGTTCACAGCGAAGTGATGCGGCGCCGGCACGAGTGGTTCGGAAAATTCGACGGCGTCACTCTGGCTCTCTGGTGGATCCCGTCTGGGCACATTCCGTCGGTCGACGAAGCCAAGCAGCGTCTCGCCCATCTCGATCGGAACGGCCCCACACCGAAGGCGTTCACCTTCAAGGCGTTCTTCCCGCCAGGGCGCTAGGACCGAACGTTACAAAGGATTGCGCACGGTCAGCGGGGCCATGCGGCTGAAGTCGCGATCGGCGGAGAGCAGCTCGCTGGCGCCGTGATGAAGGGACAGCGCAGCGATGCGGGCGTCGTGAATCTTACCGGCGCGGATTCCATTGGACTTCATGAGCTCCGCCAGGATTGGCCAATAGCCCTCTTCTTCGGCCAGCAACCGCAGCGTGGGTGAGGCGCGCCAGCTTCCGACCTGGGCGAGGGCGGCCCCCACAGGCGTAGGTGCTTTGAAGATGCGCGGATTGGTCACGATGGAGAGAAATTCATGGACGCATGGCCAAGGAACGGCCCAGGCACCGTCACCTTCGGCCAGTGCCCGCACGCAGACCTGCGCGCGCTGGTGAAAGGTCGAGTCCTGGCGGTGGGCGTAGACGAGGATGTTTGTATCGACGGCAATCACCCGCCGCGTCCTTCGTAGGCGAGAGCTCGAATCCGATCCCAGTCCGTCTCATCGAGGCCGTCGGTCAGGCCTCCTTCTCCGTAAGAGGCGTCGCGCAACCGGAACGTCGGGCGCTGCCGGTGCCGATCCAGCACCGCCTCCAGCCCTTCGATGGTGAGCTCACGCAGGGTCGTTCCGCGTGCATGGGCCAGCCGCTTGGCCTTGGCGAACAACGCGTCTGGAAGGTCGATGCTCGTCCTCATGCATATACGCATATCATAGAATATGCCTATATGCTAATCGCCGATCAGTCCTCCGGATCCGCGACCTCGACCCGGTTTCGGCCGGCGGCCTTGGCGCGGTACATCGCCGAGTCGGCCAGACGCAGGAACGTGCTTTCGCGCTGGCGTTGGGTGCCGCCGGGGGCCAGGTGCTCGCGATACGACGAGACGCCGATCGACGCCGTGATGCGGGGGAGCGGCGTCGGCGTCTGGCGGTTCTCGGGATCCGAATCGAAGAACTTCGCCCCCGCGATGGAGTTGCGCAGCGTCTCGGCGGTCTGGCTGCCACGGGTGAGATCGGCGCCCGGCAGGATCACGACGAACTCGTCGCCGCCATAGCGGGCGACCAGCGCGGCCGGCGGCGCGTTGTCGGCCAGCAGACGGGCCACCTTGTGCAGCGTCCAGCTGCCCGCCAGGTGGCCGAAGATGTCGTTGACCGCCTTGAAGCGGTCGAGATCGATGAAGAGCATCGCCAGCTCGGTCCCCTCCCGGTCGGCGCGCGTGATCTCCTCCGCGAGGCGGGTGTGAAAATAGCGGCTGTTGGCCAGTCCGGTCAGATCGTCCATGCGCGCCTGGGCCCGCGCCCGGATGGCGTCGAGCGCGTTCTGGATCGACGACGACATATACGCGGCGAAGATGCGCAAAAGCTCCTTGTCGCGCGGCGTGTACGGCGTCCCGGAGCGGCGGTTGGCGAGCTGTAGGATGCCGCAGATCGATTCGCCCACCACGATCGGCACCGCGATGAGCGACCGGATCGAGCCGATTTCGGGGGTCAGAGAGAGCAACGGATCGTCGGGCTCGAGGCGATCGGTCTGTGCGGGACGGCCGGTCGAGTAGACGCGGCCGGAGAATCCCCGGTCGCTGGGGACCCGCTTGCCGAGCACGTTCTCGACGCCCGGGCCGAAGGCCGCGATGTAGGTCAGCCGCGGCGCGGGAGCGCCGGCCAGCTTGGCGCGCGGATCGTCGAGCAGGATGCCGCCCGTCTCGGAGGGCACGAAGTCGTTCGCGCGTTCGAGGATCTCGCGCAGGGCGGCGTCGAGGCGCACGTCCCAGTGCTCGGTGTCCGGGTCTCGGCGCGCGCGCACGAAGAACCGGGTGATCTCCTCGGGCGAGAGCGTGAAGATCGGCCCCGGGGGAGTGACCTGGTTGGGCACCGAAAGCTCTTCCGCGCGGCGCATCGGAACATCGGGGCGTGGGGCGTCGGGATCGGCCATTCGTCCCTTCAAGGTTACACGACGTCGGCGGCCTCGGGATCGAAGGTCGTGCGGTAGGCGGCGCGCAGCCGCACCCGCCGCTCGAGATCGGCGATCACGATCTCCGCCACGTCGATGCCGTAGAGGGCGGCGATCGCGTGGATGCCCCCCGGGGTGAAGACGTTCAACTCCAGGATCCGGTCGCCGACGATGTCGACGGCCACGAAGGTGAGGCCGTCGGCCAGCAGCTTGGGCCGCAGGATGTCGCAGATGCGCGCCTCGACCGGGCCGAAGTCGCATTTGCCCCGCAACGACGCGCCGGCCTTGGCGCCGTTCGCCCCGGTGACGGCGCGGCGGCGGTAGATCGCGACCCGCTCTCCGACCCGGATAGGGTCCGCGTTGAGCAGCAGCAGACGCTTCTCCCCCTGCTCGGATTCGGGCAGGTATTCCTGGGCCAGCGCATAGCCCTGCTTGATGACGGCGGTGATGATCTGATTGAGGTTCGAGACCTGGCGGCGCCGCAGATAGAAGACGTGCTCTCCCCCGCGGGGCGCCAGGGGCTTGAGCACCGCCGGCCCGTCGAGCTCGCGCAGAAAGGCCTTGAGGCGGGTCTTCGAGCGCGACACCAGCGCGCGGGTGCGGACGTCGGCGGGGAAGTCGGCCAGGTACATCCGGCTGCCGGCCCGGCGCAGACCCTCGGGATCGTTGACCACCAGCGTGCCCGCCAGGCGCAGCCGCCAGCCGAAGTCGATGAGCGGCGCGCCCGGACGGACGTCGCCATCGCCGATCGGGTTGTAGCGGAGAAAGACCACGTCGAATCGGCCCAGGGTGTCTTCTTCGACCACCGCCTCCTCGGAGGCCAATGCCCGCGCGTAGTCGGCTGGCGTGGCGTAATCGCCGGCCCGGACCCTGGTCGTCGTGCCGAGGACGTTGTTGTCGTCCAGAAATGACAGGTCGTCGACGGAGACGAACCTGACCTCGTGCCCGCGCCGGTGCGCGGCGAGCGCCAGGTAGACGCTGGTAAAGGCCGGTTGCTGATTGTGAACGTCTGCGACGACGAAGCAGATGCGCACGGCTCCCTCTTTCAGGTGCTCGTAGGATCGCGTGAGGGCCCGGTGGGCTCCGCCCGCTGGGCCTCATCGCGGGGGGGCTCGGGGACCCTCTCAGGGGCCCCGACTGAACCGAACGCCTGGCGGTATTTTCGCAGGATCTCGCTGAGCCGGTCGAGGGGAAGCGCGGGGGCGACGTGGCCCGACTGGCCCCGCATCTCGTCCGCCATGCACAGCGCGTTGACGATCGCTTCCTCGGTACACTCGACCGTCGCTTCGTAGAGCGGGTCGCAGGCCTCGTCGAGCAGGACCTCGAGCGTCGCCACCATCTTCGAGGTCTGTCGGGGAACCACGTTGGCGGTGGAGAACGCGACCAGGATCTCGCCCGAGCCGTGCGCGGCGAAGGACCCCGTGCGGCCGATGCCCAGCGCGGCCCGCTTGCACAGACGCACCAGCTGCGACGAGAGCATCGGCGCGTCGGTCGCGATGATGGTGATGATCGAGCCGGCGTTCCGCTCTCGGCGCCCGGCGACGAAGAGCGGCTCCAGCACCTCGCCGACCGGCGCGCCGTCGACCCGCAGCGACCGCATCACGCCGAAGTTCGATTGAACCAGGATGCCGACCGTGTAGTCGTTGCCTTCGATGGTCACCCGCCGCGAGCTGGTGCCGATGCCCGCCTTGAAGTCGCAGGTGATGAGCCCGGTGCCGGCGCCGACCGACCCCTCGGCGACGCGGCCCGGGGTGGCCTGCTCGATCGCGCGGTAGACGTGCTCGGAGCGGACGTGGCGGCCGACCGTATCGCTCAGCCAGGAATCGTCGCACTCGCCGACCAGCGGGATGACCACGTCGTCCTCGCCGCCGATCCGCGGCCACTTGCGGGTCATCCATTTGACCGCGGCGTCGGACACCTTGCCGACGGCCATGGTGTTGGTGAGCAGGATGGGCGTCTCGAGGAGGCCCCACTCCTGGACCTGGGTGATTCCGGAGACCTCACCGGCGCCGTTGAGCACGAAGCCGCCGGCGACCACGCGGTTGTCGAAGATGTCTGCGTGCGGAATCACCGCGGTGACGCCGGTGCGGACGGGGCCCTTGCCCACCTCCAGTGGCCCGTCGCCGATGATGACCGTCGAGTGTCCGACGCGCACGTCGCCGACGTCGGTGATGGCGTTGTGCTCGCCGATCGGGAAGCGCCCGATGGAGAAACCGAGCTCGCGGAGGCGCGCCCTCATTCTGGGCCCGGCGTCGACGGCAAGGTGCCGTTCGCGACGGTGGGCGCCGGCGTTCGTTCGCCGCCGTTGCCCGCCGCGCCGCCGTTGCCCGCCGCGCCGCCGTTGCCCGCCGCGCCGCCGTTGCCGGGAGACACGACCGGCGGCGCCGGCAGCGGTCGGACCTCCGCGGATCTCGTCTCGCTCTTGGTCTCGGTCTTGGCCTCGATCCGGGCCTCCGTCTTGGCTTCTCGCCGCTTTTCGCGCAGTCGCTTCAGGCCCCCTTCGAGGATCTCGCCGATGAGGGTGCGGTATTCGATTCCAGCCGCGCTCGCGATGAGGCAGAGGTCGGAGTAGCCGGGCGTGAGCCCGGGCAGCGGGTTCACCTCGATGACGTAGATGTCCCCCTTGGGCGTCACGCGCAGATCGACGCGCGCGACGTCGCGGCAGTCGAGCGCGGCGAAGGTCTCGCGGCAGACCCGTTCGATCGCCTTGAGCTCGGCCGGCGACAGCTGCGCCGGGCATTGATAGGAGACGTGCTTCTCCCACTCCTGCTTGATCTGAAAGTCGTAGACCGGCCGCTGGTTGGACTTGTCCTTGAACAGGATCTCCATCGGCGGCAACACGCGGGGCCGCCGGTCGCCCAGCAGGCCCACGGTGAACTCCCGTCCCGGGATGTAGACCTCGATGAGCGCGGGCTGGCGGTACCGGTCGATGAGCTCGCGCACCACGGAGCGCAGCGCTTCCTCGTCGTCGACCACGGACGCCGAGGCGCTCACGCCTTTGGACGAGCCCTCCTGGTTCGGCTTGACGATGAGCGGGAACTTGAGCTTCGACGACAGACGCTCGCGGCCCGTCTCCATCACCTGGAACTCCGCGGTCAAGATGCCGTGCTGCAAGAGCACCCGCTTCGACAGCGCCTTGTCGAGCGCGATCGACAGCGTCGCGGCGTCCGAGCCGGTATAGGGGATCCCCATCAGCTCGCACAGCGCCGGCACCGCCGCCTCGCGGTTGCGTCCCGCCACCCCCTCCGCGATGTTGAAGACCAGATCGACCGGCGTCTCCATGAGCAGGCGTGGCAGCTCGGCGTCCGCCTCGAGCAAGGTCACCTGTCCGTAGCCCTCGAGCGCCTCCCGGATCGCGTCGATGGTCTCTGGCGCGTCGTACTCGGCCTCGCTGTCGTTGCCCGCCTTGGGGTCGACGCGCTTGACGTTGAAGGTGAACCCGATGCGCAGCGGATCGGCGGGCCGGCGGCGGCGCGCGCCGGGCTTGACGACCAGTCCCTGTCGCTTGGCCGCGCTCTCGACGATCGCGTGCAACGTCTCGGCGTAGTCGAGCCCCTCGCGCGCGGTGGCGGCGAACAGGCTGGCGCCCGGCTCCAGCGAGGGCAGCGCATTGACCTCCAGCAGATAGATGCGCCCATCCTCGCCGATCCGGAAGTCGATCCGCCCGATGTCGCGGATCCCCAGCACGCGGGCCGCCATCTTCGAGATCGACCGCAGCCGCGAGACCACGTCGCGCGGCTGCTCGGGGGGGCAACGCACCTGCACCTTGTTCGATTCGGCCGATTTGAGCCGGTAGTCGTACAGATTGAAACGGCTGCGCGCCGGCGGCTCGACGATGTAATCGACGGGTAGCAGCACGCCCTCGTCGCCGCGTCCTTCGAGGAAGGGGACCGTCACGTCGATCCCCGGCACGAACTCCTCGACCAGCACCCCGTTCGGATAGGCGCGCAGCGCCCGCGGCAAGAGGTCCGCCAGCGCGCGCGCGTCGCGCACCACCGCGTCGTCGGCGATTCCCTTCGACGAGCCCTCGTAGTTCGGCTTGACGATCACCGGCAGCGCCAGATCGAGCGTCCCGGGATCGCGCATGCGCCGGAAATCGTCGGGCGTGATGAGCCGCCCCCGGACCGTATCGATGCCGCGCTTGGCGAGCACCAGCTTGGTGAGCCATTTGTCCAGCGTGACGGTGAGGACGTAGGCGTCGGACCCCGTGTAGGGGAACCCCAGCTCCTCGAACAGCGCCGGGTAGAACGCCTCGCGCGCCCGGCCGCGGCGGCCTTCCGCGGAGTTGAAGATCAGATCCGGACCGTAAGATTCGATCCGCGCCGCCAGCCGCGAGGCGGGGCCGGTCACCTCGATCTTCTCGACCTCGTGGCCCCCGGCCCGAAGACCGGCGGCGATCGCGTCGACGGTCTCGACGCTGTCGAACTCCGCCTCGTCCTCGCTGTCGGTGAGCCGCAGGTTGTGCGTGAACGCGATGCGCATGGGGGGTTGGCCTTTACCCTAACAGGATTCCGCCGCGACCACCGAGCGCTTCCGCGACCTTCTCGCCCAGCTTCTTGAGATCGTCGCTGGGGCGGACCAGATAGGCGTCGACACCGGCGGCGAACGCCTCCTGGACCGAATCGTAGGACGGATAAACCGTGTAGAGCACCGTCGCGCAGTGGGGGAGCAGCTGCTGCGCGTGCTCGATCACCCGCAGTCCAGAGACACCCGGGAGATGCCGATCGGCGATCACCAGATCGAAGTGATCGCCCTTGAGCAAGGTCAGCGCTTCCTCGCCATCCTTGGCCGCGGTCACGTGGTGCGCCTTGCCGAGATACTCCGCCAGCAGCTGCCGCCGCGGCCCCTCCACCTCCACCACCAGCACCCGGCCCGCGCGGCCGCCGGTGCGGGTCGGCTTGGGACGGGAGAGCTGCTCGTCGCGGCGCGAGAGCGCGCGCCGGATCCGAAACCGCAGATCGTCGACGTCGCGGATCGGCTTTTCGATGTAGTCGTGCGCGCCGATGTCCATGGCCTCGATCGCCGAGTCGTACGAGCTGTAGCCGGTGATGAGCACGATCGCCGGCGACGGACTCAAGGTGCGCGCGACCCGGAGCACGTCGAGGCCCGAGGCGCCCGGCAGGTTCTTGTCGGTGAGCACCAGATCGAAGCGCCGCTTCTGCATGAGATCGATCGCCTCCTCGGCCGAGGCGGCGGTGGTGACGCGGTAGCCGCCGCGGCGGAGCGCCTCGCGCAGCACCGTGAGGACGACCGCCTCGTCGTCGACCACCAGCACCTCGTGCCCGGTGGGAACGACGGCGGTGTGCGGCTGGGGCGTCGCCGCGTCGGCGATCAGGCGGGCATCGATGTCGCGCTGCGGGGTCGAGGCCCGCGTTCGTTCCACGCCGGTCAGGATGCCGTGCCGGGCCAGCGTCTCGACGATCTTCACGCCCAGCGCTTCGCCGTGCCGCCGGGCCGCCGCCGAGGCCGCCACCCGCCCCAGCAGATCGAGCGAGCCGCGCGGAAGATAGGCCCGGGCGCCGCCGTAGATGGCGCTGGCCAGCCGCTCGGCCGAGGGGGCGGCGTCGACCAGCACCAGCGCGGCGCCGATCGCCCGCGTGCGCGCCTCGCCGAGGCTCCGGTCGATGGCGTCGTCCGCGCCCAGGCCGACCACCGCGGCGTCGGGGTTCGGCTCGTCGCCGCGCGTCCCCGCCGCCTGGGCCAGCTCCGGATCGCCGAACACGACGATGGCGGGATCGCGCTTGCCCTCACGCGCCAGCTCCTCGAGTGCCGCGGCGAGCGCCGGTTCGACCGCCGCCAGCTCGGCCTTGACCCCCGCGAACGCGTTCAGGACCAGGACGCCGCGGGTGCGCGCCCGCCGGAACCCCGCCAGACGCTTGATGTGGGCGCGCAGGAGCGCGTCCACCGCCGGCAGCGGCCGCGGCAGCACGGCGGCCACCTCGCGCCCGAAGGCCCGACCGCACCGCACCGGATCGCCGTCGCTGATGAGCACCAGATCGGTGAACGGACGCAGCTCGCGCGAGGCGGCCAGCGGATCGCGGCCGGGGTAGGAGTCCTCGACGCCGGCCTCGAGATCTGCGCCGGGCAGGTCCAGGATCGCGAGGTCGAACGACTCGTCGGCGAGGCGCGCCAGCGCCCCCGAGAGTGAATCCGCTTCGACAACCAAACCCTCGCTGGTCAGCGCCGCGGCCACGCGCGGCCGTTCACCACCGTCTCCGAGGGCAACCAGAAACCGTTCCTGGCCACCTCGCGCGGCGTTCCGTAGAGCTTCCAGCGGCCCGCGCGGGCCATCGGCGTCTGCCATCGAGCGGTGCACATTGTACCTCATGTGGAGGCCGCCGGATCGAGTGCAACTGCGCCTCCGCCGTGGGAAAATTGGGGGCAGGTAATTGGAGAACGTCTGTCGTGTCGGACCGCGAGCTCATTGTCACCGATCGCGACCGCGCCGCCCCGTGGGACGAAGGGGACGCGGCACCTGCCGAGGGCACGGCCCCGTCGCCGCGCGGCGGTGTCGTCGGGTGGCTGGGAACGCGCCTCGAAGCCGCGGTCGCGCGGGTCATGGAGAAATTTGGACGTCGCCCGACGCCCGCAGAAGCCGATGCCGAAGACACGGTAGCGCTGGTGCGCACGGGCGGCGTGATCGCGCGCTGGATCTCGTTTCCGCGCGGGGTCCGCATCGCCACCGCCGCAACTTCGTCGGCGGCCGCCGCGCTGGCGGCCTGGGGAATGATCGCCATGGCGGCCGACGATCTCGGCATCGCGGCCGGGGCGGCCGGGGCCGCGGCGGCGCTCGCGATCGCCTGGGGACCGATCGGCGTCCGACTGGCCAATCGGATCCACCGCCTGGTGGTGGCGCGTCGTCTGCATCGGATCTCGGAGCTGCGGGGGATACCCGATGCGCGATCGGTCGCGGTCCGCGGGGTGGTGGTCGCGCGCCGCACCGCGGGCTCGCCGCTCGACGGTCGCGCGGCGGTCTGGTCGCTGACGCGGTTCCGCGGTGGAACCTGGCTGTCGCGCAGCTTCTTCCACGAGACGGCGTTCGACTTTCTGCTCGACGATGGCTCCGACGAGCCGATCTGGATCGAGGTCGCCGGCGGGATGCTGCTGGACCGGTTTCCCGCGGACGAGCGGGTTCAGTTCCACAACACCACGCTGCTCGAGCTGGACCACCCCTTTCTCACCCGCTTGCGGCTCGATCAGAGAGAGCTGTGGGCCTCCGAGATCGATATCCTTCCCGGCGATGCGATCGAGGTGGTGGGCCGCCTGTCTCGGCGCCTCGATCCGACCGCGCGGTCGGAATCGGGACGTGACCCACCCCATCGGCGGGCGCTCCAGTCGGGCATCCGCGTGCCGGTCTTGATCAAGAAGATCCGGGAGCCCGACGCGGCGCTGGGGCGAGTCCGCCGCCTGGCCGCCCAGACGCCGCCCGCGCTTTCGCCCGGAGAGCCGCCGCTCCGCAAGTTTTGAAAGGTGGCGCCGGCTTTGCAATCATGAGCATCGTGGCGGCTGATTTGCCGCCCGGGGTCACCACGATGAAGAGCTTCCTGACCGTTCTCACTGTTCTTGCCGTTCACACCGCTGCGGCGCATGCGCAACAGTCCGATCCAGCAGCTGTTCCGCCGCCCCAGCAGCTTCCGCCTCCTCCGCAAGAGCTTCCGCCGGCCTACGCGCCACCGCCGGGGTATGCGCCGCCACCGGCCTACGGCACGCCGCCGGCCTATAGCGCCCAACCGACTTACCCGCCGCCCGCTTACCCGCCCGCTTACCCGCCGCCGGGCTATGCGCCGCCTTATCGGTATGCGCCGTATCGCTATGCACCGCCCAACTACTATGCGTACCCATCGGCGCCGCCCCCACGCAACGTGCTCGATCGTCCCTTCACGCTCGGCGGCGGAATCGGATTCGGCGGGTTGGCCTTCAACGATCAGCGGGATGGCACGAGCGCGCACGAGACGGGCATCTCGTACACCTTCCGGCTCGGCATCGGGCTCTGTCCGGGATTGCTTCTGCTCTGGGATGTCGAGGGCGCGGTGGTCGATCACGGCGCCTCGCGGGTCGAGCAGACCGCCAACCTGGCGGCGCTGCAGCTCTTCGTGACCCGGCGGCTCTTCCTCAAGGGCGGATTCGGAATCGCGGAAGGCAATCAAGACAGCTTCGCCACGCAGTGGGGCGCTGCCGGGATGGGCGGGCTTGGCTACGAGCTCGTGCAAGGGTGGAACTGGTCGTTCGACGTCGAGGCGACGGTGACGGGCGCGCATCTCAACAACAACGGCACCGATCAGACCTGGACCAACTGGTCCCTCGTCAACTTCGCCCTCAACTTCTTTTAGAACAGGAACCCTGGGAGGGTTCCTGCAACCTCCCGCGACGAGCTCCGGCGGGCAAAGCCCGCCTACGCTCACGCGATCTAGAACGTCAGAACGTCGGCTTGGGTTTTGGCCCGGAGGCGGCGATGGTGGCGGGGTCGAAGGCTTCGAGGACGGGACGGCCGATGGCGCCGGGGGTGGGTGGGTAGCCCAGTGCCCACAGGGTGGTCGCGGCGGTATCGACGGTGCTGATGGGGCTGCCGATCCGGTGTCCCGCGCGGACGCCGGGTCCCCAGGCGATCCAGGGGATCAGACGATCCTCTTTGATCTTTCCCGAGTGATTGTGGCCGTGCCCTCCGTGATCTGCCGAGAGGATGAACAGGGTGTCCCGATCGAGGCCGGCCGCCGCGGTCGCGTCGAGGAGGGTGCGGAGGCAGCGGTCGGTGTGCCGAACGGCTTCCAGCTGCGGGTTCGACATCCAGCCGTCCGAGTGCCCCAGATCGTCGGGATCGGAGAAGTGAATGAACTCGATCTGGGGGCGCTTTTCGACCAGGTACTGGGCTGCCTCCTCCACGACCTTCTTGCAGAAGTAGCCCGACCGCGAGAACACGTCGACGGAGCCGGGGTGCGCGATGTGCTCCAGTTTCTTTTTTCCAACGAACGCGGCGGCGCCCATGCCGCTCTGCTCGGCGGCGTCGAAGACGGTCGGCACCAGGATGTAGCCGCGCTCGGGCTTCCACGAGTTCCAGTAGAGGCCGTGCTGTTTGACGTCGAACCCGGAGAGCATCGCCGCGTGCGAGGGGAGGGTCGACGCCCGCCGAATGGTGCGCGCCTGGAGCGAGTAGGCGGCGTGCTTCATGATCTCGGCGTGCACCGGCGGCAGGACGTTCATGAGCGCGTCAGGGCGCAAGCCGTCCTCGCTGATGATCACGACGTGCTGGATCCGGCGCGGCCGGAGGGGCGGCGCCCCGGGTGGGGCCGAGACAGTCGGGGTCGGCAAGACGGCGACCGCCGGGGGTCGCGGCGCAGGCTGTCGGTGTTTGCAGGCGGTCAGGGGCAGCACCAGCGCCGCGACGGTGAGCACCAGGGCACGGGCGCCCCTCGCCCCGCGAGCCCGTGCCAAGACGGGCGCGCGTTCGACGAAAGGTCCCACAGCGACGAAGCGTAACAGACGGTCTTGCGCCTTTTCCAATTTGCCCTAACCTTGCGCCATCCGAACGTTTCGTCCGCCGCCGGCTGTTTGTCGCCAGGCTCTTCGCTTTCCGCGCTTCGCCGCTCTCTGCACCCTGTTGCTGGGCTGTGCCCATATCGAGGCGCGCCCGTGCACGAGCGACAAGGACTGCAAGCTCAACCGGCTGTGCGATGCCACCCGCTGTGTCTGGCCGGCCGATGCTTCGCGCCCCGCTGGCACCGGAAGCTCGACCGCGACGGCGTCGCTGCCCTTGCCCCAGTATGCGGTCGAGCCCGCACAGGCGATGTTCCGCTTCGGGCCGACCCACCGCGGGCGGTCGCCGTTCGTGCTCCCGGCCATCAAGCCGGCGATCTG
The DNA here is from genome assembly GCA_017881315.1 of Pseudomonadota bacterium. Classification (GTDB taxonomy): domain Bacteria; phylum Myxococcota_A; class Polyangia; order Fen-1088; family Fen-1088; genus JADGRB01. Next base: position 28,037 of record JADGRB010000022.1, read on the forward strand.
GTGGGTCTTCCAGACCGGCGGTCCGATCGTCTCATCGCCCGCCATCGCGGGCGACGGCTCCGTCCTGGTCGGGTCGCAAGACGGCAAGGTGTACGCCCTCGGTCCCGACGGGACGCTCAGGTGGTCGTATGCGACGGGGGATATCATCTTCAGCTCGCCGGCCGTGGCGCACGACGGAACCATCTATATCGGCTCCGACGACGACCACCTTTACGCGCTATCGCCTGGGGAGGGGAAACCGCGCTGGATCGTGCAACTGGGCGCCTGCCCGCAGCGCGTCGGGATCGGCCCCGAGGCCAGCCGCTGCGACGTCGACGCCGGGCCGACCATCGGCCCGGACGGCGTGGTCTACACCGGCGGGGATGGCCTGGCCGCGATCAACCCGGACGGCTCCCTGCGCTGGCGATTTCCCACCAACGGGCACGTGTCGTCGGCGCCGGCGGTGCTGCCGGACGGAACGGTGGTGGCGGGCTGTCAGGACGACGTGCTCTACGGCGTGGGGGCGAACGGACAGAAGCGCTGGGACTTCCGGGCCGGTGGCGACATCGAGCCCGCGCCAGCCATCGGCGACGACGGAACGATCTACGTCGGCTCCGACGATCACAAGCTCTACGCGATCTCTCCCGAAGGGACGCTGCGCTGGGCCTTCACCACCGGCGCCGACGTTCGCTCGTCGGTGGCGATCGGCAACGGGATCATCTACTTCGGCTCCTTCGATGCCCAGCTCTATGCCGTCCACCTGGACGGGACGCTGGCCTGGTCGTTTCGCGCGGGCGATCGCATCGTCTCTTCACCGCTCATCGACGCGCACGGCGCCATCCTGTTCGGCTCGCAGGATGATCGTCTTTATTGTCTCGAGCCCGACGGCCATCTGCGCTGGTCGGTGGAGCTCGGCGGCGACGTCGACAGCTCCCCGACGCTGGCGGCAGACGGCACCATCTTCGTGGGCTCGGACGATCACAAGCTCTACGCGCTACGCGCGCCGAGCGGATCTCTGCCCATGGGAAAACCCTAGAGGAACATGACACTGGAAAATCTCCCTACCGGTCCGAGCCGCTCGGGCCATCAGGCCCGGACACTATCCGGGCGAATCAAGATCCACCCGGCCGGCTACGGTTTCGTGGTCCCGGACGACAAATCCGAGGACGTCCACGTCTCCGCCCGCAACCGTGGCGCCGCGATGGACGCCGACACCGTCGAGATCGAAGCCTGGCCCGGCGTGCGCGGCATCGAAGGGCGGGTGCTGCGCGTGATCGCGCGGGGCCGCGCCAAGATCACCGGCCAGCTGGCCCGCCTGGGCCGACAGCAGGTGCTGCAGCCCGACGATCCGCGTATCACCGGGCCGGTCACCCTGAGCGGCTCCATCCCCGAGGCGAAGGACGGCATCGCGGTGGTCGCCGAGATCACCCGCTACCCCGACGTCCCCGACGGGCCCATCGAGGCGAAGGTGCTCAAGGTGCTGGGCGATCCCGATGACCCGCGCACCGAGGTCGAGAAGGTCCTGGCCTGCGCCGACGTCGACGAGGTGTTCCCCGAGGAGGTCGAGCGGATCGCGACCGGCCTCGCCACCCAGGTGCAGCCCGGCGATCTGGTGGACCGTGAAGATCTGCGCCACATCCCCTTCACCACCATCGATCCCGAGACGGCGCGTGACTTCGACGACGCGGTCGCGATCGAGCCGTTGCCCGGCGGCGGGACCCGCCTGTGGGTCGCCATCGCCGACGTCTCGCATTACGTGCGCGAGGGAT
>JADGRB010000250.1 GCA_017881315.1 Pseudomonadota bacterium
GGGCGGGCCTCGCCGCAGCGGTGGACTGGGGCCCCCCACGCAGCCCGCGCCCGAGCAAGAGCGCCAGCAGAGCGAGCAACATGCATCCACCGACGATCCAGCCAAGTCTCCATTGACGGACGGGCGGTGCGGCCGCGGTCGGCGGCTCGCCGCCAGCCCGATCTCCTGCAGACGGGACCCCCAGTCGGCGGCGGACCGCAGAGACGGTGTCGATGGTCGTCCGGGCCGGCACCGGGGCGGCGGGCGCCGCCGCGGGCACGGCACCGCCGCGCGCCTCGGGTGTCGCCTCGAGCGCCTTGGCGAATTCGGCGGCCGTCTGAAAGCGATCCTCGGGGAGCTTCGAGAGCGCTTTTTCGAGCACGGCCTCCAGCGCTGCCGAGTAGCCTGCGGCGGGCGCGACATCCCGCAAACGCGGCGGCGGCGCCTCGCGGTGCATGAGGATCACCTCGCCCACGTTCTCCGATTGGAACGGCTTTCGGCCGGCCAGGATCTCGAACAGGAGGACGCCCACCGTGTAAAGGTCGGTCCGGGCATCGATCGCGCCCGCGCCGCCCGACTGTTCGGGCGACATGTAGCTCGGCGTCCCCACCGCGAGACCGGCGGTCATGGCGGGCCCGTCGCGCAGCTTGGCGAGACCGAAGTCGAGGATACGGAGGTGCTCCTCCAGCTCCGTGTCGCCGCTCAAGATGAGATTTTCCGGCTTGAGATCCCGGTGCACGATTCCCTGCGCGTGCGCGTGTGCCAGCCCCGACAGGAGCTGCAAGCCGATCCGCAACACGCGGGCGGGGAGAAGCGGCCCTTGCTGCATCAGCTCGCGCAACGTCCGCCCGGTCGCGAAGTCCATGACCAGGTAGGGAGCGCCGTCGACACCGAAGTCGATGACCGAAACGCAGTGCGGGTGCGCGAGCCGGCTCATCGCCTTGGCCTCGTTCTCGAATCGCCCCAGAAACGCCTTCTGCGCCGCGATCCAGGGGTGCAGGAACTTGACCGCGACTGGCCGCCCCAGCTGCAGGCGCTCGCCCTTGTAGACGATGCCCATCGCGCCCGAGGCAATCTTGGACAGGATCACGTACCGTCCCTGCAGCACGTTGCCGATACGGGGGTCGGGCGGAGAGAGAGACTCGGCGTCCACCGACGGACGAGCCTATCACAGGCGCGCGGCTGCACCTCCCAAGACGCGGGGGCCGCGCTAGTGGAGAAGCTCCGATCCGCCCGGGTTGACGATCCCCTGCTTGACCAAGAAGTCGCGCAGGGCGCGATTCACGCTCAGAACCGCGGCGCCATCGAAATCACCATGGCCGGTCCGACGCAGGGGAAACAGGCGATTGGCCACCCCGGCGTGGGTCAGCGCCTCGTGAAGCCGCTTGGCCTGCTCGAAGGGGACGACCGGATCGGCCTCGCCGTGCGCGGTGAAGATGGGGGGCGACCCCTTTCCGACGTAGGTGATCGGCGAGACCCGACGCGCCAGCGCGGCGCGCTCGGGGCCACCGCCCATCCACCCGATCGCGAAGTCGCGTGGATTCGCAGGTCCCAGCAACTCGGCCACGTCGATCACCCCGAAGAAATTGATCACCGCCGCCACCCGCAGCGGCTCGTCACCCGGGCAGAGCCCATCAAACCCGGCGCTCGCGGGTGCCAGTGCCGCCATGAGCGCCAGGTGGGCGCCCGCCGAGCTGCCGACCAGCACCAGGTGCTCGACGTCGAGGCCGTACTGCGTCGCGTGCCGGATCACCCAGCGCAGCGCGCACCGGCTGTCTTGCACCGCGGCCGGCGCCGTCGCGACCCGGGCCAGCCGGTAGTCGACGTTGGCCACCGCGAAGCCCATCACCAGGTAAGGGAGCACGTCGAGCGCGATCTCGTCCTTGGTGCCCGTGACCCATCCGCCGCCGTGGAAGAGAATCGCGATCGGCATCGGTCCGTCCGGGCGCCGCGGAATGTAAAGGTCGAGCTTGCCGTTCCAGCCCCCGACCGACAGATAGACGATGTTCGGCTCGACCCGGTAGTGGGTGGCGATGAGCGCGGCGGTGTCCAGGGGACCGGTGGGGCGTATCTCCGCATGCGCGCTCGGCCGCCCGACGAGGGCAGTCGCGGCCGCCAGGGCCATCCAAGATCTTCGCATGCGTTCGAGCATCGTGTGGTCGTCCAAACCGTTTGACAAGGCCGTCCGCCGGCCCCACAAGATTTAGACATGGCGCACACTGGCCCTTGCGGGGGAGTTCTGGTCGTCGACGACGATGCCGACATCCGGGATTCGCTGCGCGAGGTTCTGGAGGACGAGGGCTACGAGGTCGCGTGCGTCGGCAACGGACGGGAGGCCCTCGACCATCTCAAGGCCGCCTCGCCCCGCCCCTGCGTGATCCTGCTCGATCTCATGATGCCGGTCATGGACGGCTGGCAGTTCCGCAAGGAGCAGAAGCAGCATCCCGACATCGCCGACATTCCTCTGGTGGTCATCACGGCGACCGGGAAGCGTCCGGTGCTGGTCGACGCCGCCGAGCTGGTGATGAAGCCGCTCGATCTCAATCGGCTCTTCGAAGCCATCGAGCGGTACTGCCCTTAGGCCGTCGCGGGGCTCACATCCCGGCCAGGAACTTCCACTCGTCGCTTTCCTTTTCGAGGAGGAAACGGTGGTAGTCGTTCACCCGGCGATAGCGATCGCCCGCCTCGGCGGCCGCGAGCTCGAAGGAGCCATCGAGGAAGACCTCGACCTCGGCCTGGTCTCCCGTCACCCGGATGTTGCGATATTCGATCTCGTAGCGGAGCGATTTCACCCGCTGGAGCCGCACCTCGAGCACCTTCTTGAGCCCATCGTACCCATAGTCGTCATCGGAGCGCGGCGTCCCCGAATCCTCGAAGTACTTCTGCGACGCCAGCGCCAGGAGGCCCACCGTGTTCCGCGTGAGGAGACGCTGGCGGTATTTTTCGACGGTCTCGATGATCTTACGATTCTCGTCGCTGCGAACGATGGTCGTGCCTGGGAAGTACTCCCGGTGCGCGCAGCCGGCGACGGTCCCCCAGATCAGCAAGCTGACCAGAAGGGTGATCGGAACCGCGATCTCGAGAGGCCTGCGCTCAGGGGCGAACATCAACGCCGATGTCGAATGCACGAACCATTCCAGCAAGGTGACCCGCGTTCCTGACCCGTTCAGCGACCCCTTCTGCCGCTTCGTCGCACCCATCGATGTGACAGTGCCAGTTTGGCAAGCCAGGCAAGAGCCCTTTGACCCTCCGGGGGATCTGGGATAGTGAAAAACCCATGGGCGACTCCCCAGAGCAGGCTCGCGAATTCCCGCGGTTCGAGGTCAACGCGTACGTCGACTACACGGGGAACGAGGTGCTGCTCTTCCACCGCATCCAGAACATCTCGCTGGGCGGCGTCTGCATCCAGACCTCGGGCGTCGAGGAGGTCGGCACGATGGTCGATCTGGTGCTGAACTTTCCGGACCTGGATGCCTCGATCGCCGTGACCGGCGAGGTCGTGTGGGCCAACCGCGAGGCCCCCATGGACATGGGGATCCGCTACGTCGACCTCGACGAGGAGCGCAAGGACACGCTCCGCAAGTACATCAACATGGTCCGCAAGTAACCTAGAGCGCCAGGAGGCCGTCGGCGGCGTCGAGGTGGGCGTGGACGCGGGCGAGGCGATCCAGGTAGCGCTGAAACTGCTTGCCGGGGGCCGCGCCCGCTTGCCGTTTGAGGTGGACGTCGGTGATGCGGGTAACGGCGAAGCGACAGGCGGCGAAGCGAAGCTCCGCGCCGAAGGCGCCCCGCTCGGCGGCGGTCGGTGGGCGCAAGGCGACGTAGGCCTCGATGAGCGCGCGGACGACGTCGGCGCGAAAATCGTCGCGGCCGAATCCGAAGGCGAGGACCGTCACGGCCAGGTCGTAGGCCAGGCGTCCCCAGGCTGCCTGCTCGAAATCGATCAGCGCCGTGAGCGTGGCGCCGTCGGCGAAGAGGACATTGTCGATGAAGAGATCGCCGTGGGTGAGGCCCATCGGAAGGTCGGCCGCGCGCTCACCCGCCAGGCGCCGGAGCTCGGGCGTCAAGATCGCCACCGCGGAAGCGAGCTCGGGACGTGCGAGCGCGGCCACCCGGTCCAGGCGTCGCGCGATCTCGTCGGGCTCGTAGCGCCCGGCGCGCCGGTCAGGGAAGTCTGCGCTCGCCCGGTGCAGCCTGGCCAGCGTCGCGCCGACCGCCGCGGCGTGCGCCGGCGTGACCGCGGCCCGCGCCAGCGTCTGCCCTCCCACCCAGGGGAAGAGCGAAACGATCTGGTCGCGCCACAGCACGAACGGTTGTCCGGCGGGCGCCTGCAAGGGCGCCGGGGTCGGAACGCCGTGCGCCGCCACGTACGCGACGATCGCCCCTTCTCGGCCGACATCGTCGAGCGACTTGCCTTCGTTGACCCGCAAGAACAAGAGCCCGGCGTCGGTCTCGACCTTCACGTTCGTGTTGATCGTCCCGACCGCGATCGCCCGGTGGGCGCGATACCCGCCGATACCGAATGACAGCAGGATCGCGCGGACGTCCTCCGCGTCCAGCGTCCTCCACTCAGCCATTCGGACCCTCGGCCGCCTTCTCCAGCGCTCCGAGGAACCGCGAAAACAACGCCTCTTCGGCGGCGAGCACCGGCTCGAGCCGCGGACGCCAGTCCCCCAGCGCCGCCCCCAGCGCGACGGTCATCTCTTCCAGATGGCGATCTTCATCCTTGGATATTGCCGCGACCGAAAACCCCGCGCCGTGCGCGCGCAGGGTCTGGTCGTACATCGGATAGAAGACCTGCGCGCGCACCTCGACGGCGGCGCTGGTGAGGAGGTAGTTGGCCTCCGCGCGGTCGATCTCGGGGAGATCGACCAGCGCCTCCTCGGCGCGGTGGTCGAGCGCCTGCAGATAATTCTCGGCGGCATCCCCCGCCAGCGTGGCCCCCGCCGCGAAGGTGCGTACGTCGACGCCGCCGGCGCCGCCCAGCGCCGAGGCCGCCTTCTTGAGACGGAGGGCGTGCACCGCCTCGTCGAGGATGTGCTGGAGCCCGTTCAGATCGAGGCGTTCGGAGCGTCGGCTCTTCAGGATCTTGCGGACGCCGATGTATTCGAGGCGCGCCAGCATGTTGACGAAGCGCGCGTGCAGGACCGGATCGGGGACGACCCGATCGAGCAGCCGCCGCGCCCGCGACGCGTTTTCATGGCTGGCGGAAGCCTCGACGTACCTTTGCATCGGCCCGCGCAGACTATGCGGACTTGACGGCGCGACGCAACCCTTGGTCTAGTCGGGGAGGATGGCGGCGTCGGAGACCAAACAGCTGGTCGAAAAGCACCTTTCGCTGGTGCAGGCGATCGCGCGCAAGGTGAAGAAGACCGTGGGCGCCTCGATCGATCTCGACGATCTGGTCGGCTACGGATCGAAGGGGCTGGTGGAGGCGGCCGATCGCTTCGACGCCCGCCACGGCGTGGCGTTCACGACCTTCGCCTATTACCGCATCCGGGGCGCCATGTACGACGGGCTCCGCACCATGGGTTGGTATTCGCGGGCCGACCACGCCCGCTACCGCGCCGAGGAGCGGGCCAACGAGTACTTGCGCAGCCAGGCCGACCGCGAGGGCGCGGCCCGGACGCAGGGTTCCGAGCCGGCGCCCGACCCGGCCGGTGCGCTGGCGGCGGTCGGCGAGATCCTGTCGGGCGTCGCGACTGTCCACATCACCTCGCTCGAGGCGGCCTCGACCGTGGCCGACGAGAGCCTGCCGGCGCCCGACGCCGCCGTCGACACCCACCGCCTGTCGCGGCGCGTGCGCGATGCCGTCGTGAACCTGCCCCCCAAGGAGCGCAAGCTCATGGAGCTCTACTACTTCGCCGACAAGAACTTGGAGGAGGCGGGGGCCGAGCTGGGGCTGTCGAAGTCCTGGGCATGCCGCCTCCACGCGCGGGCCGTCGACCTCCTTCGCGACGCGCTCGGCGACGTCGAGTAGCGGGGTCGAATCAGGCTGACGCTCGATCCGCAACCGGGCGCGCGCCCGTCCGATGAGTGGACATGCGCATCGCCCCGAGCTCCCCTGCAAGCAAGCCCTCCGTCCCAGGCGCGACCGCACGAACCCCGCCGCCCGCCCGCTCCTTCATCTCCGTGCTCGACGAACGGATCGGGGCCACGCCGGGGGCTGCCACGCGGTCGGCCCCAGGCCCCGCCGTGGCCCCGCCGGCGGCACATCCGGCCGCGAGCCCGATACGGGCGATGCTCGAGCGCGCGATCGGGAACGAAAAGCAGATCGATGCGCTCCTCGACGCCGCCGCCCGCGGGAAGACCTTCAAACCCGGCGAGCTGCTGGCCCTGCAGGCGACCGTGGCCCGCTATTCCCAGGCCGTCGAGGTCGTGTCGCGGGTCGCCGATCGGCTGGTCGGCGCGGTCAAACAGACGATGGGAACGCAGGTCTGACTTCGTGTTATGACGCCGCCATGGGCCGACGGGCGGAATGGGGGGCACGGGTTGCGCTGGTGGCGCTGGCGCTGCAAGCCGCGGCTTGCTCCAGCAACATCCTGCACGGAATCGACGAGCGCTCGGCCAACGAGGCGACCGCTTCTCTGGAGCGGGCCGGTATCGGCGCGGAGAAGATGCCCGACGAAGGCGCGGCCGCGGGCGGCGGCGCGACCTACACGATCCGCGTCGCGAGCGCCGACGGGACCCGAGCCGTCGATCTGCTGCGCGCGCTCGGCCTGCCGCGCGATCGGCGCCGGGGTTTCTCGGAGACCTACGGTCAGCCGAGTCTCATCCCCACACCGTCGGAGGAGCGGGCCAGGTATCTGGACGCGACGGCCGGCGAGATCGAGCGGACGCTGGAGACGGTCGACGGCGTCGTCAGCGCGCGCGTCCACCTGGTCCTCGAGGAGAGCGATCCGCTGGCGGTGGACGCCAAGCAGAAGAGCACCGCCCGCGCCGCCGTCCTCATCAAGGCCAGGAGTGGCCCCACGCCGATAAGCGGCCTGGACGTGCAGAAGCTGGTCGCCGGCAGCGTCGCCGGGCTCGATCCGGCGGCGGTCGGCGTGGTGGTGACGCCGGCCGCGGATCCAGGCGAGGCCGCCGCGGCGGCGCTCGCGCCCCTCGGCCCCATCCGAATCACCCCGGGGACCCGTCCGCTGTTGCTGGGCGCGCTGGCGGCGGTGCTCGTCTTGCTGGCTCTGCTGGCGGCGCTGCTGCTGGTCACCGCGCGTCGCCTGGCCGCGCTCGAACGCGCGACCGCGACCGGAGAGCGCGCGATCGCGCCGCCGGGATGAGCCGCGAGGGCGGGTCGTCTCTGAGCGCGCTCCAGTCTAGAAGACTTCTAGAGGTGACGGCCTAGAGTGACGTTTCGGAGCTAAGTTTCAGAGCTCTTTTCAGAGCTCTTTGTCGTCCGACTTGTCGTCGGAGGAGGGCGGCTTGCGAGCGTGTGCGGCCTGATCGTCGTCCGGGTCCGCGGCGGGAGCCTTGGCCTTCGTCTTGGGTTTCGGCGCATCGTCCGCATCGCTCGCCGGCTCCGAATC
>JADGRB010000251.1 GCA_017881315.1 Pseudomonadota bacterium
TTGGCCATGGCCCGGCGGAGCGTGTTGGCGGTCCGCAGCTCGATCCGGAACGTGAGCGCCGTCGCCGGATCGGGTAGCGGCGTCTGCAGAATGAATTCCGGCAGCCCCTGCAAGCGTGTCTGGACGCGATCGACCACCGCCATCCCGAGCCGCCGGCATCGCTCCGCAGGAAGGCGCGTCCACGCGTCGGCCCCGAGATCGCATCCCGAAAGGAGATCGCTCTCGCCGCCGGGCGGCGTGACGGCCGGATGCCGTCCCATGACCCCTTCGCGAAGAAGGCGCGGCACGATCGGCTCTCCTGGCCGCGGGAACGGTGCCGTTCGAACGGGTCGGGCTATGGATATCTGGCGGCCCATCAGAAGAAGATGTGAGAGACGACGCCGAACAAGGGAACCAGGATCGCCAACGACCACAGCGTGTAGCCGAAGAAGCTGGGCATCCGGACGTGATGTTGCTCGGCGATCGCCTTGACGATGAAGTTCGGTCCGTTGCCGATGTAGGTGATCGCGCCCATGAACACGGCGCCGCAGGAAACGGCCTCGAGCAGGTGCTGACCCAACGGATGGAACGCGAGCGCGCCCAGGTTCTCCACCGACAGCGTCGCGCCGCCGCTGTTGGTGACCCCGACCGCGAGCGAGGCGAACGTCAGATAGGTGGGCGCGTTGTCGAGCACGCTCGACAGCGCCCCGGAGACCCAGAAGAACTGCCAGGGCTTGGTGATTCCCAATGAGGCGCCGCGCTCCCCGAGAAACGAGAGGGCAGGAATCATGGTGATGAAGACACCTATGAAGACCACGGCCACCTCGATGATGGGCGCCCAGTTGAAACGGTTCGCCTCGTGGATCTCCCGCTTCGTCGAAACCAACGACAGGGCACCGCAGCCGAGCATCCCGAGCACCTGGACCAGCGAGCGCAGATAGGAGTCCCCGAACAATGGCGTGCCGTAGGTACCCATGACGAAAACGACGACCACGATGCCGAGGAGCCAAAACAGATTGATCGCGCCGTCCAGGTGAAGCGGCTCGTTGGGCGAAGCGGGAAAGTGGGAGATGCCGGCGGCTCTGCGGGGATTCCGTTTCTCGCGCGCGGCAACGATGTGATCGATGATCGTAAACAGAGAGAGCAGGACGCCGTTGACCAGCGCCCACGGCGCCGCGAGCCGCAAGGTCCAGGTGAAGGGGACACCTCGCAGAAAGCCCAGGAACAAGGGTGGGTCGCCCAGCGGCGTGAGCAAGCCGGCTCCGTTGGAAACGATGAAAATAAAGAATACGACAATGTGGGTCGTGTAGGCGCGGTGCTCGTTCGCGCGCAGCAGGGGGCGGATCAGCAGGACCGACGCGCCGGTCGTGCCGATCAGACTGCCGAGAACCGCGCCCACGGCCATGAATGCGCTGTTCACGCGCGGCGTGCCGGCCACAGACCCGCGCAAGCAAATGCCGCCCGAGATCGTGAACAGCGCGGCCAGGAGCGCGATGAACGAGACGTAGTCGCAGGCGGTCCGGAGAAGCATCTGCCCACCGCCTACCCGGATGCCAAACAGATAGACGAGCACCGGCACCGATACCAGCGCCGCGACGATCAGCTTGTTGCGGTTGTGCTCCCAGAACGCGCCGAAGAACAACGGGAGGGTTGCGATCAGGAGGAGGTAGCAGACGAAGGGGGCGACAGCCCAGGTTGGCGTGGCGTACGTCATCAGTGCTGCAGGTAGAGAGGGATCTCGGTCTGTTCGACCAAGCCGCGAGTGACCGAACCGGAGAAGAGCTCGCGCAGGCGACCCCGGGTGAAGGCGCCCATCACCATCAAACCCGCGCCGAGGTCCTTGGCGAGCTTGAACAGAGCCTCGATGTTGGAAAGTATCGAAACGATGTTGTGGGCCGTGGCCGGGACGTTCGCGGCGCGGAGCATGGCCACGGCGCGCTCGGACATCTCCCGAGCGAGAACGCCGTTGTCATCCACGGTGGCAACATGAACGGCGCGGCCCTGGGCTATGCCGCTGGCCGCAAAGCTGGTGATGGCCCGCTTGGCGGCGTGGCTGCCGTCGTAAGCGACCAGCACGGTGTGACCGAGCTCCAGCTCCGTCGTCTCGGGAACCAGCAGGACGGGGCGCATGGCTTGGTGCAAGATCGCATTGAGTGTCTTTCGGTCGTGTTCTTCGGTCTCGAAGCGAAAGTTGGCGTCTCGACCGATCACCGTCAGGTGGTGCGCCTCCATCTCCGTCAAGATGCTCTCCGCGGGTCGACCGACGATCTCGAGCGATCTGGCGGGCACGCCCGCCGTACGGCAGCGCCGCTCGAAGAGCGCCACCCAGTCGTCGGCCAGCTTCTTGGCGTCGGCGACGAGGGTCTCGTCCCGCTCGTGCTTGTAGCTGGCTCCGCCGATGCTGGTCGGTGTTCCCGCCCGGATGTCCGGCTCGTCGATGATGGCGAGGCCAGCCATCTGGGCGCCGCACGCCCGCGCGACGCCGATCGCGATTCGGGTGGCCGCCTCGGTGCTCGGCGATCCCTCCAGGCAAACGAGAATGTCTTTGATCATGGAGGCGTCATAAGCCCGCAGCGATTCTCACGAATCGCCATCCTAGCCCGGACCCACCAAGGATTCCGGCCTAGCTTTGACCGATCCGTCAGGGGAACGTGACCGTGGTGTTGAACGACGCCGAGGTCACCGAGGTGACGCAATCGTCGACCCTGGTCGAGATCGTGGTGTTGGGATCGATGGTGACATGTTGAAACGTCACGTTCGACATGGTGCCCGTGATGCTCGGGGACACGGCCGTGATGGTTAGGGTCCCCGCCGTCGCCAGGTAGATCTGCTGTGCGCTGCCATCGGTGCCCACCCGGGCCAAGACGAGCACACAGGCGCCACAGGTCTTGAACTGGCTCTGGCCGCTCAGGTCTATGTTGGCCATTGGCGCGATGGTCGTCCCGAAGGGAGCGATGTTGTAGAGCTCCACGTCGAGGATGTCGGGTAAGGCCAGGGCGTTGAGCTGAGCCTGCCAGATGAGCTGCTGGTTGCCCGACGAATCGGTCGCGATCTCGGGGGTCGCGTCGAAGGTCGGCGTTCCGTAGCTCGACAGCGCCTGGCAGTTTGCGGACGATCCGCCGCCACCGCTCGAGCCACCCACGCCGCTGCCCCCGCTGCCGCCGGCGCTGGAGCCGCCGGCGCCGGCGTGTCCGCCCGCGGTGCCGCCATTCCCGATGCCGCCGGCGCCCGCGGCGCCGCTCCGGCCGCCAACGCCGCTTCCCCCGTCCGTCGCGTCGACACAGATGTTGCTGAAGCAAGAGAGTCCCGCGTTGCAGGTCCCGTTCGGATAGCAGTCCTGCCGCACGCCGCCGGCCGGTCTCGACGAGGAGCAAGCCGAGAGGATGGCCGCCCCGGAGATCAACAAAGCCGCGATCCGCAAGCACGATCTTGGGTTCATTCGAGAACGACGATGCTAGTGGCGGGATCCGGGGAGTGTCAATTCGCGTGGCCAACGTGCTTCCTGCAAACGCCAATGTGGTTGGCGTCGGTCGCGCGCGGCGTGGCGGTTTCTCGCGGCCTCGGCCTGGCCCAATGGTTGCTGTTGTTCTCCAACGGACAGAGCGTCCGGAGGACTTCATGTCGAGCCATTCGCTGCTTCATTTGCTGCAATTGCGGGTATTGCGCTGGGTCGCCCTGACCATCGGCGCGCCTGCCCTCTGGGCCTGTACCTCGCGCGCGCTGGAGACGCCCACCGTCACGCCGACCCAAGTCCGCTATCACCAAGTCTCCGGTCCGATCAACCGAAACATCGACATCCTGTTCATGATCGACGACTCGTCGTCGATGAGCGCCATGCAGACCAAGCTGCAGACACAGCTGCCAACCTTCATGAACGTCCTCGAGGGCCTGCCGATGGTCCCCAGCCTGCACATCGCGGTGGTGTCGTCGGACATGGGGGCGCCGAGCGACCAGCAGGCCTCCATCGGTTGCAGCGCGACCGGTGACGACGGCGTCTTCTTCAGCCAGCCCGAGGGAGCCTGCACGGCGACCGGCCTCGCCCCCGGCGCGACCTTCATCTCCGACGAGGACAACCACCCGAACTTCAGCGGCGACATCGCGCAGGTGTTTCAATGCATCGCCCTGCTGGGTCAAGGCGGCTGCGGCTTCGAGCACCAGCTCGCCTCGATCGATCGCGCGCTCGGCGCCGACGGTCGCGGGCCGGCGCCGGCCGCCAGCGCCGGCTTCCTGCGCCGGGAGGCCTATCTGGGGATCGTCCTGCTCACGAACGAAGACGATTGCTCCGCCCCGCCGGAGACCAACCTCTATTCTCTGAACGGCGGCGCGCAGGACCTGACCAATCCGCTGGGTCCGATCGCCAACTACCGATGCAATCGATTCGGACACCTGTGCCGCGACGGCGCCGGCCCCCTCCAGGAGCCGCCCCTCAATCCGCCGGCCGACGCGAAGGCCGGCACGATGCCCGGCGCGATGCCGACGCTGGCCCTGACGGACTGCGAGCCCAACGAAGCGGGGATGCTCACCCCGGTCGGTCGCTTCGTCTCCGACATCAAGGCCCTCAAGCCCGACCCGGACAACCAGATTCTGGTCGCGGCTGTCGCGGGCCCGGTCACGCCCTACGCGGTCGATTGGGTGCAGGACCCCGGTCAACCGCCCGGCCAACTGTGGCCGCAGATCGAGCACGCGTGCGGCCCCACCAGCGACGGCAGCTTCGCCGATCCGTCGGTGCGGATCAGCCAGTTCGTGCGGGCGTTCGGCCAAAATGGCGTCATGTCCTCGATCTGCGATCCGAGCTATGCGTCGGCCATGCAGAACATCGCGGAGCACCTGATTCAATTCATTCAACCGACCTGCGTGGACGCCCACCTGCAGACAAACAGCCGGGGCAATCCGGATTGCGCCGTCGACAATCACCTGACGGTCAACGGAATGACGCGGGACATCGCTGTTCCCGCCTGCGCCGAGAACGGAAACGTCGCCCCCTGCTGGTCACTGACCGCGGGTGGAACCAACTGTGCCGCCGGCACTCTCGAGCTGGCCGTCTCGACCGACCCGAACAATCCCAACCCGGAGTTCCTGAGCAGCACCATCGAGTGCGCGATCTGCACGCCCGGATCGCCCGGCAAGCCCGGATCGCCCCCTCCCGGCTGTTGAGACGCACGCGCCGTGGGGCCGGCGGGTTACAATGGCCGACCATGTCTCGGTCTGTCTCCTCCGCGAGGTTCGGGTGCGCGGCTGCGCTGCTGAGCTTGGTGGTGCTTTCGAGCTCGTCCGCCGGCGCGGCCTCCAGGCGGAACGCCCACGCCAAGACGAAATCCAGGCCGGCGCCCAAGTGCGTCGCCGCGCCGAAGGAAGAGCCGATCGTGGTCGCGGGGGCCAAGGTCGCGATGTTCGCGTTTTCGGGCGACGACGCCGAGCCGATCCGCCGGCAGATCCAGCACCTCTTCAAGTCCAAGGGACTCAAGATCAACACCGCCCTGCGGGCTGTCGACAGCGCGGAGCAGTATCGCGAGATGGCGGTGACGCTGAACCTCATCGCGTACGTCGACGGCGAGGTGGAGATCGACGGCGCCGAAGCGAGCGTCACCATCTTCATTCGCAGCGGAACCACCGGCCTCCGGATCGCGTCGGCCACCCTCGCCGGAGATCGCCACGAGCTGGCGGCCAACGTGGGCAAGGAGCTGTGGGCCCAGGTCGGACCGGCGCTGGGCCGGGCCTTCGCCGACGCCGCCAAGCCCCGCAAGCTCGAACACGAACCGATGCGGATCAACGCCGGGACGCCGCTGACCGACAGCGAGGCGACCGACTGACCGCAGCGGCCGTTTGCGGCGCTGTCTAGGCCGCCTGCAGGCGCTCGAGCATCTCGGGGCGGGCGCGAACCAGGAAGATGACGCCCTCGTCGTTGTAGCGTTCGCCCAGCACCTCGCAGGCGGCGAAGATCTCGCCGCGCAGCTGCTGACGATCGTAAGGGACGCGCACCTCCCCCTCGACCAGATCGCGGGCGAAGAAGGCGACGATCCGGGCGTGCAGCCGTCCGACATCCGCGGGGCGGCGGGCCGACAGGACCACGGCCTCGGGCCAGCGTTCGAGCAGCGTCCGGGTGGTGCTCTCCTCGGCCTCCGTGCCGCCGACCCGATCGATCTTGTTGAAGACCAGCAGGCGCGGCACGTCGCCGGCGCCAATTTCAGCGAGGACCTCGGTGGTCACCTGCAGCTGACGCTCGAAGTTCGGATCCGACGCGTCGACCACCTGGGCCAAGAGGCCAGCTTCCAGCGCCTCGTCGAGCGTGCTCTTGAACGAAGCCACCAGGCCGTGCGGAAGCTTGTCGATGAAGCCGACGGTGTCCGAGAGCAACACCCGCGGCCGCGTCGCGGGAACCAGCGGGCGCACGGTGGTGTCCAGCGTCGCGAACAGGCGATCCGCGACGTACACCTCGCTGCCGGTGAGCGCCCGCATGAGCGTCGACTTGCCGGCGTTGGTGTAGCCGACCAGCGCGACGCGGCTCATGTCGCGGCGCCGGGCCCGCTGCGTCCGCTGCTCCTCGGCCAGCGCGTCGAGCTCGCGCGTCAGCTCGGCGATCCGATCACGGATCTTGCGGCGATCCAGCTCCAGGCTCGATTCCCCGGCGCCCTTACCCCCGATGCCGCCGCGCTGGCGATCCTTGCCTTTGCCCTGCTCGCGCAGGCGCGGAACCATGTATTGCAGCCGCACGATCTCGACCTGCGCCTTGGCCGCGCGCGAGCGCGCGTGGCGGCGGAAGATCTCCAGGATCACCGCCGTCCGATCCAGCACCTCGACGCCGGTCGCCTTCTCCAGATTGCGCGCCTGCGACGGCGAGATGTCGTGGTCGACCAGGACCGCCTCGATGGGCAATGGTGTCGAGACCACCGCCGCGGCGTCGGCCTGCCGGTCTCCTTCGTCTGCTTCGAACCCATCGCCCGCCCGCTCGTCCGGCGCGTCGTCTTCGTCGCCCTCGCCATCGCCGTCCCCGTCGTCCCCCTGCGCGGCGCTGCGGCCCGCCAGGGCCTGGAGCTCGGCCAGCTTCCCCTTTCCCAGCACCGCCGCCGGATGCAACGTCTGCCGCCGCTGGGTGATGGTCGCGACGACGGCCACCCCCAGCGTTCGCCCCAGGCGGTGTAGCTCCGCCAGCGAGGCGGCGAAGGCTCGGTCGTCGACGTCGGGAAGCTGAACGGCGACGATCGCGGCGCGAAGCGGAACGGGCGGGCTATCGGACATCGACATGGGCGCCAAGTATAGGGGGCGCGGGCAAATCGGCGTCGATCCAGTGCTCGGCCAGCCAATCCAGCGAGACGGGCGCCTGCCGCAAGGTCGTGTCGAGATCGCCCACCCCGGCCCCGGATCCAGGCGCCGCGTAGGCCCGCCCGTAGAGGATCCAGTTCGAGAGCTGGTAGTGGTGCAAAAGCGGCGCGAAGCGATGGCCCCCGAAGCGCTCCAGCGCCGCCTCGGCCTCCGCGGCATCCGCGCAGGCAAAGAGAGCGTTCGCCGCATCGAACAACAGC
>JADGRB010000505.1 GCA_017881315.1 Pseudomonadota bacterium
AGAAGCCGCTACCGAATGTTGGGCCTCAAAGACCGGATCGTTACCTTGTCGTAACGTTGGCTCGCGGCCCGGCTTGAAGCCCAGGCGTTCCGCGACGGTCGAGGTGTGGCATGGCCCTTGCGATGACTATCGGCATGCTAAGCCACGCAGCGCCTTCATCCAGCAAGAGCAACGCCGCCTATCCTCTTCTCCGCCGCGCGGAGCGACCCGCCTGCCGGCCGGCTGCGCCCTCGAAGGCGCAGCAGCGGAAGAGGGATCAGGTGCGTCTCAAGGCGGTCGAGGCCGAGGGCGCCGAGCCGGAGACCGTCGAGCTGCAGGACCACGAGGGCGAGGTGGGCGCGCGGACCGCGGAGAGCGCGGGCCTGTCGCCCGAGGCGAGCGCCGACGCCGATTCGAACGAAGCCGTCGGCGAGCTGCCGATCAAGAACGAGCTCGGGGCCGCTGACCACTCCACCATCGGCGCGTATCTGCACGAGCTGCGGCGCTATCCGCTCATGACCCGCGAAGAGGAGCACGAGGTCGCCGTCCGGCTGTCCAACACCGCGGACCGCGCGCTCGCGGCCTCGCTGGTGACGGCCAACCTACGGCTGGTCGTGAAGATTGCCCAGGAGTACCGGCGCGCGCACAACAACATCCTCGACCTGATCCAGGAAGGGAACGTCGGCCTCATCCACGCCGTGGAGAAGTACGACCCCTATCGTGGCGTGAAGCTCTCGTCGTACGCCTCCTGGTGGATCCGCGCCTACATGTTGAAGTTCATTCTGGCGAACTGGCGACTGGTCAAGGTCGGCACGACCCAGCCCCAGCGCCGACTGTTCTTCAACCTCCGGAAGGAACGGGAGAAGCTGGAGAAGCAGGGCTTCCAGGTGGACGCCAAGCACCTCGCCGCCGCGCTCGACGTCACCGAACAAGAGGTGATCGAGATGGAACGGCGGCTCAACGCCTCCGAGATTTCGCTGGACGCGCCGGTTCGCTCCGACGATCAGAGCGATCGGACCCGGGGCGACCTGGTGCCCGCCACCGCCGCCTCGCGCCCCGACCTGCAGGTCGAGGCCAGCGAATTCGGAACGCTCCTCAAAGAGAAGCTGCAAACCTTCGGCACCACGTTGCGCGATCGCGACCTCGAGATCTTCCGCGCCCGGCTGGTCAATGACGAGCCCGCGACGCTGGTCGAGCTCGCGGAGACCTTCGGCGTCACCCGCGAACGTGTCCGCCAGATCGAATGTCGCCTCAAGGGCCGGCTCCGGTCGTATCTCGAGACCGAGCTCGGCGAGAGCGTCCAGCCCCAAGATCTGATGGAGTAGACTTGATGGAGTAGCGGCCCCGCCTCGCGCGTCGACCCCGCGTGACATACTCCCCCGAGGAAGACGCGGGTCGAGATGCGCGAGGTGCAGCAGCAGAGGGAGCCTGACCAGGACCCCGTGTGCGGAATGACCGTCCGCCCGGATGCGCCGCTGCGGACGACGTTCGAGGGCCAGCGATACCTGTTCTGCGGTCGAGGCTGCCTGGAGCGCTTCGAAAGAGAGCCACGCCGTTTCGCGGGGGACGAGTCTTCTGCGACGACAGAGGCCGGAGGGGGCCATGGCCAGCCGGCCCATGGGGAGGGACCCGCCGCCTCGCCTGCCGGTGGCTGGACCTGCCCGATGCACCCCCAGATCGTCGCCGACAAACCGGGTGCCTGCCCGATCTGCGGAATGGCGCTGGAGCCGAAGACGGTCGCGCTGGAAGAGATCGAGAACCCCGAGCTGCGTTCGATGCAGCGGCGGTTCTGGGTCAGCGCCGCCCTCTCCGCGCCGCTCATGGCGATCTCGATGGCCGATATCATCCCAGGCGCCGCGCGATCCTGGGTCGAGCTGCTGCTGGCGACGCCGGTGGTGTTGTGGGGAGGCTGGCCTTTCTTCGAACGCGCCGTCGGCTCCCTGCGGCGGCGGAGCCTCAACATGTTCACGCTGATCGGGCTGGGCGTCGCCGTCGCCTACGGGTACAGCCTGATCGCGGCGACCCTGCCTCGGACCTTTCCGTCTTCGTTCCGCGACGCGGGTGGCCGCGTGGGCCTGTATTTCGAGGCCGCGGCGGCGATCGTCACGCTCGCGCTGCTCGGCCAGGTGCTGGAGCTCCGGGCGCGCAGCCACGCCGGCGCGGCCATCCGCGCGCTCCTGGGTCTCGCACCCAAGGTGGCTCGGCGCTTGCGCCTCGACGGGCGAGAAGAAGACGTCGCGCTCGCCGAGGTCAGGCCGGGCGATCGGCTGCGCGTGAGACCGGGAGAGAAGGTGCCCGTCGACGGCACGGTGCTGGACGGACGGAGCGCCATCGACGAATCGATGCTCACCGGCGAATCGATCCCGCTGCCGAAACAGCCGGGCGCGCGGGTCATCGGGGGGACCCTGAACGGGACGGGCAGCCTGATCATGCGCGCCGAGCGGGCCGCCGGCGACACCCTGCTGGCGCAGATCGTGCGGATGGTCGGGCAGGCGCAGCGGAGCCGGGCTCCCATCCAGCGCCTCGCCGACCGGGTCGCCGGCATCTTCGTGCCGGCCGTCATCGGGATCTCGGCCCTGACCTTCGCCCTCTGGGCCCTCCTCGGTCCCGAGCCGCGCCTGGCCCACGCGCTGGTGAGCGCCATCGCGGTGCTGATCATCGCCTGCCCGTGTGCGCTCGGGCTGGCGACGCCGATGTCGATCCTGGTCGCGACCGGGAAGGCGGCCACGCTGGGGATCCTGTTCAAGGACGCGCAGGCGATCGAGGTGCTCCATCGGGTGGAGACGCTGGTGGTGGACAAGACCGGAAC
>JADGRB010000252.1 GCA_017881315.1 Pseudomonadota bacterium
CGAAGCAGAGGTAGTGGACCCATCCCGTGAGGGCACCCCAAGGCGAAGCAAACAAGCGCATCATCCCCGAAAGGGATTTAAACGAATCCGGTCGCAGCTTACCTCCCGAGACTAGGGCGGTGGTGAAGCAGGCGACGTAGACGGCGGCGAGCAGCATCCAAGGCCAATCGGCGGTTGCTAGGTGCCTGGCGGCGTGGCTCCGAGGCAGGAGAATCCAGACGAGCCAGATAGGAAGGGGAAGAAGTTGGACGATCTGGAACGCGGTTTCTGGCTTCATGCGCCGATCCTGCCCGGCCACGCCCGCGTGTCTCAATGGCGCAGATGCACCATCACGGGTCCCGGCGGTCCAAGGTCGCGATCAGCTCCGCCCGAGTGCCAACGCAGAGCCGAGCCATCAGCCGGGACACCTGATTTCGGACGGTGTTCGCGGAGGTGCCGAGGGCAAGCGCAATCTCTCGGCTGCGAAACCCCAGAGTCAAGAGGTCGACGATCTCCGATTCGCGGGCCGAGAGATCGGCGTGGGTTGGTCGACGGTCGGGTCTCGTGAACGTTGTGCTCGCGACCGCGATCGCGGGGAGCAACACCTCTATCCGCCGCAGGTCGACGGATCGAAACTGGCCACGCGGTCGGCAGCGGCCCAAGAGAAAACAGCCCGCGGGTCTTCCCCTCCAAATGGGAACGGCGCACAGGGTCTCGCGGCCGCCGTGAGGCCGAACGATCTCTGAGAAGTATCGGGTCGAACGAACTCGACTCTCTCCCAGGACAGCCACGTCCACCGCTGAGCCGGCCTGCGCCGCGACCGCGAGGACGGGGCCGAGCTCCAGCGCATGACGCACCCATGGGTCGCCGTCTGCTCCCACGACAGCCGGAAGGAATCCCCGACTGGTCGGAGCTCCGGCGTTCCCAACTCGGAACGCCCCTACGTCGGCTCCTATATGGTCAATCAGATCCTCGAGGAGCGCCCGCTCAAAATCGATCTTGGTCGGGGACGCCTGAGCGAGGGCGACGATCGTCTCTGCGTTCACAGCGGGATGGTATCACCCGTCTGCTTTCTCACTGTCGCCATTAGGCCGATTCTAGTTCTGACGTCCTGCGCTCCACGATCGTCTGGAGGCGCTTCGACGGCACCTTACGCGTCCAGTTCCTCACCTTCCCGAAGTCGAAGTCGTCGGGCAGCTCGACCTCCGGCAGCGACGAGAAGGTGCGCGGCCTCGTCCCGGACAGGTAGCTTCCACCGTTGCGTGGTGTCGGTCTGCTTCGGCGTCGAAACCTGCTCGATCTCGATCCCGTAGAGCAGGAGCGCCTTCCTGAAAAGCTAAGCAGACTCGGCCAGTTGAGATGAAATGCTTAACTGGCCATTTTTCGTTTTTAGTACCGATGCATACCACTCCATACTTGTGCACAAATCGGGACGTACAGACAGGTACATGAGATGAGCAACACAAATCTCGCTGGGTCCGGCAGAGGGGCCCATCGGCCGAGGCGCTTCGCCGTCGTGCGAAGGCTGGGTCCGGCCGTGGTCGCTCTCGGTCTGGTGCTGGTGACCGAGTCCCCCTCCTTCGCCGACAACCCCATCGTCCAGACCAACTTCACGTCCGATCCCGCGCCCATGGTCTCCAATGGGCGGGTCTACCTCATCACGACCCACGACGAGAACGCGGCGGGACAGCCGTGCAGCGCGGTGGCCGGTTACACCCTGTGCCAGTGGTTCGCGTACTCGTCCGCGGACATGGTGAACTGGACCGACCACGGTGTGGTGGCCAGCTGGAAATCGTTCAGCTGGGCGAGCACGGCTGCGTGGGCTCCACAGGCCATCCCCCGCAACGGCAAGTTTTACATCTACGTCCCCCTGAGCAACACCTCCGGCGCGACGGTCATCGGGGTAGGTGTTTCCAATAGCCCCATTGGCCCGTACACGGACGCCATCGGCAAGCCGCTCGTCACCGCCGGTTGCTCAGGAGGGACGGGCGACATCGATCCCACGGTCTTCATCGACGACGACGGGCAAGCGTATCTCTATTTTGGAAGAAGCGTTCCCGGCTACGTGAAACTGAACACGGACATGATCTCGTATACGGGGTCCGTCCAATGCCCCACGGTCAACACGCAAACCTTCGGGCCTGCTCCGTCCGCAGGCGGCTTCCCCTCTCAGTACGAAGAGGGTCCGTGGATCATGAAGCATGGCACGACCTACTACCTCGCGTACGCGGCCAACAACATTCCGGAAGACATCTCCTATTCCAAAGCCACCGCACCCACGGGCCCCTTCACCTACGGAGGGACCATCATGAAGGCGACCGGTGCGAGCTTCACGAATCACACGGGCATCATCGACTTCAATGGGCACTCGTATTTTTTCTATCACAACGGTGCCTTGCAAAAGGGCGGCTCGGTTCCCTCGAACGGCGACGGTTATCACCGTTCGGTGTGCCTCGAGGAGTTCAAGTACAACTCCGACGGGTCATTCCCGACGATTCCACCGACGACCGCAGGCCCGCAGGCCATTGCCAACCTGAACCCGTTCGTGCAGACCGAGGCGGAGACCATCGCCTCGGAATCCGGCGTCCAGACGGAGGTGACCAGCGATACGGGAGGCGGGATGGACGTCACCTCGATCAACAACGGGGATTACATCAAGGTCAAAAACGTCGACTTCGGAACCGGCGCCACGTCGTTCGACGCGCGGGTGGCCTCGAGCACCAGCGGCGGGAGCATCGAGCTGCACATCGACAGCCTCACCGGCACGGTGATCGGGACCTGCGCCGTTGCGGGGACCGGGGGCGCCCAAACATGGACCACCAAGTCCTGCAGCATCACCAGCACGACCGGCGCGCACGATCTCTTTCTGAAGTTCACCGGCTCGGGGACCGGCAACCTGTTCAGCTTCAACTGGTGGAGGTTCGACGGACCGGGCGCGGCGTCCAACGACGGAGGCACAGGAGGGACCGGAACGGGTGGAACGGTGGGGTCGGGCGGCACCAGCGGATCGGGCGGTAGGGGCGGGGCCGGCGGCGCCGTAGCGACGGGCGCGGGCGGCGTGGCTGGCGGCGGTGGAATCTCTGGGAACCCAGGAACCGGGTCGGGCGGCCGCGGCGGGTCGGGCGGCCGCGGAGGATCGGGAGGCGGGAGCGGTGGCACGATGGTGACCGGAGCTGGCGGTTCGCCTGGCACCGGCGGCGGACCCGCGGGAAGTGGCGGCGTCACCGGCAGCGGCGGCAGCACTGGCAGCGGTGGATTGGCGGCCAGCGGTGGGGCCACTGGAAGCGGTGGAGCGGTCTCCAGCGGCGGGGTTTCCGGCACCGGCGGATCTGGAACGTCCGGGGGCTCCGGGAGCAGTAGTGGGTGCGGTTGCGAGACCAGTCCCGGTCGGGGCGACGGCGCCTTCGCTATCTTTGCGCTGCTCTCGGCGGGGATCTGGCTGCGCCGCCGGGAACCGCGTTCTCCGGTGCGCTGACCGCCGCAATAGTTCCGTCCGGCACGGATCTTCTGCGGCGGTCAGGTATTCCGACGCGCGGCGGCCGGTCATGGGCGGAGCGCCAGCTGCCGGACGAAGGCCTGCCAGGTGGGGAGTAGCCGGGAATGAAAGCGGTCTCCGAACGCCTGCGCGAACGGCCTCCCGGCTTCGAGATCTAGAATGAAGGCCCGGAACGCCCCGGCGTCGTGGGCCCTCAAGGACGCGATGAAGAGCGCCGCCTGACGATAGAACATGTGAGCCGGGAGTCCGAAGTGCGATCCCGAGAACCCGTGTTCGGTCGTTGGCGTGAAGGTCCAGCCTGCGACGATCGCGCGTGCGGCCTCGGCGTCGCTGACACCCTCGGCGCCGCCGCCGTTCGAGACCAGGGCCGCGAACCCTTCATTGAACCAGCTCGGCATCTGAGCCGCGCGGTAGGCGCTGCACCGCTGGACCAGGTGAAGGTGTGTGAGCTCGTGCGCCACGACGAAAGGCACGCGCGCCGCCGTGTTCTCCGGCTTGGGTGAGATGAAGATCTTTCTTCGAGGGTTGGTCTGGCCCCCGGACCTGTCGTTGCCGGTGAACCGCCGGTAGCAATCGAGCGTGCCGCAGACGTAAATGCGGATCGGCACCGAGAAGGGTCCGTAGGTGGCCGCCTCGACCTCGACGATCGCCCCCGGGAGCGCCGCGAGCACGGGACGAGCCAGCGCCTCGGCCCCCGGTTCGTAAAACACCCTCGGATCCTCCGGTGAAGCAATGAAGGCGTCGGTCGAACGAAAGACGGTCACGATCCGGTCGATGGACGCGCAAGACGACGCGCCGACCGCTCCAGCCAGGACGAAAGCGGCGGCGACCGCGGCGCCTGAAACCGAGTGTGTCATCTCGAGTGCTTGTACCGGTCTGTCGATGCTCGGGTTCCGCGATGAGCGAAGATCGTCAGCGCACCGCGGCTCGAAGCGCATCAACACCGATCGCAGGGGAACCTTTGCAGGGCCGGCCGGTATAACCGGGTGGTCGACGATGGAAGACGAAGCTTTGGTCGGGCAGATCCGGCGCGGCAACCGAGAGGCGTTCCGCGTGCTGGTGCTGCGCTACCAGCGTCCTCTGTTCCGTTTCCTCGGGCTGCTCGGCTTCGACGGCGCCTCCTGCGAGGACCTGGCCCAGCAGACGTTCCTCTCGGCCTTCCGGGCGCTCGCCGACTTCGATCCCGGCCGGGCGCGCTTTTCGACCTGGCTGTTTACGATCGCCAAGCGCCACGCCTCCCACGAGCGCGAGCGGGCGCACCGCCGCCACGAGACACCCGCCACCGAAGCCACGGACGCGCTCTCTCGCAGCCCCGCCCCCGATCCGGCGGAGGCGGCCGTGCTGGCGCAGCGCCTGCGGACGCTCGATGCCGCGCTCGGGTCACTGCCCCAGGAGCTGCGGTCGACGTTCCTTCTCTCGCAGATCAAGGAGCTGAGCTTGGGAGAGGTGGCGGCGGTCGAGAACTGTCCCATCGGAACGGTGAAATCCCGGATCCACCGCGCCCGCGAACGACTGCGTCTGGCGCTTGCACCAAGGGAGACCTCATGAGGAGCTGCAACGAAGTTCAGGAAAAAATCGCGCGGGGCGAGAGCTTGAGCGACGACGAACGGGCGCACACCACCGCCTGCGCGTCGTGCGCCCCGATGATCGCCGACTTCAGCCTGCTCGAAGCGGCGTTGAGCACGCTCGGCACCGCCGTCCCGGACGGCTTCGCCGATCGCGTGATGGCCGGCGTGGCCGCCGAGGGCGCGGCGGCCGCCCCGCGCACGCCCAGACGGTGGGTGCCCCTGACGCTCGCCTACGGGGCGGGCGTGCTGGCCGTCTTGAATGTGGCGGGCTTTCTGGCCAGCGTCTTCCAGGCCAGCGTCGCGTTCGGAGGCACGCCATGACCGCGCTCGGCACAGAGGCGCCGGCGGTTCGACCGGCGCCCAAGCCTGTCTTGGCCCTGGCGGGCTCGCTGGCGATGCCCGGGCTTGGCCAACTCTACTTGGGCGATCCGTTGCGCGGAGCGCTGTTCCTGCTCGCGGTCGCCATCGCGGTCCCGGTCGCGACGCGCCTCGGACTCGCGGCACCGCCCCGGCTGTTGTGGATCGTGACCCTGCTCGGCGTCGCGGCGGCGGTGGGAATCTATCTTTGGTCGGCCGTCGATGCCTTCCGGCAAGCCGGGCGATCGGTGGTGGCCGCACCCTCCTGGCGACGTCCCGGCGTCTACCTCCTGTACGCGGCCGTCGGTTACGCACTCGTGCTGGCGCCGTCGACCGCCTACGTGCGCGGGAACCTGCTCGAAACCTTCATCGTGCCGACGGGCAGCATGATGCCGACGATCCTGCCGGGCGATCGCATCCTGGCGGACAAGCGGGTGGGGCGGCGAGGCGGCGTGAAAGTGTGGCGCGGCGCGCTCGCCGTCTTCATCTATCCGAACGATCGCACCTCCGTCTTCATCAAACGGGTCATTGGCCTGCCCGGCGATCGCATCGACATCGACGGGCCACGGCTGCGGGTCAACGGAAAGGACACGGCCAGCCAAGGGGACGACGGTGACGGCGACGGCGACGGCGACTCCAAACGTGCCACGATCTCCGCGCCCCCCGGGCTTCGCCTGGCCCACGAACGAGGCGACCGCGGCGACTACCAGGTGTTGTGGCCTGTCGACGAGCGCGCGGCAGGCGCACCTTCGGGCGCTCCCCCTTCGCGGTCGCCCGCCGCGGTCTCGAGCTTCGTGGTGCCCGACGGCCAGGTCTTCGTCCTCGGCGACAACCGCGCGGCGGCCGTCGACTCCCGCCGCTTCGGCACGGTGCCCCTGGTCGACATCCAGGCCGTCGCCCGCCAGGTCTGGTTCTCGTCGCACCGAGGGGAAGGCGTGCGCTGGGGGCGGATCGGAACGTTGCTGCAGTAGAACCGGTCACCGCGACCAACCAGGAGGCTTCGATGAAATCTCATTCACCCGGCGCGCGGCGCTTTCGTGGGGCGATCATTTTGGGGCTCTGGGGGGCGCTCGTGTTGGGTTCCGGCTGCGCCGGAAGGCTGCCGGACTCGGGCGTCCCGTCGAACTGCGGCGATCGGTGCGGGTCATTCAGCTGCCCGCCCGACACCCACTGCACCGAGAGCAACGCCTGCGCGCCGAGCTGTGTCCCCGACACACTCGCTCCCCGCTGACCTTCTTTCCGCATTTGGCGCGACGGCATTCGTGCGAGCACGCGGCTCGAACGTTGCTCGGTGGGCCAGCGTTCAGATGCACTATGGTTGGGTCAATGGAATCGCACATAGATCGGAAGCCCAGAACGGTGAACGCCAGGGTCGGCGCGGTGGCGCTGGCGGTCAGCGCGTTCATGACCCTGTTCCTGTCTCATTTCTCGGCCAGCCTGGCACCGCTCCGGCTGCTCTCGCTGGCGTTGTCGGCCTTCGCGGCGTGGTGCTTCTGCGATGAGATGGGGATGCGCAAGCCGCTCAACCGCGCCGGTTTCGTCGTCTTCGTCATCGCCGTCGGGGTGAAGGTCCAGCTCATTCTCGGGGTCGGCGAACGCGAAGCCGGGCGCTACTACGTTCTCTTCGCGGCGTTCCTGCTCCTCGCCGTGTTGCTTTGGTCGGCGGCGTTCCTGCATCGCGAGCGCTCTGTGAAGGTCGTGGGCGCGGTGGGCCTGGTCGCCACGGTCCTGCCGATCGTCGCCTTGATAGCCGGCCACCTGGCCCTCGGTGGCGGCGCTTTCCTGGGCGTCAAAGGTCTCTTGGCCGCGGGCGACGGCGCCAGTTTGACCGATCGCTCGTTCGTGACCTTCGTCGAGCGCCTGTTCGGCTTGTGGGGCTACGTCGCGGCATGGCTGCTTTGGCGGGGCCACATCGGCGTCGGAGCTGAGCAGAAGACAACACCAATATGACGGCCGTCCTGCCTCCGAAGATCCGCCGTGGCACCATGCCCGACCTGCCGCGAATCGCCGAGCTGTTCGATGCCTACCGCCAGTTCTACGGCCAGGCGCCCGATCCCGACGGCGCGCGCGCGTTCCTGCG
>JADGRB010000023.1 GCA_017881315.1 Pseudomonadota bacterium
GGTCTCCGGGCGCGGTTCGCGTGCGCCACCGCCCACAGCCGCTTGGCGGTCGCCTCCCACGAAACGGTAGCGGCCCGCGCCAGACCACGCTGCCGCGCCGCCCTGCGCGCGCCGGGGTCTTCAGCCAATCTCGCGATCTCGGCGGCCAGCGCCTGGTCGTCGCCCGGGGGCACCAGGATCGCCGCGCCGCCGCTCACCTCGTGCAGCGCTTCGACGTTGGTCGCCACCACCGGCGTCCCGCAGGCCATCGCTTCCACCACCGGCAGGCCGAACCCTTCGAAGTGCGAGGGATACGCCATCATCAGGGCGCCGCCGTAGAGGGCGACTAGATCCTCCTCGGGGATGTAGCCGAGCAGATGCACGCGCCCCGACGAAAGGCGCAGCGCCAGCTCGGCGCGCAGCTCACGGTCGCGCCAGCCCTTGGCGCCGACCGCCACCAGGTCGAGCTCGGCGGCGGCCGTTCCGGTCTGCTGGCGCAAGCGATCGAACGCGCGCAGCAACATCGGGAGGTTCTTGCGTGGCTCGAGCGTGCCGACGGTCAGGACATAGGGGCGCTCGAGGCCGTAGCGGGCGCGCACGCGCGCGATCGCGGCGGCGTCCGGGGGCCGGCACGCGGGGTGGGGCGCGCCCGGCAGCATCACGATCCGCTCCGGCGCCACGCCCAGCAGCGCCGTGACGTCGCGACCCGATGCCTCGGAAACTGTTCCGACCGCCACCGCGCCGCGCGCGACCAGCGGCAGCAGCGGCCGGACCAAGAGGCGCTTGCGCGTGTTGAAGAACTGGGGCGTCCGGATCAGCGCCAGATCGTGCACGATGTTGAGGTAGGGGCAGGGGGCCGCCAGGGGCGCGAGGTAGTTGGGGAACACCGCGAAGTCCGCGCCCGCCTCTTCGATCAGCGGTCCCGCATCCCGTTGCATCCAGACGTAGCGAATCGGCGCGCCGGCGGTCCGCACCCGGCCGGCCCATTTCTGCGCCGGGATGGGCGCCAGCGCCCGGTTGCCGACGAGCGCGATCTCGTCGCCAGGGGCCGCGGTCGCGATGAGCGCGTCGACCAGATGCTCGGTGTAGTACCCGATCCCGGTGCGCTCGGAGGTGCAGGTGGTGACTTCGACGACCAGTTTCATCGCGGACTTTCGTCTCCGGCTCTGGCGCTGGTGAAGCCGGCGCTCGCGTCCGGCTCACCGATCTGGGAGTCTTCCACCCCATGCGCATTCTTTCCACGCGCATTTTCATCGATGATCGATCGCCCCTGACGATCCGGGCGCGGCTGTTTTCAGCCGCAGGAGCCGGCACGCGATTGCCGGCGGTCGTGGACGGGGGTGGGTGAGGTGATCGGGGTGCCGGACGAGGAAGAGCTGGGGCACCCAGGCTGGGGCCCCGAAGGAGGGGAGAAAGAAGGATGGGGAGAAGAAGGGCGGACCGCGCTCAGCAACGTGCTGGCCAAGGCGGTCTCCGTCCCGATCGAGAAGGCCTGTCGAATTCTGTTGATGGTCGTCGCGGCGCCGCTCCTGGGCGCGGCGGCCTTCGGCAGCTACCAGTTCGCGCTGGCGACCACCACCATGCTGGCGCTCTTCACCGATCTCGGGATGGGGATCTGGACCACCCGGGCGCTGGCCCGCGATCGGCGGCGGGCGCCCACCATCGTCGGCACCGCGCTGCACATCCGCTTCGTGGCGGTTCTCCCCTATCTGGCCGCCGTCGGGCTCTGCGCCGCGATCGCCGGCCCCGGAGAGACCCGCCGCGCGCTGGCGCTGCTGGGCCTGGCCGCGCTCATCAACACCTTCATCGACTACTTCGCGGCGATCTTCCGCGGCTTCGAACGGCTGGGCGACGAGGCGCGCCTCCACGTGTTGCGGGCGCTGCTCATCGCCGCCGGGGGTCTGGGCGCGCTGCGGGTGGGCCACTCCCTCGTGTCGCTGGCCGCCGGCCTTCTCGGTGGCATGGCGGCCAGCGCCGCCTATGGGCTGTGGGTGCTGCACCGCCGTTACGGGCTCGGGATCCAGAGCGGCGTCTTCGACCGCAAGCTGGCCCGCACCGCCGTCGGCGAAGCGTTCCCACTCTGGCTGGCCGGGCTGTTTTCGTTGCTCTACTTCAAAGGGGATGTGGTGATCCTGAAGGCGTTCGCCGGCGACGCCGAGATCGGCGCCTACAGCGCCGCCTACAAGATCTTCGAGGGGCTGATGATCCTTCCCGCCGTCCTGCTGGCAGCGACCTTTCCGCCCCTGGCGCGCGCGCGAAACCAGCCCGCCAAGCAGCGGCGCTGGGAGGCGGCCCTGGTGACCCTGTTGCTCGCGTTGGGCGTCGTCGTCGGGGGTGTCGTCTATCTCGGCAGCGGTCGCATCGTCGCGCTGGTCTACGGCGCCGCGTTCCTGCGCGCCGTCCCGTCGCTGCGCGTGCTGGCGCTGGCGGTGCCGATCCTGTTCCTCAACTTCGGCCTCACGCATTTTCTGATCGCGCGCGATCTGGAGCGCCGGAACTTGATCTTCGCGGCGCTCATGCTGGTGGTCAACGTGGGCGTCAACCTGATCCTGATCCCGCGCCAGGCCGGGCCCGGGGCGGCCTGGGCCACGCTCATCACGGAGGTGGCGCTGACCGCCTGTTGCCTGCTCGCGCTCCGGCCAGGCACCGGGACGCCCTCGACCTAGCCTTCCACCGCCGCCTTCAGCAGCGTGGCGATCTCGGCGAGGCCGAGGCGGCTCCCGGCGATGGTCAGAGGCGCCAGGGTCGCTTCGAGGTAGCGGCGCTGCTCGGCGTCCTCGAAATCCGCGAACAGAATGGCGGGGCAGCCGATGCCGGCCGCGCGGAGCTGGCGCAGGATCAAGATGCCTTGGGTCTCGGCGAGCCGGGCGCGCGTGCCGGCGTCGAGCGGGGTGGGCGCGGGGCCCCGCTCGTCGACCAGGCGCTCGGGCGGCGTGCGGCGGAAGTCGAGGTCCAGCAGCACGCCGGCGGCGCCCGCGGCGGCGGCCCGCGCTTCGGCCCAGTCCTGGGCGGGCAGAAAGTCGAAGGCGTCGCCCAGGAAGCGCCGGAAGCGCTGTACGTATTCGCTGCCGTCTTCGCACACCACGAAGCGGGGCCGCCGGGCGCTCATGGTGGAAAGCAGGCCCCCACCAGCTTGGTGAGCGGCGCGGTCTCCGGTCGCACCACCAGGTGTCCGCGCCACTGGCGGGTGAGATCGCGGACGATCGCGAGGCCGCGGCCGCTCTCGCGCGCCTCGATCGCCTCCAACGAAAGCGGCGCCGGCGCGGCGTCGCCGACGAACAGGGTCACCGACTGACGGCCGGTGACGTCGCGTTCGCGATCGACGCGCACGATCACCCGGGCGTCGGTCTGGCCCGCCACGGCCGCCTCGGCGTTGCGCAGCAGGTTGGCGAAGATGGCGCCGAGCGCGTCCTCCTCGACGGGGAAGTCGACGTCCAGATCGGCCAGCGACAGACCGGGCGCGGTCCAGGGCCGACCGGCCTGTCGGGTCGAGGCCTCGAGCGCGGCGATCCAGCGGGAGAGCAGCGCCGCGTCCACGCGGGTGCGCGGCCCCTGGCGCAGCAGCGCGGCCAGCTGGTCGGCGCGCGCGCCGCGGAGGCGGGCGTCGATGGCGATGAGCTCGTCGCGGCCGTCGTTCGGCGGGGCGCGCGGCAAGAGCAGCTCGGCCCGCGCCAGATCGCGCGCGAGCGCCCCGAAGATCGGCTCGCGCGCCAGCGGTTGCAGCGTGACGCCGGCGCCGCGGGCGGACTGGGTCAGACGATCGTAGATGGCGGCCACCACCACCGAGGTCGGTCGTGGCTCGGTGAGCGCGCGCTCGATCTCGGCGCGCGGCGCCTGGCCGTCGGCCACGGCGCCCAGGACGCCGGCGCGGTGCTTGAGGACGTCGTGGCGCAGCTCGCCGACGGCGCGCGCCACCTCGGGGTAGAGGCCCGGGCGTCGCCGCAGCGCAGACGCGACGCTCCGGCCCCCCCAGCGACGGCGCGCGAGCAGGAACGCCGCCAGCGCGGCCAGCCCGGCGCCACCCAGCTCGGCCCGTCGCCGCCGGTCGTTTCGCCCGCGCTCCTCCGTGCGCCGCGCCTCCGACCAGCGCTGTGCAGCCACGCGCGCCTCGGGCAGCCAGACGTCGGCATCGGTGGCGTCCCGGGGCGCGAGCGCGAGCGCCCGTTCGGTCTTGGCGAGCGCGCCGGCCGGATCTCCGTCGGTGGCCGCGAGGCGGGCCAGCGCCCAGAGCGCCGCCGGGAGGTCGCGGCCGGCGGCGCGCGCCAGCGGCCGTCGATCCGCCTGGCGCAGCTCCGCGTCGTCGAGCCGCGCGTCGAGGCGGGCGAGGCGCAGCAGCGCGGCGGGGTCGTCGGCGGCGCTGGCCAGCTCGTAACAGCTCCGCGCGGCGGCGCGCTGATCGGCGTATTCGTGGACGAGCCCGATCGCGAGCAGTCGATCGGCGGGGAGCTCCGGCGTGCAGGTCCCGCCGAGCGCGCGGAGCGCCGCGTCCGGGCGATCCTCGAGCAGGCGGATGCGCGCCACCAGCTGGGGCGACGGCCGCCGCTCGCGGTTGCGCGCGGCGGCGCCGTCGGCCAGGCCGGCGCGCAAGGCGCGGGCTTCGGCCAGATGCTCCGGGTTCGGCTCGCGCGCGATGTAGGCGACCAGATCCGCGAGCGCCCCGCCGCGATCGCCGGCGGCGGCGCGCGCCACCGCGCGCGCGAAACGTGCGTCCTGCACGTCGAGATCGACCGCGCGATCGATCCAGGGGGCCACCAGCGCCTCGGCGACGTCGGCCGCCCCCGCGCCGGTCTTGCCGAGCTTGCGCACGCCGGCCGCCAGCGCCCACAGCCCAGGACCGTCGTCGTGCAGCGCCTGCACCGTCGCCGCGGGGACGCTCCCGGTCAGCGCGTAGAGCGACACCGCCGCCGGGACGAACGACGGTGAATCGGCGAGCGCCTGCTCGAAGAGCTCGCGCCCCATGCCGATCGGATCGCCGACGTCGATCCACTCCTCGGCTTCCTGGTAGAGGGCGCGCGCCTTCTCCGATGGCGCGGCGCCGGGCGCGGCGGGTGCGGGCGCCGCCAGCGAGCTGCGGCGGCGCGCGATCTGGGCCCGCAGCTCGCGCAGGTCGGACCAGGCGGGCTCCAGCGCCAGCGCCTGCCGCAGCGCCTCGTCGGCGCGATCGAGATCCAGCGCGCCGCCGTGGGTGGCGAGGAGGCGGCCGAGCGCCCGCCAGGCCTGCCCGGCTCCTGGGGCGAGGTTGACGGCGATCTCGAGGGCGCGGATCGCCTCGTCGACCCGCCCGGCCGCCTCGAGCGCCTTGGCGCGCGCGATCTCGGCGCTGGCCAGCGCCGGCGCGGGCGCCGGCCAGTCCTCCAGGGCGTGCGCCCGATCGTCGAGCGCGATGGCGTCCAGGAGATCGAGGACCCGTTTGCGCTGCACGCGCAGCAGCGGCGGCGCGTCGGCCGCCAGCAACGGTTCGAGACGCGCGCGCGCGGCGGCGCCCCGCCCGACGGCGCGTTCGAAACCGGAGAGCGCGACGATCAGGTTGAAGCGTCCCTTGCGATCGTCCTTGAGGGTCTCCAGTCCCTTTTCGAGGAAGGCGATGATCGCCTCCCGCCGCTCCCAGCGGCCGGGATCCTCGGCCAGCAGATCGGCCAGGTTCACGTAGGCATAGGATCGTTTCGGTTCCTTTTCGATCGCGCCGCGCAGGACGGCCTCGGCTTCTGCGCGCTGGCCGATCTTGCCGAGGGCGAAGCCCCAGTCGGTCGCGTAGGCGACGCTCGACGGATCGTGGGCGGCGGCTCGCGCGAACAGGGCCGCCGCGTCTTCGAAGCGCCCGGTCTTGAGACGGGTCATGGCCTGCGCGTGCTCCAGGCGTGCCTTGGCGCGCGCGCCCGCCGGCTCGGGCGGCGGCGTCTCGCCCTCGGCGGCGGGCGCCGGCGCTGCCGGCGTCGGGGGAAGATCCGCGCCGGCATCGGCGCTGGCGAGCCACAAATAGAGGAGGGCGGCGGTCGTCACGAGGGGCCACCGTCCCGCGGGCTCGCGCCGCGCAGGTCGCGCAGGCGCAGGCCGAGCTGGTTGAGGCGCAGGTGAACCTGGCGCGCCGATCCGCGCGGCCCGAGCAGCTCCCGCGCCATCTTCTCCAGATCGCCCGCGCAAACTTCGTAGAGCGCGCGGAGGTACTGCCGCTCGACGTCGGCGGAGACGCGCGCGAAGCTGCCGGCGGCGCCGAGCTCGATCTCCACCCGCCGCGCGCCTCCGCGCGCGGGCGCGGCGCTCGGGCGACCGCGGCTGACCGTGACCGCGCCGAGGAGGCGCGCGATCAGGGGATCGGGGACGTCCAGGATCGCGGGCGCGCGCGCCGAGGCGTTGCCAGACCTCGCCCCGTCGACGCCGACGCCGGCGGCGTCCAGATGCTGCGTCAGGCAGAAGACCAGCGCGTTCGCGGCCAGCAACTTCAGCTCGCGGTGGTTCCCGGGCCAGTCGTGTGCCGCCAGGCGGGCCAACCCTTCGCGGCTCACGAACAGCGAGAAGGCGTCACGCCGCGCGGCGGCCGCGCGAGGCCGTCCAAACACGAAGGCATTCTCCGCCTCCACGAAATCCTCCGGCGTGGGGAAGCGCGCCAGATAGGCGCGCACCAGCGGTTGCAACGACTCCGAGCGGAGTGCTTCGAGGAAGGCGAAGCGGATCAGCTCCGGGAGATCTTGCCGCCGCTCGCGCAGCGGCGGGACCCGCAGCCGGGTGGCGGGGTTGAGCCGCATGTAGAGGTCGGCGCGGAAGCGCCCCGCGTGTACCAGCGCCTCGACGTCTTCGTGTGTCGCGGCGACCAGCTTGGGCATCGCCGGCCGCGGTCGCGTGTCGCCGAGGCGGGTGACCGTGCCGCGCTCGAGCACCAGCAGGAGCTGTCTTTGCAGCTCGAGGTCCAGGTTGGCGATCTCGTCGAGGAAGAGCGTCCCGCCGTGCGCCTGCTCGAAGACGCCGGCGTGGTCTTCCACCGCGCCGGTGTACGCCCCGCGCCGGGTGCCGAACAGATGCGCGGCCAGCAGCGCGGGCGGCATGGTCGACAGATCGGTCACCACCAGCGGCCCCTTGGCCCCCGAGCGCGGGTGGATCACGTGCTCGGCCAGGAAGCTCTTGCCGGTGCCGGTCTCCCCTTCGATCAGCAGCGGAAGCGGCGAGCGTGCCAGCATCTCGAGCTGTCGCCGCAGCTCCGCCATGCCGGGCGCCCGCCCCCAGAAGATCGGACCCTCCTGCACGCTGTGCGACAGGGCCAGCGCGCGCGAGATCTCCGCCGCCAGGCTCCGGCTGTCGACGACCTCGTTCTCGCACAGATAGACCAGCGGATCCTCCGGTCGTTCGGCGCCGAGGTCCGACCCAGTCGTCGTCAACATGACCACCGGCAGCGTCGGGTAAGTCGCCCGCAACCTTTCAAGAATCAGCAGGCCCTGCCGCCGCCGCAGGCTCTCGACCGCCGTGCGCCGCGCCTTGGCCTCGGTCGGCAGAGCCGATTTGTCCTCGGGGAGCAGGCGCTCCTCGGGCAGCGCGAAGTGCAGGTCCAGCACCACCAGATCGGGCAGCGCGGGCTGCCGCCCCAGCACCTCCGCCGCCTCCGCGAAGTCGTGCGCGCCGCGCAGCGGGCAGCCGCGCGTCCGCTCTTCGCAGACCTGGCAGGGGATGCGGCGGTCGCAGCGCGTGACCGTGTCGAACTGCGGGAGCTGGCGGTGGACCATCTCCACCGTCTGATCGCGATCGTCGATGATCAGGAGGCGCGGCACTTACGTCTTCTTCTGATTCAAGGACCGGGCCAGCTCGTCGAAGGCGGGCTCGAGCGCCAGAACGCCATCGAGGTCGCCCGACTCGCCGGCGGCGATCGCCCGGGTCAGCGCCTCGCCGAACCGGGTCAGGGCGGGCCCGTCCCCCGCCATCTCCGTCGTCACCTCGTCCGCCAAGCTCGCCCAGAGGGCCGCCGCCGTGGTCGATCGTCCCTCCTCATCGATGAGATGCGGCACCAGCTCGCCGGGTGCGGGCACGCCGCCCAGGTCGCGCCGATCGCGGGCCGGCCAGACCATCCGCTTGACCAGATCGTGCTGCAGGCGGGCCAGCCAGGGGGCGGTGGTCATGGTATCTATTCTATAGAAAGAGATATCTAAAATATAGATCTAACGAAATATCGCTCAATTCGGGCGCGCGACCGGCCGGCGGAGGTCGGCACGGCGGCTGCAATTGTCGCCCGGTATGACCGGACTCGAATTCCTGATGTCGGCGCGCGCCTTCGCGGGCGAGCGCTTCACCCTCCCCGCCGCGACGCTCGATCTCGGCCGCCGCATCGTCAACCGCGAGGCCGTCGACGGCCAGACGCCCGCGTCGCCCTTCACGAGCGGTGAAAGCGTCTACGCGCACACCACCATCTCGGGCCACGGCGCCGGCTTCATCGAGCACGTGTGGACCCGGGACGGCGTCGAGATCGCGCGTCACTACATGCCGGTGGGCGACGACCGCCGCTGGCGGACCTGGTCGCGCCACCGCCTGGAAGCCGGCCACTACACCGTCGAGGTGTTCGCCCCCGACGGCCGCCGCCTGGCCGGCAAGACCTTCACCGCGCTCTGACGTTCACCGCCCAAGCCACCCGAGGAGACTCCAATGGAATCGTTCAAAGATCGCTTCAAGAAAACCGTCTTCAAGATCTACGTCTTCGTGCGCGCCGCCTGCGCCGCGCTGGTGCTCGGCTGCATCGAGGTCTTCGGCAGCCCGCGCGGTCGCCGGTACCTCGCCGGCGCGGCGCTGACCGGCACGTTGGTCCTGCTCTTCTTTCGCCCGCCGGTGCAGGTGGTCCCCTCCGGCGAGATCGGGGTTCGCATCAACCGGCTCACCGGCGGCGTCGGCGTGGTCCCCGAGGGCCCAACCTTGATGGTGCCGCTCGTGCACGAGCTGCGGCGCTATCCGCTGCGCGACCAAGTCTACCGCCCGCAGGCCAGCGCCAGCGCCACCGACGCGGCCCCCTTCCAGACCGTCGAGGGGCTCTCGGTCGGCGTGGCCGTCACCGTCCGTTACGCGCTCGATCCCGCGCGGGTCGGCGAGGTGGCCAAGCGTCTGCCCACCAACGTCGGCAGCGATCTGATCGAGCCGGTGGTCGACGGCGTCCTGCACCGGGCGCTGTCGAGGCACACGGTGCGCGAGATCTTCAGCGACAAGCGGATCGAGATCCAGGACGACATCGAGGCCGAGCTGCGCACGCTGCTCGGCAAGGACGGCATCACGGTGCGCTCGCTCTACCTCGGTCACGTCGACCTGCCGGCGCAGTACCGGGCCGGGCTCGAAGGGATGCTCGCGGAGGAGCTGGCGACCGAGAAGATGCGCTACACGCTGCAGCTCAAGGAGAAGAAGGTGAAGGAGTCGGAGCTGGAGGGGGACGCGTCCAAGGTCCAGCGCGAGAAGGCCGCCGAGGCCGCCGCTTCCGAAGAGATCATCGCCGCCAAGGCCCGCGAGGAGGCGATGAAGCACGTGCTGCCGCTGAAGGAGAAAGAGATCGAGCAGCGACGGCTGGAGGCCGAGGCCCGCAAGGTGCAGCGCATGAAGGACGCCGAGGGCGAGGCCGAGGCGCGCAAGATCGAGACCGTCGCCGAGGCCGATTCTCGCCGCAAGCTCTCGGACGCCGACGCCTATCGCATCGAGATCACCGGCAAGGCCAACTCCGAGCAGATGGCGCGCGACTCGGCGCTCATCGCCAAGAACCCGCTGCTGATCCAGAAGACGCTGGCCGACAAGCTCTCCGACAAGATCCAGGTGATCGTCGCGCCGCCCTCGGCCGGTGGCTTCTTCGCGGGCGGCCTGCTCGGGATGCAGGGGCGCGCGCAGAGCGCCGGCCCAGCGCCGGTCGCGGCGCGCACGCCCGCCCCGGCCGCCAACGACAACGCGGAGGGGGAGTAACGTGACCGCCGCGGTCGTCTTGCTGGTCGCCCTCTGCGCCGAGGATCCCACCGTCCTGCGCAACGCCCCTCGCGATAACGCCCCCGCACAGG
This sequence comes from Pseudomonadota bacterium, assembly GCA_017881315.1. Classification (GTDB taxonomy): domain Bacteria; phylum Myxococcota_A; class Polyangia; order Fen-1088; family Fen-1088; genus JADGRB01. The sequence continues at coordinate 9,981 of JADGRB010000023.1, forward strand.
CGACGCTCTATCGCGGGGACTGGCTAGAGGTGCGCGGCGAGAGCGCCGGGTTCCTCAAGGTCTACGACCACCGCCACGAGCGGCCCGGTTACCTGCGGCCGGCGCAGGTGCGGGTCTACCGGGTCGACGCCGAGACGGCGCCCGAGCTGGCGGCGGTGGTGCGGTTCCTGCGCGACGCCAGCGGCTACGAGTCGCTGGGGATCGGGTACGCGGCGATGGCGCTGCGGGCGGCGCCGGCCGGCAGCGACACCAGCGAGATCCTCGCCTCGATCGGCAGCCTGGCCGATCGGCTGGCGCGGCGGGCGTCCGCGCGGCGGGCCGACTCGAAAGACACGACGCTGGCCGCGCACGTCGACGTCGCCCAGAGCTACGGCGTGAAATTCAGGGTCGTGGAACCCGAGACGGTCGGCGGCCGAGCGCGGATCTGCTACGACGGCGAGGCCTGGGAGCAGCTGCTGGCCCTGCCCGCGGCGCCACCCGTCGAACGGGCGCGCGCCGCGCTGTTCCTGGCCGCCGACCCCTGTCGCGATCCGGCGCAGCCCCCGACGGAGGCGCGCCTCCTGAACGACCGGCGCCTGCGCGCGCTCGAATCGATCGACTTCGCGACGGCGAACGCGATCCCGGCGGCGCTGGGAGGCCGGGTTCGGCTCCGTCACGCCGAGGCGCTGGCCTGGCGGGCCTTCGACCAGGCGAGACAGGGAAATGCCGAGGCGGCCGCGCGCTCGGAAGGAGCCGCCGTGCGCGAGCTGGCGCTCTGCGACCGGGGCGTGCTGGCGCCCGAGGATCTCGATCTGTACGAGGAGGTCGCGGTGCGGGTGGCCGCGTCGCGCTGGGCGACGGAGACCGCGCCGAAGGACGCGGGGAAGCGGGCGGTCGCCGTCACCTTCGCGCCGCGCGCGCCGGGCGAGACCTGCGTGCGGGTGGTCGAGCGAGCGGGCGACAAGCCGCGCACCCTCGGCGAGCGCTGCACCTTCGGCGTGGTCTGGCCGAGCGCGCTGCGCTGGGCGCCGTCGGGAACGGCGGCCACGCTGGCCGTCCAACCGCTGCCGGCCTGGACGGAGCTGTGGATCCTGCGGCGCGGCGACGACGGGAGCTGGACCTTCGACACTCTCACCGCCGCCACCACCGAGCCGGAGGTGGGCTACGTCGAGTCGGCCGGCACCTCGCCCGACGGCAACCACCTCCTGGTCGTCCGCGAGGCGCGCGTCGCCGGACACGTCACCCGTCGCTTTCAGGTCCTGACCACCTCCGCGCTCGCGGTCGAAAAATGGGCCAGCAACGCCGACAAGCTGATCGCCTTCAAACGCTGGAGCGCGCCCTCCTGGCGCGCCGGGACGCTGGCGCTGCGGTGAAGCGCGACGGCCGTTGCGCCAGAATCGTAAACGCTGAGAGAAAAATCGTAAACACGAAAGGTCGAATCGTAAACCCGGCCGCGGCGACTCAGCTCGGGCGCGGCGTCAGCACGAAGGCGCGGTAGACGAGGCCCCCGTTGACCATCTCGGTGTGGAGCGCGCTGCCGCGGAGGGCGGCGAATTCGCGGAAGACGCCGGCCAGCGGGCGGTCGCCGAGGCGCGCGATCAGCGAGCGCTTGCTCTCGTCGTCGGCCTCGAGCGCCGCGAGCACGCCCGGCGTCAGATCGCGCTCGGCGCGCGTCTCGAACCCCGCGTCGGCGAGCGCGGCCAGCCAGCCGCCGACGTCGTCGCGCGGACGGAAGTCGGCGTAGAGAAAATCGCCGCCGGGTCGGAGCACGCGCCGCACCTCGCTCAGGAAGACCGGCAGCCGGCCATAGCAGTGTGACGACTCGACGTTCAGCACGGCGTCGAACGAACCGTCGCCGAAAGGCAACCGCTCCGCGTCCCCCTCTTCGAACGAAAGGCCGGGCACGTCGAAGCGCGCGCGGCAGAGCGCCACGGCGCGCGGCGAGAGATCGACGGCCACCAGGCGCCGCGGTTTCAGGTAGCGCGCCACGAACGAAGCGCCGCCGCCGCGGCCACACCCGATCTCCAGCACCTCGCGACCGCCGAGCGGCACCGCACCGGCCACCACGTCATAGAGCTGGATGCAGGAACGATCGGCCTCGTCGGCGGGGTCGAGATCGCGCCGTGCCGCCGCCGCCGCGCGGTAGCCATAGTTCATGAAGGTCCAGCTCGGATCGCGATAGCGGGTCGCCAGGAACTGGTACCAGCCCCGCCAGAGCAACCGCTTGGTGGCCGGGGAGCGGGAGGCGAGCGATACGAGGCGGCCGATCAACATCCGCGAGCCATAACACCTTGGATCGTCGATTGACAGGCGGGCGCGCCGGCCCTTGCCGAACACGGGGTGGTGACTAGGTTTGCCCGCAAGGGGGAGCACAACCATGACACTTCAACTGTTTCTGATCTGGATGGCGATTGGCCTCGTGGCCGGCTGGTTGGCGTCGGCGATCGTCGGAGGCGGCTACGGCCTCGTCGGCGACATCGTCGTCGGGCTGGTCGGCTCGTTCATCGGCGGCCTGATCTTCAACGGGCTACAAATTCACGCGCCCTGGGCCGGGCTGCCCGGGACGATCTTCGTCGCCTTCGTCGGCGCGCTGGTCCTATTGATCGTGCTGCGGCTGGTCCGCTCGACCTCCGCGAGAAGACTCTAGCCCGTCAGTCCGTCAGTCCGTCAATCCCTCAATCCACTTTGGCCGTGCGGGTGATCTCGCCCATGCGGCCGCTCTGGTAGTCGCGCACGGCCTGTGCGATTTCGTCTTCGCTGTTCATGACGAAGGGGCCGTAGCGGGCCACCGGCTCGCCCAGCGGAACGCCAGCCAGGAGCAGGAGACGGCCGCCCCCCGGGACGCCCCGGAAGCGGACGCTTTCGCCGGGACCCAGGATCGCCATCTGTCCATCGGCGACGGGTCGTTCTTCGTCGCCCAGACGTACGCTGCCCTGGAAGACGTACGCGAGCGCCTGGTGGTCGGCGGGCAGCGGCGTGGTGAAATCGGCGCCGTCGTCGATCGACCAGTCCTGGTAGACGATCGGCGTGTGGGTGTCGATCACGGCGCGCGCGCCCAGCGCCTGCCCCGCGACCACCCGCACACGGGCTTTGCCATCGGGCGTCTCGGCGGTCGGGATCTTCGCGGCCGGGATCTCCTGATAGCGCGGGGTGGTCATCTTGAGGCGCGCGGGCAGGTTGACCCAGACCTGGAAGCCGTGGACGCGCCCGCCGCGTTCGCGCAGCGCGCGCGACGGCTCCTCGGAATGGATGATGCCGGCCCCGGCGGTCATCCATTGCACGTCGCCGGCCCGAAGCGCGCCGCGGTGGCCGGCCGAGTCCTCGTGCTCGAGCTCGCCGTCGAGCACGTAGGTCACCGTCTCGAACCCGCGGTGCGGGTGATCGGGCGCGCCGACCGCCTCGCCCGGACGGTAGTCGACAGGTCCCATTTCGTCGATCAGCAGAAATGGATCGCAGAGCTGCATCCCCAGCGATGGAACCGGACGGCGGACGATGAAGCCGCCCCCCTCCCGCTGCTTGTGGGCGGTGACGATCTTGGAAACCTCGCGAACCTGCGGCCTGGTGGTCATGGGTCCCGTCTTTCTGAGGCGGCGCGCTCGATCGCCGCGCGCAGGACCTCTTCCTGCTGGGCGCCGGAGATCGCGAACCGCTGGTCGAGAACATAGAAGGGCACGCCGGTGATCCCGCTCGCGGCGGCCTCGGCCGCGTCCTGCAGCGTGGTCGCCAGCTCCCGCTCGTCGCCGAGGAGCCGCGACACCTCGCCCGGGGCAAATCCGTGGCGTCCGGCGATCTCCGTCAGCACGTCGAGATCGGAGATGTTCTTCGCGTCCAGGAAGTTGGCGCGGAAGAGATCGCGAACCAGCTCCCGCTGCGTCCCCTTGCCCGCGGCGTGACGGATGAGGGTGTGGGCGCGCACCGTCGGGTAGGAAGTGCGTTGCTTCGAAAGATCGAGGTCGATCCCGCTCTTTCGCGCCTCCGCCTCCAGGCGACTCCAGACCCGGCGCGGGTCGACGCCGTACTTGTGCCGGAGCATCGCGGGAATGTCCTTCCCCTCGGGCGGCGTCTCGGGATCGAGCAAGAAGGGATGGTGCGACACCACCGCCGCCTGATTCGACGACGCGAGCACCCGCTCGAGCCGCTCGTTGCCCAGGAAGCACCAGGGACAAACGATGTCCGTGAACAGATCGATCGGGAGGGGCGCCGGGCGTGTTTGGGATTGAGTGTCCATCGAAGTATTTCGATGTATGAGGGGCGCCTTCGGTTACAAGGGCGCTGAAGGCCGACGCCGTGGCGAAGCTCAGCCCCAGCCGCTGCTCACCCGGCGCTCGGCGGCGATCGGGAAGATCAGGAGCGGGCGGGGCGGACTGGAGGCGACGGTCGCTCGAACCGGCGCTTGCCGGAGGCCGTGCTCGTTGGGGTCGACCATCGATCTCTTGAAGCCGACGATGAGCAGCGGATCGCCGTCGCGCAGCACGAAGGCGTGCCAGCCTGACAGGGTTGCGCCGGCGGGCAGATCGAGCGAGGCGACCAGCAGGTGCTGGCTGTCGCCCCCGCCCAGATCGACGGTCGGTTCGCCGAGCATGCGCGCGTCGGCGACCTGAATCGGGATCGTTCGCCCCGTTTCGTCGACCAGATCGAAATCGTGCAGCGTCTCCAGGACGCCCGGGTAATCCTGCTGGCAGGCGAGGGCCAGGCCGATGCAGGGCTCCCCCGCGACGGGGTGCGGGAATCGCAGGCGCGCGTGCGCCCATCCGACCACCGAAATGGGTTGATCCTCGGGGGCATTTTCCAGCTCGGTCCAGTCGTCGATCGTCAAGGCCTCGGCGGGCGCGCTGTCGCGGATGCTGGCGGCGATCCGGACGCTCCTGCGCCGCAGGATCGCCCGGCGCACGATCGGTCGGATCGCCACGATCAGCAACCCGAGCGCGACGTACACCGCACGTCGCGGAACAAAGAACAGCACGGGGTTCGAATGGAGGAAGATCGATATCGCGATCTTCAGCAAGATCAGGGCGACGACGAAGCTGCCCCACCCGAGCACCGACGTGAGCCCGACGCGCCAGCGGCCCGCGGTCGACAGCCAGGCCGCGGCCGGGTCATCCAGGAGCGGCGTCAAACGATGGAGCGGCCTGGGACCTTCGTTCGACATACGCCCTCCCCCTACAAAACGATGCTAACACAAGGATGAGCTCCGCGACCCAGGCTACGGAACGGCGTCGATCGCCTTTTGCAGCAGCAGCTGGGCCTGGTGCTCGTCGCAGATCTGCTTCGAGACGTGGAGCCCGACGATGCGCCGGCCCCGCCCCGCCCACAGCACGGTCTCGCGATCGAGCAGACCGGGCTCGCTGGAGGCGGCGGCGGCCTGATACCCGAGCGCGCCCTGCAGCGGGATCTTTTTCCAGTTCCAGTTCAGCAGCGGATCGGGCGCCACCGGCGCCGGCGTGCCGGTCGGGATCAGAGGGCGGCTGACCATCACGTACGTTTGTTTCGGATCGTTGTTGGTTGGCAGATCGGGTGATTGGCCCGGTGTAGGTCCATGTGGCTGAAAGTGGAACCGACAGGCGGCCCCGTCGCGGGTCTGACCGAGGTAGCTCGCGGCCCCGAGCCCGCAGGCCGACAAGATGTCGGAACTTTTCAGCAGATTTGCCGTTGGATCGAGGCAGCAGCCGGCTCCGCCATGCACGCTCGGATCCTGGAAGACCTTCCCACAAAGCAGGGTCGCGGCGGGCTTCGGCTCGTCGGTCGGAGGAGGTGGGAGATCGCGTCCGGCGGGGCAACCAACCAACAAAACGCACGGCAACACGAAAAGGAGACGAATCATGCCTAGGTTTTACAATGTCCGTGTTCGCAAACCTAAAGCGCAGCAGGTGAACGACGATGATTGAATCAATGAGTGACGTGCAGGCCCTCCTGAGCATCGACGCCGGGAAGGTGCCTCCCGGGACGGTCGCCTTCTTCGCGCGCGATCCGGAGGCATCGCGGCGGCGGATGTTCGCGGTCCTGGCGATCCTGGTGGGCGGCGCGGCGATCGCGCTCGGGGCCTGCCTGCTGACCGGGGCGGTGGTCGGGCTGCATCGGCTGCCGGTGGCGATGCTGGGGCTGGCGGCGATCGCGCTCACGCTGATGGCGCTTCCGCCGGAGCGCGATCCGCTGCTCTCGCGCTACAAGAAGCCAGCCCTGGTGCTGACGCCGACGGGGATGATCATGCGCGACGGGTCCGGCCTACGAAGCTGGAGCTTCGACCAGCTGTCGGACGTTCGGCCGTACCTGCACCACCAGCGGGTGGGGCTGCTCATCACCGGCCGCGACGGCAGCCGCGACTTCGTCGACACGCTCAGCTTCGAGCGGGGCGAAAAAGTGCGCGAGCTGATCGGCCGCCGCCTGAACCTGCGCGAAGCCTAGAGACGCCGCCGCGGGCTCAGAACTCGAGAGCCAAGCCAAACGACAGCCCGATGTCCGTGGTCTTGGCGCTGGCGGTGCCGATCTTCCCCGCGATTCCGATGTCGGCGGCGGGAGAGATCAGGAGACCCAGGTGCGGAGCGACCGCGATGACCAGCGGGACTTCGATCGTGATCGCCGAAAATTGCTCCAGCGTAGTGTAGAGGTAGGTAAACCCGGCGCGGGCCCAGATCGACAGCCAGGGTCCGACGACCGCTGCATATCCGAGCCGGGGAGCCAGCTCAAAACCGGTATTCGCCGGACCGATTCCCGAGCTCCTGAAAAACGAGGCGGCCACTCCCAGGCTGATCCCCCTCACCACGAAGTAGTCGAAGCCGAGTCGCGGCCAGGCATATCCGGCCGCGGCTAGGCCCTCGGGATCGGCCAGCAAGCTGAAGGTGCTGAGCGAGTCGTGCAAGTTGCCTTGCGTCCGGTGTCGCCAGGTGTATCCGAACAGCCGCTCGGAAGAGAGCGTGAACTGACCGGCGTCGCCGAAGCTCGTCGGTCCTGAGGGCGTGGCGGCGGCGGGCGCCGCGTCGGCCGGCGGGGCGCCGGGTTTTTCGAGCTTTTGGGCGCGGGCCTCCGCGGCGGAAAGCACGACGGCCAAGGTCAACATCCCCCCCAACGTCCGTTTCAGGTTGCTGGTCATGATCTCGGTCCTTTCTCCCGTTGCGAGTGGGACGCCAGGGTGACGACCATCGCCCAACGGTAGGTTAAGTCAACTGTTCTGGTGCGATCGGCTCGGCGCAGTCAGGCCGGGCGCGCGCGCGAAGCGCTCGGCGGCGGCCTGCAACGTCTGGTCTTTCTTCGCGAAGCAGAATCGGGCCAGGGGCGGGGCGGAGGCCGGATCGGCGTAAAACACGGAGGTTGGGATGGCGGCCACGCCGACCTCTGTGACCAGGCGTCGGCAAAAGCCAACGTCGCCGCCCGTCCCCAGGTGGCCCACGTCGGTCAGCAGGAAATAGGCGCCCCCGATCGGTAGCGTCGGCAGGCCGGCCGCGTCGAGGATGCGGGCCAGGAGATCGCGGCGGCGCCGGTAGTCGTCGCGCAGGCGGTCGTAGCTGCCGTCGCGCGCCGCGATCGGCAGGACGTCGGCCAGCGCCTCCTGGAAAGGCGCCGAATTGGTGAAGGTCACGAACTGGTGCACGGCGCGCACGGCGGCCGAGAGCGGCGCCGGCGCGATCGCCCACCCGACCTTCCACCCCGTGACGCTGAAGGTCTTCCCCATGCTGCCGATGGTGATGGTCCGTTCGAACATCTCCGGCAGCGAGGCGATCGGCAGGTGACGCGCGTCGAAGACGATCTCTGCGTAGACCTCATCGCTGACGATCAGGACGTCGTGGCGGGCGCAGAGCGCGGCGATCGCCTCCAGCTCGTCGCGCCGGAACACCTTGCCCGTCGGGTTGTGGGGCGTGTTCAGGATGAGCGCGCGCGTGCGGGGGCCGAACGCCGCCGCGAGCGTCGCCAGGTCGAAGCGCCAGTCGGGCGGCAGCAGCGGCACCGGACGCAGCACGCCGCCGGCCATCGCGACGTCCGGGCCGTAGGCGTCGTAGCTCGGCTCGAAGACGATCACCTCGTCACCGGGATCGATGGTGGCGAGGATCGCGTCGTGCAGCAGCTCCGTCGCGCCGCTGCCGACGGTGATGTCGGTCTCCGGGTCGACGTCGGGCCCGCCCGGCGCGATCCGCCGCCAGTCGTCGGCCAGGGCGCGCCGCAGGCGCGGCAGCCCGGCGCTGGGCGCGTACTGGTTGCGGTCGTCGCGAATGTGCCGGGCGGCCGCCTCCTTCACGAAGTCCGGCGCGGGGAAATCGGGGAACCCCTGGCCCAGATTCACCGCCTGGTGCTGGACCGCCAGCGCCGTGATCTCGGTGAAGATCGAGGTGCCGACCCCCGCGATCCGCTTCGAGCCCTTGGCGCGCATCACGATGATCCGGTCTATCAGAATTCGAGGGTTTGGGAACCCTCTCGGGGATTCCCGATAGATCGCGTGAGCGAAGGTGGGCTTTGCCCGCCGTAGCTCTTCGCGGGAGGGTTTGGGAACCCTCCCAGGGTTCCCATTGCTAAGATGCCGGGCACCCGTGAGCGTCAGCGCCGAGGAGCAGAGGCTGGACGAGGACCAACGTCGCGTCCAGGACTGGAAGCGTTGGGGTCCCTATCTGAGCGAGCGGCAATGGGGGACGGTGCGCGAGGACTATTCGGCCGACGGAGATTCCTGGGGCTACCTGCCGCACGATCACGCGCGCAGCCGGGCGTACCGCTGGGGCGAAGATGGCCTGCTGGGTCTGTGCGACCGGCAGGGGCGCCTCTGTTTCGCGCTGGCGCTCTGGAACGGCGCCGATCCGATCCTCAAGGAGCGCCTCTTTGGTTTGACCGGCCCCGAGGGCAACCACGGCGAGGACGTCAAGGAGCAGTACTTCTATCTCGACGCGACGCCGACGCATTCGTACGGCAAGGCGCTCTACAAGTATCCGCAGCGGGCGTTCCCCTACGCGCGCCTCTGCGAGGAGAATGGGCGGCGCAATCGGGACGACCTGGAATTCGAGATCACCGACACCGGCATCTACGACGACAACCGTTACTTCGACGTCTTCGCCGAGTACGCCAAGGGGGCGCCCAACGACATCTGCATCGCCGTCACCGTCGCGAACCGCGGGCCGGACGCGGCGCCGCTCGCGCTCTTGCCGACGCTGTGGTTTCGCAACACCTGGTCGTGGGGCCGGCAGGGCGAGGGTTACCAGCGGGCCGACCAGCGCCCGTCGCTGGCCGCCCTGGGCGCGGACCAGATCGACGTCCGTCACCCGTCGCTGGGACGGTTTCGGCTCACCGTGGAAGCGGCGGCCGGCGGGGCGCCGGAGCTGATCTTCACCGAGAACGAAACCAACCTCGAGCGCCTCTTCCAGACCCCCAATCCCACGCCGTATCGCAAGGACGCCTTTCACGACTACGTCGTCGGGGGCCGGGTCGACCGCGTGAACCCGGCGCGTGCCGGGACCAAGGCCGCGGCGCTCTACCGGTTGACCGTTCCCGCGGGCGGCGAGGTGCGGGTGCGTCTCCGGCTGCGCGCCGTGGACGAGACGGTCGCGCCCGCGATCGGGGGCTCACCTCCGGCTGCGACCGAGGCGTCCTCGTTTGCCGACTTCGACGCGATCTTCGAGGCGCGTCGCGGCGAGGCCGACGAGTTCTACCGGCAGAAGACCGGACCGCTGCTGCCCGACGAGCGCCTGGTCGTACGCCAAGCCTACGCGGGGCTGCTCTGGACCAGGCAGTTTTATCACTACGACGTCAACGCCTGGCTGGAGGGCGATCCCACCCAGCCGCCGCCGCCGGTGAGCCGGCTCTCCGGTCGAAACTCCGACTGGCGCCTGCTCTACAACCGCGACGTCATCTCGATGCCGGACAAATGGGAGTACCCCTGGTACGCGGCCTGGGATCTGTCGTTCCACATGATTCCGTTCGCGCGCATCGATCCCGACTTCGCCAAAGAGCAGCTCTTGTTGCTCACGCGCGAGTGGTACATGAACCCGAACGGGCAGCTCCCGGCCTACGAGTATTCCTTCGGTGACGTGAACCCGCCGGCGCAAGCCTGGGCCGCCTGGCGGGTCTACAAGATCGCGGTCGACGGCGAGGGTCGGCGCGACCGGCTGTTTCTCGAACGGATGTTCCAGAAGCTGTCGCTCAACTTCACCTGGTGGGTCAACCGCAAGGACGCCTCGGGCCGGAACCTGTTCTCGGGCGGATTTCTGGGCCTCGACAACATCGGCGTGTTCGACCGCTCGCGCCCCCTGCCGACGGGGGACTATCTGGAGCAGGCCGATGGCACCGCCTGGATGGCGTTCTACTGCCTCACCATGCTGTCGATCGCCCTCGAGCTGGCGGCGGGCGACGCCGCCTACGAAGACATGGCGACCAAGTTCTTCGAGCACTTCGTGCACATCTCGGAGGCGATCAACCACTTCGGCGGCAGCGGCCTCTGGAACGAGAAGGACGGCTTCTATTACGATCGATTGCACATCGACGGCACCGAGGCCCCGGTCTCCGTGCGATCGCTGGTGGGCCTTCTGCCCCTCATCGCGGCGGAGGTCCTGGAGGACGAGATCATCGATCGGTTGCCCGCCTTTCGAAAGCGCATGCGCTGGTTCTTGGACAACCGGCGCGACCTGGCGGGACAGGTGACGTTCGGCGGCGAGGGACACGTCCTGCTGGCCATCCCGTCGCGCGATCGCCTGGTGCGCCTGCTGCGCACGATGCTCGACGAGACGGAGTTCTTCTCGCCCCAGGGGATCCGCTCGATGTCGAAGGTCCACCAGGCCCATCCCTACCGATTCGACTTCGGGGGCCAGATGCTGGAGGTCGACTACGAGCCCGGCGAATCGCGGAGCGCGCTCTTCGGCGGCAACTCGAACTGGCGCGGTCCGGTCTGGATGCCGATCAACTACCTGCTGGTCGAGGCGCTCGAGCGCTACCACCACTTCTACGGCGACGATCTGCGGGTCGAGTGTCCGATCGGAAGCGGGCGCGGGCTGACCCTCCGAGAGGTGGCGCGGGAGCTGTCGGCGCGGCTGGCGCGCATCTTTCTGGCCGACGGGGCCGGGCGCCGGCCCTGTCACGGGGGCGACGCGCGCTGGAGCGCGGATCCGCACTGGCAGAACCTGGTGCTGTTCCACGAGTATTTTCACGGCGAGACCGGGCGGGGTCTCGGGGCCAGTCACCAGACCGGCTGGACCGCGCTGGCGATTCGATTGATCGAAGATCTCGCGCGCCAGCGCGAGGACGCCAAGGCGGGCTGAGGTTCAGACCGCCTTCACTTCGAAAATCTGAGCGCCCCAGGCGGGCAGCTCGAGGGTGAGCCCCTCGCGGGCGAGCGTGGCCTCGTCGCGCTGGGTGCGCGCCTCGGACAGAAGGTCGTTGAGGCTGAGCGTGCGGTCTGCGGGCCTGCCGCCTTCGGGCTCGGACGGTTCGAAGGGCGCGTTGCAGCGCGCGGGTGCCGGCCCGAAGTTTACCGCGACCACCAGCTTGCCGGTGGGGGCCTCCCAGGTCGAGACGATGAAGGTTTCCCAATTCGGATCGGCCGGATCGGCCGGATCGGCCCGCTTGGTCGGATCGGTCGGATCGGCCGGATGGCCCGCGCCCGCGGGCCGGCATTCGAGGAGGCGCCAGCGGGCGTCTTCCCCGCGCACCTCGGGGCGTCGCAGACAGCCGAGCAGCCGTTCATAAAATTCGCGCAGCGCCTGGTCGGGCGCCTCGGCGGCGCGCCTGGCCAGCTGAATCGAGGCGTGCGCCCGTCGTCCCTCGAGCTGACCTTCGTGAAAGAGGCGCGCGCCGGGCGCGAGAAACGCCAGCACCGCGGCGGCGCGATGCCGATCCGGCGGGAAGGCGGTGGCGGCCCGGAGCTCGTCGTGATTCTCCAGGAAGCGCAGCGACCGATCGCGAAAGGCGGGATCGGCGGCCAGGTGGTCGCGGACCGGACCGGCGATGCCGGCGCGCAGCCGGTCATAGAGGGATTTGTCGTAGGTGAAATCGAACCCCGCCTGTTGCAGGCGCCATTCGAGGCCCCAGTAGACCTCGGCGACGAACAGGAAGCGCGGGTGGCGCTGGCGGACCCGCGCCGTCGCCGCCGGCCAGAATGGTTGCTCGACGGGGGGCGTCCCGTCGCGCGGTCGGGCGCGCTCGCCCCAGACCCGTCCGATCACGTCGGGCTCGAGGAGCATCGCCATGTCGCAGCGGACGCCATCGCAGCGATCGGCGACGCGCTCGAGCTCGCCGAGCATCGCCTCGCGCAGCCCCGCGTGCCGGTAGTTGAGCTGCAGCGTGTCCCGCCAACCCGGAAAATTTGGATCGCGCCCGTGGGCCAGGATCTCTCGGCCGCGCGAGGTGGTGACGGCCGCGTAGTTCTGCGGCTCGCGGCGGAGATCGTCTTCGCTCCCCGCGATGAAGTATTCGGGGTGGGTTTCGATCCACCGGTGGTCGAGCGCCACGTGGTTGGGGACGAAGTCGAGCAGCAGGCGTTGACCGCGGCGGGCCATCCGCTCGCGCAGGCGGCCGAGCGCCGGATCGCCGCCGAAGTCGCGGTGGACCTGGTAAGCCGTGATGGCGAACGGCGAGCTGTGGATGTCGTCGTCGCGCAGGTCCGGAAGATCGCGGCGGTAGCCCTCGAGGAGCTCCGGGGCGCGCGCGGCGAGGAGCCCCGCTTCCCCCGTCTGCCAGACGCCGAGCGGCCAGAGCCAGTCGAACCCGCGGGCGGCGGCGCCCTCCAGGAGCGCGTCGGGAAGATCGTCGAGGGTCGGGGCGCGGACGCCGGCCGCCTCGCCCAGAAGAATCCGGGGGTTGATCTGATAGCAGAGCGGAAACGTCGTCGCCGGCATGGTCATCGCCGGCGGACGGCGGAGCCGCTCACGGCTTGGTGGCGGGGCGCGCGGGCGGGTTGGCCAGCCAGGCGCCGAAGGCGTCGATCAGGGTCTCCGGCGGCAGCCGATCGAACGAGCCGACCAGCCAATCCATCGCCTCGGCGTGCCGCTGCGCGCGGAGCAGCGCCTTGAACGCCATCAGGCCGACCGCGGGATCCTTCATGAGCGGCACCAGCTCGTTGACGTCGGCGCTGGCGTAGACGATCCGGCGCGCCTCGGCCGACGCGTAGGGATCCTTCTTCACCGCCAGCGCGGCCGGTTGGTACAGCGCGCGTCCGGGCGCATCCTGGCGCGCGGCCAGCGCGGCCAGCACCGGAGCCCGCAGCTCCGGATTGTTGCGCTTGGCCATCTTGGCCAGCAGATCCAGCGATCCGGCCGACGACAGCTTTCCGAGCTCGGGGGCCATCGCGGCCAGCGGCTCCGATTCACGCGCCTTGAAGAGCGGCAGCACGTATTCGTCGGCCAGATCGCCGCAGGCGCGGATCATGCCCGCCGCCGCCGCCGCGCGCACCTCGGGCGAGGCGTCTTTCAATAGCGGCTGCAGGCGGTAGAGCGACGGTCGACCGCCGCCGGGGCGGGCGAAGGTTTCGGCCCCCGCCGCGCGCACGTGCGGATCGGGGTCCCCCAGCGCGCCCATCGCGAGATGCCGCACGACGCTCGGGCTCACGAGGGCCAGCGTCCGCAAGAGCGTCGCGCGCAGCGATCCCGGTACCGTCTCGGTCTTGAAGAGGTCGCTCATCGCGGCGACGCAGGGCGAGGCCGGTGGCAGCTCGGCCCCCGCCGCGGACAAGATCCGCGCGCCCAGCGCGATCCCGTCCGGATCCCCGAGGCGCAGGCGCGGTTTGATGAGCGGACAGAGATCGATCTTGAGCGCCGCCAGCGCCGGCGCGGCGACGGCCGCGCTCTCCGGCCGCCCGAGGGCCGGCCGCAGCCGATCGGCCTGGCGCGCGTCGCCGGCCCGGGCCAGCGCGGCCGCGGCGCGCGTGTCGAGCGCGGCGTCCGGAAAGGGGCGCGAGAGCCAGGCCCGCGCGAAGGTCGACATCGCGTTGTTGTCGCCGCCGCGGGTGTAGCGGGCCACCCGCAGGAGCGCCTCCTTCATGCGCCCCTGCACGAAGAGCCGGGGCAGCGCGTCCGCCAGCGAGGCTTCGACCCGGCGCACTTCACCGCCCGAGCAGCGCCGGTAGTCGCGCGCGAAGATCCAGCGAAAATGCGCCACACCGTCATCGCCATAGACGTCGATCGGCGGAACCGCGAAGGGACGGTCTCCCTTCACCGCGAAGATCGCCATCCGGTCGAACTCCGTGTTGCCGGAGCCCTCGCTCAACGTCACCTCGGCCGGGCTTCCGTCCCAGCGGACCGTGAACAGCACCTCGGCTTCGAGCTTGCTGTTGTTGATCGGGTCATTCGCGGGCCGCTTCGCGGCCACACCTTCGAGGAATTGCACCGCCCAGCGAAAATGAATGTCCCGGTGGAGCAGGCGCAGGTAGTCGCCCTCGGCGCCCTTGGCGGCGATGAGGGGCTCGACGCGCGGGGCATCGGCCGCGCGCGCGCTGGCAATCGGCGGCAGGCTCGCCGCCACGAGAGCCAGTGCCAAAAGACGAGACCGTCTCATATTGACGTTGCTATGGTGAGCCATCGAATGCGGAGGGCAAGAGGTTACTCCTTATCACTGCGGTCGTCGCGCCCCATCGCCGGGGCCGTGACAGCGTCGATCTTGGTGGGCACCTCCGTGCTGCTGGCCCGCGCGGCGCCGGCGCCGAAGCCACCGTTTTCCGACTATCGAGGCGAGCGTCCGGGCGCTTCACACAAGATCACGGTGCGCGACCTGCCGCCGCCCAACGCGGCCGAGTCGGTCGACAACGGGCCGCGCCTGGTGCCGCGGCCGAAAGACGCCTGGCCGGCGGCGCCCGCCGGTTTCAAGGTCCAGCTCTACGCCGAAGGCCTGGCGAACCCCCGCCTCGTCCGGACGGCGCCGAACGGCGATCTGTTGGTCGCCGAGAGCGAGATTGGCGCCGTACGTTTGCTCCGTGGCCTCGGGCCCGACGGGCGCGCCACACGGACGGCGCTCTTCGCGAAGGGGTTGCGGCAGCCTTTCGGCATCGCCTTCTATCCGGCCGGGAACGATCCCCGCTGGGTCTACGTCGCCAACACGGATTCGGTGGTGCGCTTTCCGTACCGGAGCGGCGACCTCGAGGCGCGCGGCCCCGCCGAGACCGTGGTGCCGGCGCTGCCGGGCGGCGGTCGGCTGCGCGGCGGCGGCCACTGGACCCGCGACCTCGCCTTCTCGAAGGACGGCAAGAAGCTCTACGTCTCGGTCGGCTCGCGCTCGAACAACGACGACACCGACGGCAACCCGGCGGAATTCGAACGCGCCGACGTCCTCGAGTTCGACGCCGACGGGAAGAGCCGCCGGGTCTTCGCATGGGGGATTCGCAACGCGGTGGGCATCGCGGTCCACCCGCGCAGCGGCGAGCTGTGGGTGTCCGTCAACGAGCGCGATCGGCTGGGGGACAATCTGGTCCCCGACTACATCACGCACGTCGAGCCGGGCGGCTTTTACGGCTGGCCCTGGTTCTACCTGGGGGCACACCCGGATCCGCGGCACGCGGGCAAGCATCCGGAGCTGGCCGGCAAGGTCCTGGTGCCGGACGTGCTGCTGGAGTCGCACGACGCCTCGCTGGAGATGGTGTTTTACGACGGCGCGCAATTTCCGGCCGAGTACCGCGGCGACGTCTTCGCGGCCCAGCATGGCTCCTGGAACAAGACCGTCCGCACCGGCTACGAGGTCATCCGGGTCCCGCTGCACGGCCGCGATCGGGCCGAGGGAGACTATGAAGACTTTCTGACCGGCTTCGTGACGGCGACCGGCGACGTCTGGGGCCGACCGGTCGGCGTGGCGGTGGCCAAGGACGGCGCGCTGATGGTCACCGACGACGGCTCGAATTCGATCTGGCGCGTCAGCGCCACCGGACCGGCCGGGCGGCCCGTCATCAAATGAACCGCGGGCTCAGCGGGCGGCGTTTCGAAAGCTGGCGACGGTCGTCGCGGGCGGGTTGACCCGGACGACGCCCGCGTCGGCGTCGACCACCACCAGATCGCCGGGGTGCAGCCAGGAAAAGACGCCGCTCGCGGAGGCCAGCAGCGGTCGTCCGGCCGCCCGCACCAGTGCCGCCGGCCCCCCGTCCACGGCGACATCGTCGTCGACCACGAAGCCCGAGGCCCCGGCGGCGATCGCGTGGGCGGTGGAGAAGAGGCGCAGGTGCTCGCTGACCAGGATCGCGCCCGCCCGCACCAGCGGCCGCGTTCCGGTCGTCGCGGCGTGGGCCAGGACGCACAGATCTTCGATCTCGGCGGCGCGCGCGCCCAGAAGCTCGGCGGTCGCCTCGTCGCCGGAGGCCGCGCTGAATGGAACGCGCGCGTAGGCGCGCGCCAGCTCCGACAGCATCTTGATCGGCGCGCCCGCGGCGCATGCCTCGGCCAGGCGGCCGCGAAAGCGTTCGTCTTCCAGAATCAGCGACAGGGACAGAATCTCGCGCGCGGCCGGTCCGCCGGTGGCCTCGGCCGCGCGGCGCAGGTCGGCCCGCAGCCGCTGCAAGGTGGCCTCGAGCTGGTTGACCCCCGGTGCGGCGGCGCCGGTGGCCTCGGTTCGGGCCAGCGCCGCCAGCGTGGGCAGCACCTCGGCCCGACCCATCGCGGTGCCCCCGACGATCGGAAGGCCGTGCAGGCGCACCGTCCGGCGATCGGCGTCCTGGGCCCGTTGCCGCTCTCGCTCCTCGCCGCGCTCGAGCGCGTGGTTGATGACCGCCGCCAGGGCGGTGGCCAGCACCACCTCCTCGGGGGTGAAGGCGGCGTTCGCGCGCCGCTGCAGCACCAAGACGCCGGCCGCGGCCCCGCCGCGGAGCACCGGCACCGCCAGCAGGACCGGAAACCGCTCCTCGCCGAGGCCCGGGATGTACTTGAAGTGCTCGTCGCGGTCGGCGATCGCGACCGACACCGGCCGCAGTCGGTCGGCCGCGAAGCCGGTGATCCCCTCGCCGCGGCCGAGCTGCACCCGCCCGAGCGCCTGGCGCGGGAAGCCGACGTTCCCACGCATGGTGAAGTGCTCGCTCTCGCCCTCGCCCTCTCGCACGTAGATGCTGGCGATGTCGGCGCGCGCGATGGAGGCGACGTCGCCGCACATCGCCGTCAGCACCTCCTCGAGCGGCTCCTCGCGCTCCCCGAAGCCGATCAGGCGGAAGATTCCGTCCAGCGTGCGGTCGCCGCTGTCGTGAACCCGATAGTCGGACTCCTGGCTGTCGGCGCGCGCGATGGGAGCCATGCGAGAGTCATGGTACGCCGGCAACTGTTTCCGGCAGCTTTCGACCCGGAAAATTCCGGGAAACTTCGTCGTAAAGGGAGGCGTTTACACAACTCAGACACGGATGAAACGCGGCCGCCGTCACATTCGTGATGAGCTGTTCTCGATGTCGACTGCCGCGTCCCCACGACCGGTGGGGGAGGGGGAGCCTCGCGCCAGAAACAACGGCGGCCGGCGCGCCAGCCTGCAGGCGACCGATTTCCGCGCCGCCGTGGCCGACCACCTGGTGCACACCTGCGCCAAGGAGCTGCGCGACGCCGTGCCGCTCGATTTTTACCACGCGTTCGCCCACACCGTGCGCGACCGGCTGGTGCACCGCTGGCTGGCCACGCAGCGCACGCACGTCGAAGAGGACGTCAAACGGGTCTGTTACTTCTCGTCGGAGTTTCTGACCGGTCGCAGCCTGGGCCTCTGCCTCATGAACATGGATCTCTACGACGCGGCCGTGGAGCTGGCCGCCGACCATGGGTTCGATCTGGGCGAGATCCTGGAGTGTGAAGGGGACCCCGGGCTCGGCAACGGCGGCCTCGGGCGGCTGGCGGCCTGCTTCATGGATTCGCTGGCGACCCTGGAGCTGCCCGCGATCGGGTACGGCATTCGCTACGACTTCGGCATGTTCGAGCAGAAGATCGACGGCGGCCGTCAGATCGAGCAGCACGACAACTGGCTGCAGCTCGGCAACGCCTGGGAGCTGCCACGCCACGAGGATGCGCAGACCGTCCGCTTCGGTGGGCGGGTCCTGTTCCAGCCCGATCGCGACGGCCGGATGCGCGCCAACTGGGTCGACACCCGCGCCGTGATCGGGCTGCCCTACGACTCGTTCATCGTGGGACACCGCAACGACACCGCCAACACGCTACGCCTGTGGGCGGCCCGCGCGACCCGCGATTTCGACCTGCAGTTCTTCAACGAGGGGGATTTTCGGCGCGCGGTCGAAGAGAAGATCGACACCGAGAACATCTCCAAGGTCCTCTACCCGAACGACCAGAGCGAAGAGGGGAAGGAGCTGCGCCTCAAGCAGCAGTATTTCTTCGTCGCCTGCTCGATCGCCGACATCATCCGCCGGTTCAAGGCGCGCCACGCCACCTTCGAAGCGTTCCCGGACAAGTTCGCGATCCAGCTCAACGACACCCACCCGTCGATCGCGGTGGCCGAGCTCATGCGGGTGCTGGTCGACGACGAGGGGCTCGAGTGGGACGCCGCCTGGTCGATCACCCTTCGGACCATCGGCTACACCAACCACACGCTCATGCCCGAGGCGCTCGAGCGCTGGCCGGTCGCGCTGTTCGAGCGGTTGCTGCCGCGGCATCTGCAGATCATCTGCGAGATCAACCAACGCTTTCTCTGGCAGGTGCAGCTGCGCTGGCCCGGCGACGACCAGCGTCTCGCGCGCATGTCGATCATCGAGGAGTCGCCGCGCAAGCAGGTGCGGATGGCCCACCTGGCCACCGTCGGCGCCCACAGCGTCAACGGCGTGGCCAAGATGCATTCGGACCTGGTGACCACCCAGCTTCTGACCGATTTTCACGAGCTGTGGCCGGAGCGCTTCAACAACAAGACCAACGGCGTCACGCCGCGCCGCTGGCTGCTGCACTCGAACCCGCGTCTGACCCGCCTGCTCTCGAGCCGCCTCGGCTCGGGGTGGATCGACGCGCCCGAGCTGTCGCGCCTGCAGGCGCTGACCGCCCACGCCGACGATGAAGACCTCCTGGAGGGGCTTTATGCGGTCAAGCAGGCCAACAAGCGCGAGCTCATCGGGTTGATTCACCGGCGCCTCGGCATC
>JADGRB010000253.1 GCA_017881315.1 Pseudomonadota bacterium
CCGACCACGACGCCGACGCTCCCGTCGCTGGCCGCGACCTTCGACACCGCCAGCGACGCCGGCTGGCGGGCGACGTGCTTGGTGAGCGCGGGCAGCGCGCTGCCGCCGACCTCGTGGGCGAAGACGTCGCCGCCCGCGGATCCGATCGCGTCGGCGCTGACGATGCGCTGACCGTTGGGGGTGAACGCGGCGCTCACGAACTCGTTGCTGCTGCCATCGTTGAGCAAGGTCGTCCCCGCAACCCAGCCGGCCACGGTGTACGTCCTCAGCGTCGTGGTCGAGGTGTAGACCAGACGGGTCCCGTCCGGTGAGAACGCGACGCCGGTGCCGGCGAAACCGGTCAGCACGGTTCCGGTCGCGGTCAGCGTGCGTCCGTCGAAGCTCCAGATCTTGACCCGGCCGTCGTCGCCGGCGCTCGCGACCAGCTGGCCGCTGGGCGATATCGCGACGGCACTCACGGACGTGTTCGGGCAGCTGGTCGTGCAGTGTGCGAACGTTCGGCAACCCGCGATCGACGGATAACCGGCCATTCCGCCCATGCCGGCACCGCCGCCGGAGCCGCCGAAGCCGCCGCCCGTGCCGGTGGTGTTCCTGCCGCCTGTGCCGGCGGTGCTGCTGCCGCCTGTGCCGGCGGTGTTGCGCCCGCCCGTGCCGGCGGTGCTGCTGCCGCCTGTGCCGGCGGTGCTGCTGCCGCCGGTGCCGCCGGTGCCGCGGCCGCCTGTGCCGGCGGTGCTGCTGCCGCCTGTGCCGGCGGTGTTGCCGCCGCCAGTGCCGGCGGTGTTGCCGCCGCCTGTGCCGGCGGTGCTGCTGCCGCCGGTGCCGCCCCGGCCGCCGCCGCTGCCCGCCGCGCCGCCGTCGGGCAGGCACGCATCGGCGGCTACCATCGTGATCGTGATCGACTCCGTGGCGCCGGGCGCGCCTATCGTGACGGAGCCGTTGCCGTGGAAGCCGGCGCAGCCGCTCTGCGGAACGGCGGTCGCGACAATCTGCACGTTGCCGGTGACGTCTCCCGAGAAGTAGAGACCGAGGGTGATGCCGGTGTTCGCGGATAGCATCGACAGCGGAAACGTCGCCGTCGGCCCCGGCGTCGCCATCAACGTCACGGACTTCAGACCGGTCGCGTCGGGTGCACCCGCCGACAGCTTGAGCTCCACGAGCACCAACGACTGCTGGTCTTTCTTGCAACCGGCGCCGACCACGGCGGACATGACCAGAGGAAGGAGCAACACGACACCGCGAGTCGATCGGATCACCCGGCGACTCTATCGCAGTCTACTGCCTCGCTTCACGTGAAAGCGGTCTAAGGCGCGTCGGACCCAGGAGGCGCGGCGGATACCGGAGGTGCCTCGGATGCCGGAGGTGCCTCGGATGCTGGAGGCGCGTCGGACGCAGGCCCCTCGGACGCTCGAGGCGCCTCGGTCGGTTCGCCGTCGGTTTGTTCCCAGGGCCGGGTAAAGTCTTCGTCTGTCAGGGGCGCGGGTGTCGCGGCTGCTGGGGACGGATCTGCGAAGGGTGCGGAGGTTGCCGTCGCATGGGGGAGCGCAGTGGCAGTCGAGGCTGCAGGTGGCGGCCCCGACATCGGGGCCGCCGGCGGCGGCTCGGTGCGCGACGGCCGCGCGGATCCGGAAGCGCTGGCCACCCGCGCGCGACGGACGGCGACCCGCACCCGGGCCGTCGTCGGCGGCGAAGCCTTCAACTGAGGGGCGACGACCCAAGAGGGGGTTTCGGTCGACAGTGGCCCCGCCGAGCCGCGCGCTCGGGAAAGAGCCAGGGCCGTCCACCCCATGAGGACGGCGGAGGCCAGAGCGAGCGACAATGCCCCGAGCATGCGCGTGCGATTCCGCGGAACCCGGTCGAAGGTGCTCGAGAGGGCTGCGATCTCCTCGGCGCCGGAATCATCATCTTCTTCCTCGCCGTCGCGCCCCGTGCCCTGGGCGTGCGCGATGTCCTGCCGCTCTCCGTCGGCGAAGAATTGCTGCGTCAGCGACGCCGGCTCCGGCGTGGCCGGCCGCGGTGGGGCCAGCATCACCGCCGGAGGCGTCCCAGCCGCCAAGAGGGCCTCCTCGAGGGCGTTGAGGAATGACGTCACCGAGTTGAACCGCTGCGCGGGATTTTCGCTCATCGCGCGGCTCAGCACTTCGAAGACGCCGTGGTCCGTTCCGGTGAGCAACTGATAGGTCAAGGCTGCCAGCGCGAGCTGATCCGACAATTCGTCGTTGCCACCGGCGAGGTCCGGTAGCCGGTCCCACGGCCTCGCTTCGGCCGGAGGCTGATACGCCACGTGGCCCTGGGTACGGGCTGCGGCGGTCAGGCGCGCGACGCCGAAATCCAACAGTTTCGGAAAGCCCCGCCCATATCCGGCCACGTCCGCCATGAAGACGTTGTCGGCGCGCAAATCCCCGTGGACGACGCCCGCGGCATGCGCCGCCGACAGCCCTGAGGCCAAGCCGCGCAGAATCGCCAGCAGCTCGAGCGTCGGCATCGGTCCCCGATCGACCGCCTTTTCCAGCGTCTCGCCGCGGAGCCGCTCCATCACGATGAACGGCGTTCCATCGGGCAGAGTCCCTGCGTCCCTCACCTGGACGATGTGGGGGTGACGCAGATTGGCCACCGTCATCGCCTCGCGTGTGAAATCGTGGACCACCCGCTCGTCGAGCCCGACGCCCCAGGCCAGGAGCTTGATCACCATCGGGCCCGAGCCCGGGCCGGCGTTCGTTTCGAAGACCTGTCCGGTCTGGCTCACGCGGGCACCGACTTGAATGAAGCCCGGGTTACCACCGCCCGAGAAGGTCGGTGATTCGGCGAACCGCCCGAATCCTCGCAGGGTCTGAGCTCTGTCCCAGTGCTGATCGTGTTGCGACATGGCGTGCGGCCCTCATCCCGGGAATGCCGGGACTCTCTTGCCGCTGCAAGATTTGAACCCCCACGCCGGTGCTGGCGATCACGTTGCTTATCGTCGGGCGACTGACGAGAGGACCCGTTCCGGGGGGACCGCCTCGGACGCTGCTCAGGGCGGGCTCAAAGTGACGACGTAACCGTCGGCGGCGGTGGCCCAGTCGATGGTGACGGTCATCGCATTGCAAGTCACGGTAGCGGCGGCATTCGTGACGACCATCGGGGCGTTGAGTGCCGCATTGCCTGTCGGCATCTTTTCCAGGAGGACCTTCGTTGAGCCGCCGGTCTGCAGCCAACCCGGGATGTTCTTGAGGACGACGTTGACCGCCCCCGTCACACCGCCCTTGTTACCCACCACTATGATGGACTTGGCGGCGCACGCATCCTGATAGGCCACGGCGTCCACCTGCGTTCCGGCCGTGACGCTGGTCCGAGAGCCGGTCTGATCGGCGTAGCGCTTGTAGATCCAATACTGGCTGTCCGGCTGCCAGTTGGCCGCCACGAGGTCCCCCATGTTCGAAAAGAACTGCGATCCGCCGGCCCAGTTGCTGCGCATACCCTCGATGCCCGCCCGATCGAATCTCGCCAGGAACCAGGCGGAGTGGCCCGGGTTCTGCTCGCTTGACGACCCATATTCGTTGAGGTCGAAACCTTTCACGCCCGTGATTCCGCGGGTCGAAAGCGCGCGATTGATCGTGGCCACGTCGCCCACCGGATCGCCCCCCCCGCCAGCTTCGTGCCAGGTGATGTAATCCGGCATGACGTTGTTGGTCTTGCAGTAGTCGAGGAAGGCGTTCATCCAGGAACCGCCAGCGCCCGACGCGAGGCTCGGCCCCTCGATGATGGCGCCGGGTATCGCGGCGCGAATCTGCTGGTAGGCGTGGCTCCAGGTATCCAGCCACTGAGCCTGGGTTCCTGTCCAAAAGCCGCTGTAATCGGCCTCGTTCCAGAGCTCCCAGCGCACGTCGGGACCGGTCATGCCATTGGCCTTCACGTTGTCGATGAGCTGGCCCATGAAGGTTGTGAACGTCGTCCAATCGCCGCCAGCTCCGGGAAGCGTGCACGAATACTGGTAGTCGTCGCTGACCAGTATCTGCATCGGCACTCCCATCTCCTTCGCCTTCGAGTAGTACCCCTTAATCACCTTCCAGTGGGTGTCCCAGGCCGTCTGTCCGCAGCCTCCAGTGACTCCGCGCCCGGCGCGGAACCCTTTCACTTTGATGTCGCTCAGCAGGGCGGTGGGTGGCTGCGTGCCGTCTTCGGAGATGCCGTAGATGAAGCCGGAACCGGAATACGTCGGTGCGCCCTGGGCGATGGCCATATCGAGCGTGACCGAATCTTTGGCCGAAGGAGGCGCGGGCGGACTGCACGTCGTGTTCCCGCCCCCGCCTCCCTGTGGCGACGTGCAGGGCGTCCCACCGCCGCCCGACATTCCGCCGGTGGAAGGAGCGCCCGCGCCGCCGGTGATTCCCGCTGTGCCCGACACACCGCCGGTGCCGGAGCCCGTCCTCCCGCCCGACCCAGCGACGCCACCGCTGCCGCCGCTGCGACCACCGCTGCCACCGCTGCCGCCGCCGCTGCGACCACCGCTGCCACCGCTGCTGCCACCGCTGCCACCGCCTGCGACGCCGGTTGTGCCGCCGGTGCCTGCATTCGGGCTACCGCCGGAGCCGCCTGCCGGCCGCCCACCAGTTCCCGCCGTATTACCCGTGCCGGGCATGCCACCTCTTCCCGATCCGCCGCCAGCGCCACTCGAACAACCAGAGGCGGCAACGACCAGACCGACGGCACCGACCACCGCCAGTAAACGGCCAAACGCCATATCGATTCTCCAACGGTTCATCAGATGGTCTCCGCCTCGTCGACGGTAACTCGGGTGCTAGAAATACTCTATAGGCGAACGCGGCGGAAGCGAACGGGCGACGATCGACATCATTGACGACGTCCCCTCGTGTGACGGAGCGTCGAGCGGCGGATCGTCGGGCAGCGGAGGCGGGGCCATGCCGGGCACCGGCGATGCGGGAGGCTAGGGCGGCGCAGCCGGCGACACCAGTCAGCTCGCGAGCGATTCGACCAATCTGAGCTCCCTGAGCGGCTTCGTCGGTGCCCTCAGCGGCGGGGACCGCACCGCAGGCGATACCTCGGCGCGTACTTGCGCACCCTCGGAAAACGGCGCGCACTTTGGGCAAGACTTGCGCGACGAGTCGGTGCCGACGGTCCCGACAACCCGACCTGGCTTCCTCGGGAACGCGTGCGGCAACGACCTCCAGCCCGGACAATCAGGCTCCGCGTGGCCTGGTAGGGCAGGTATCCACCATGGCACTCGCCTTGCTCTTCGAGACTTCGTTGACCCGACAGGGGTTCTCACAAAGCGGAGGTCTCATGACGATCAAGCGTTGTTTGGTAATTGCCCTATCTCTCGCCGGTTGTACGAGCCTGGAACCCGGCGAGGTCGATCCAGTGCAGACCACGGAAGCGGCGCTAAACAGTGCCACGCCGCCCAATCCGGCGGCCACCAACATCGGTGTACCCACCGCGGGCCTGCCTGCGCAGTTCCACTTGCCGAACAACGTCCCGTTGCGGGACCCGTTGGGCGCGGCGACGACATTTAGCGTCGCGGGCAGCATCGACATGCAGGGTCCCTTCTTCAAAGAGCTCGGTACCAACCAACGGACCTGTGCCACCTGCCACGTGATCGATCAAGGCTGGACGATCTCGCCGGCCGCCACTCAACGCATGTTCAATGCGTCGCGTGGCACCGCCCCGATCTTTCGCACTGTCGATGGCTCGAACTCGCCCAACGCGGACGTGTCGACTGTCCGCGACCGGCGTGCCGCCTTCAGCATGTTGTTGAGCCGCGGAACGATCCGTGTCGGCATCGGCATTCCCGAGGGTGCCGACTTCGAGCTGACCGCGGTCGACGATCCGTACGGCTTTGCGAGCGCCGCGGAGCTGTCGTTGTTTCGGCGCCCGCTTCCGGCGACCAACCTCGAGTTTGTCTCCACCGTCATGTGGGATGGACGAATCAGCGGCGACACGCTGGAGGCCGCGCTCGCGACCCAGGCCAACGCGGCGACCCAAGGCCACGCCCAGCGCGCCACGCCGCTCGATCCCGCGGTGGCGGGCGAGATCGTCGGATTCGAAAAGGGGCTCTTCACGGCGCAGACCTTCGATCGTGAGGTCGGCCGTCTCGATATCGATGGTGGTCACGGGGATGCCGAGAATCTGGCGAGCCAGGCCATCGTCGCCGCGCGATGGGACCTGTTCGATGCGTACCAGAACAGCCCCGATTCGAAGTATGCGGCGATCTATCGCGGACAGGAGCTGTTCAACACCCGCCGTCGGACGAATGACAAGGGCCCGTGCCAGGGTTGCCATTCGCAATCGAACGTCGGGACCAACGTCAACGGCTCATTCTTCAACATCGGCACCTCGGATGGGGCCCGGCGTGAGGCGGACCAGCCGCTCTACACCTTGACGGAGCTCAGCACCGGCAACGTCCTGCAGACCACCGATCCGGGGCGCGCGTTGATCACCGGAAAATTTGCCGACGTGGGTCGGTTCAAGCCACCATCGCTGCGCGGCCTGGGCGCGCGCTCGCCCTACTTTCACGGCGGCTCGGCGCGCACGCTCGCCGACGTGGTGGCCTTCTACAGTGAGGCGCTCGAGTTCGGGTTCACCGATGAGGAAGCGGCCGATCTGCAAGCGTTCTTGGCGGCGCTCTAGTGGCCGCGGATTGCAGACCGCTCACTGGATCGTGGTGCATTTTAGCCGAACGCGTCAAGGCTGATCGGTGTGGGTGTCCTTTTAGAATCGAACGGGCGCACACTGTGACGGTGAGCGCGATGTGGCGGCAGCGCGGGCGTCATTGCGGCCTCGCGGGCGCGACGCTAATCGTGATCTCGCTCGGCGCACAGGGGGGCTGCGGGAGCAGCGGCACGCCCGGAACGTCCATCGAGGACGCGGGCGGCGGTGGAGGCGGGGCGGCCGGTCATGCGACGGGTGGCGGTGGAGGCGGGGCGGCCGGTCATGCGACGGGTGGCGGTGGAGGCGGGGCGGCCGGTCATGCGACGGGCGGCGGTGGAGGCGGGGCGGCCGGCCACGCGATGGGCGGGGCGAGCGGCCAGAGTGGATCGCCGAGCTGTCCGAATCCGACGCATGTCTTGCCCCTCAATCCCTCCAACCCGCAGGATGGAATCACGATCGGCAACTTCTACGTCGACACGGACACCTGGAACGCCGCGAGCTACCCGGTGTCGCAAACCCTGTATGTCTGCGACTACAACAACTGGTACGTGGTCGCGAACATGAACAACGACAGCGGGGACGGCGCGGTCAAGACCTACCCCAACGTCCACCAAGACTTCGGGAGCGCCCCCGCCATCAGCTCGTCCGGATTCGGCTCGGCGTCCGAGCGCAGGATCAGCGACGTGACCGGCTGGCCGCGTGCGCGGATCCGCACCGCGGGATCCGCGTCGACGTCGACTCGAACCTCGGTCCCGCGCCGGGTGATGGTCGCCAGATGGGCAGGCGCGCGATCGACGG
>JADGRB010000506.1 GCA_017881315.1 Pseudomonadota bacterium
TGTTCCGACGGCTGTCAACAGTGCGCGCACTGGTCTTCTCTCGCTTTCAACGAAGTTCGATGGTTCGCACCGAGGCGGCGCGTACCCATTCTGCGATCGTTTGGATTTCCGCGTCGCGCGCGACCCCGACGCAACCGTCAGAGGAATCGAAGGTGTTGACCAGGCTGCCCATCCACTTGACCAACCGGGGCGGCCCGTGGACTCCGACAGCGCTGCCCGTGTAGCCCTTCTTCTTCTGTTCGGCGGTGGGAAAGTCGATCGGGATGAAGGTGCCGTATCGGGTCGAGGGCCGCGGCTCACCGAGAGAATACGTGCCAACCGGTGTCTTCCCATCGCCTTCTCGCGTCTTGCCGATGCCACCTCTGCCGAGGCGGACAGCGAACGCCGCGACGAGATGATCCCTGTCGCACAAAGCGAGCGTGTGCTTCTCCAGATCGACCACGATCCGCCCGTCGGACGCCGTGCAATTCTGGTCGCCACCCACTGCCGGGCTACGCGTCCCGAGCAGACCGGCCGCCAGGGCAGACGTTCCCACCAGAACGACGGCGGCGATCGATGCGACCTTGAGTCTCAAGAGTGTCCCAAACGATAGCGGACTTCACGGCGCAGCAAACACGATACCAAGCGTAACGGCGTTATGGGCGGCAAGAGTTGACGGTCGGCCGCATATCACGGGGCGCGTCTGGAAAACTGGCGGCGGTATCCGGTGGGTGTGGTGCGGAGCGCGCGTCTGAAGTGAAGCCGAAGGCTGGCCGCCGTCTTGAGCCCCACCGTGGCGGCAACCTCCTCTATCGAGGCGCGACTGGCCTCGAGCAGCCGTTGCGCAGCCAGGAGCCGCTGATGCGTGAGCCACCTGTGTGGCGTCGTTCCTGTCTCTCCGCGAAAACGTCGGGCGAAGGTCCGAGGCGACATGGCCGCCCGGCGCGCGAGCCGCTCGACCGCCAGGTCCTCGCCCAGCCTGCCTCGCGCCCACTCCAGCAGGGCCGCAAGGCCACCGGTCGTGTCACTCCGGGTCGGAGCCGGAATGTACTGCGATTGCCCACCATCCCGGTGCGGCGGCATCACCAGCCGCCTGGCCACCTGATTGACGATCTCGGCGCCGTGGTCGCGGCGCACGATGTGAAGGCACAGGTCGATCCCGGCCGCGCTACCGGCCGAGGTCAGGATGTCACCATCGTCGACGTAGAGCACATCCGGCTCCACGCGCACGCTGGGATAACTTGCCCGAAGGCGCTCCACATAGCGCCAGTGCGTGGTGACCCGTCTTCCATCGAGCAATCCGGCGGCTGCGAGCACGAAGACGCCGGAGCAGATTGTCGCGAGCCGCGCGCCTGCGGCGTGCGCCGCGCGCAGCGCAGCCAGCAGGGCCTTGGGCGGCCGTTCGCTCGCATCTCTCCAGCCCGGAATGACAATGGTGCCGGCGCCCCGTAGCGCGGACAGGCCGGCCTCGGCCCGTACCGTCACGCCCCCGGTCGCCTTCAAGGGACCGCGATCCAGCGAGCAGACCTGGAACCGATACCACGAGGCTCCAAACTCCGGGCGCGGCAGCCCAAAAATCTCGACGACGATCCCAAACTCGAAGGTGCAGAGGCCATCGTAGGCGAGCGCGACCACGCGACGGCGATCGAGTTTGGGCATGGCAGGATCTTAACGAAGATTGTCATTTCTGCCCATCGCCATCGGGGGCGGCGATCCGGGAGAATCTGTCCGTCACCTGAAGGAGACCCTCGATGCCCAACTTGCCCAGCGCCGAACGACCCGTTACCGACATTCCCGCAGCGGAGCCCGAGCAGGCTCTCGCGCATTTCCAACGCCTGCTGGCGTACGAGACCGACTGCTGGGACGTGCACACTGCCCTCGCAGCGGGCCATCCGGGCTTTGTCGTGCTCGATGTGCGGAGCCCGGCGGCATTCACGGCTGGGCACCTGCCCGGCGCTGCGAGCCTGCCTCACCGCCGTATCACGGAGCACAGCCTGGCGGCCCATCCCGCCGATACGCTGTTCGTCGTCTATTGCTCCGGGCCCCACTGCAATGGCGCGGATCGCGCGGCGGTGGCGCTCGCCCGCCTCGGCCGGCGCGTGAAGAAGATGATCGGCGGCGTCACAGGCTGGCAAGACGAAGGGTTCGAGCTCACCAGCGAACCCGGGTGAGCCCGGGCTCCGATGGGGGTGAGCGTTCATCCGGCGCTACGCCACGGAGCTCACCGCCGGGCGGAAAGGTGTGGGGTAGGACTACGCCTTGCGTACTGGGTAGCGCAGGTGTGTAACGCCAACGCCCTGGATCACCGTCGGGTTGCCGAGGACGGCTGGCGTGCCGGCAAGGTGGTCGAAGAGTCGAACTCCGGAGCCAAGAAGAACCGCCGCGATGTCGACGTGGATTTCGTCGAGGAGGCCAGCATTCAGACACTGCTGGATGGTGTCAGCGCCGTGGACCCCAACGGACTTCCCGGCGGCGGCGGCTTTGGCTTGGTTCACGGCGCTCTCGATGCCGTCGGTCACGAAGTGGACAGTCGAGTTGGGTCGCGGCCATCCGGCGGGGATATGGTGGGTAAGGACGAATGCTGGTCCCCAAGCGTGATTTCCGCCCCAGCCTCGGGCGACCTCGAAAGTGCGTCGACCGGTGAGCATGGCACCGAGTCCGGACGTGAGACCGCGAAGGTGGTCGGCGCTCGGCCCAGACACCTTGAACGTCATGGGGTCCGACCCTCCGGTGTGGAATTCGACGTCCCCCGAGTTGAAGTACCAGTCGAACACTTCGGCCACGCCATCGTTG
>JADGRB010000507.1 GCA_017881315.1 Pseudomonadota bacterium
TGAGGGCGGACGAGCTTTGCTCGTACGACCTCTTCGCGGGAGGTCGCAGGAACCCTCCCAGGGTTCCTGTTCTAACCAATCCGGGCGAGATCTTGCCAGGCGCGCTTGGCCGGCACGTCCCCGAGCTTCTCGGAGCAGGTGGCCAGACGCTGGTAGATCGCGGCGCGTTCGCCGGGGCTGAGCGCCTTCTCGCAGTTGTGCAGGATGCTGCGCGAGACCTCCAGGCAGTCGCGCCACTCGCCCCGCGCCAGGTGAATCTCGGCGTAGCTGTTCCAGACCCTAAATTGATCGCGTAGCTGCAGCCATTCCGGCGGCAGCCGCAGCTCGACCGGCGTCGCGCGCCGCAGGACCGCCCGGAGCCGCAGCACCAGCTCCTGCATGCTGAAGGGCTTGACGATGTAGTCGTCGGCGCCGAGGGCGAGCCCGCCGATGCGCGCCGCCTCGCCGCCGCGCGCCGTCAAGAACACCACCGGGATGTGCTTGGTGCGCGGGGCGCCCCGCAGGCGTCGACAGATTTCGGCGCCGTCGATGTCGGGCAACATCTGGTCGAGGAGAACCAGATCGGGACAGCACCGATCCGTCTCGGCCAGCGCCGCCTCGCCCGTCAACGTACCGACGGCGTCGAAGCCGGCCAGCCTCAACCCCGCCTGCACCGACTCGTTGATGTCGGCGTCGTCATCCACCACCAGGACACGAAACATCCGCGCGTAGCCTAGCGCCTAGGTGCGCTCCGGAACGTGACGGTTTTGTGACGGCCGCCGGTTATGAAACCGTTCGCCGTTTTGGCTCCGGCGGGCAACAGGCGGCCGTCGCCGGCTCGCCGAGCGCCTCGGAAAGAGCCGCCAGCGCCGCCACCACCGACGCCCGCTGGGCGGCCGGGATCCGATCGTAGAGCTCGGCAAAGGCGTCCCGCTCGTCGCAGGACAGGCTGGTGAGCACCGTCCGCCCCTTGCGCGTCAGCTCGACGATCACGGATCGCGCGTCGGCCTCATGTCGCGCCTTCGAGAGATACCCCCCGCGCTCGAGCAGCGCCAGATTCCGGCTGGCCGTCGATTGATCGATCTGCAGCTCGGCGGCCAGCGACGACAAGGTGACCTTGGGTGCGCGTTCGATTCGCCGCAGCGTTTCAAACTGCTGAAACGTGAGATCGCCACAACAGACCTCATCCCGTTCGATGCGCGAGACGACCCGCGCCAGCTGCACCAGCAGTGAACCGAACGTCGCCCTGTTTCCCATCTCGAGACTTGTATGTATACCGCATTTATTCGTATGGTCCCAGGCGACATGACAGCGAGCCCCCGTCCGACTCTCGCGCGACGCGCGCTGGCCGAAGCGCTCGGGACCGCGTTTCTGGTCGCCACCGTGATCGGCTCCGGGATCATGGGCGAACGCCTCTCGGGGGGGAACGTGGCGATCGCGTTGCTGGCGAACACGCTCGCGACGGGCACGGGCTTGGTGGCATTGATCCTGACCTTCGGCCCGATCTCGGGCGGACACTTCAACCCGGTGGTCACGCTCGCCGACGCGACCCAGGGGGGAATTTCCTGGCGCGACGTCTTGCCCTACTTGGTGGCACAGGTCGGCGGCGCCTTCGCGGGAGCCGCCTCGGCCCATCTGATGTTCGGGGAGGCAGTCTTCTCCATCTCTCAGCACGCACGCGGCGGGCTCGGTCAGATCTTCAGCGAGTTCATCGCCACCTTCGGTCTCTTGTCGGTGATCTGGGGCTGCAGCCGCGCCCGACCGCAGAGCACGCCCTTCGCCGTCGGCGCCTACATCTCGGCCGCCTACTGGTTCACCTCCTCGACCTCGTTTGCGAATCCCGCCGTGACGCTGGCGCGCGCGGCGAGCGACACCTTCGCGGGGATCCGCCCGGCCGATGCGCCGGGTTTCATCGCGGCTCAGGTGTGTGGGGCCGCCGCCGCGACCTCCGTCTTCCGCTGGCTGGTCCCCACCCTTTCGCGCGACGCAGATCGGGTCGTGGTTCAGACAGAGCTCTCGGAGAAATCAGATGAAGACAGTCCTGTTCGCCTGCATCCACAACGCCGGTAGGTCCCAGATGGCGGCCGCCTGGTTCAACCAGCTGGCGGACCCACGCGCCGCACGGGCGATCTCCGCCGGCACCGAGCCGGGATCCCGCGTGCACCCCGAGGTTCTGAGCGCGATGCAGGAAGTTGGAATCGACCTTGCGGGCGCAGTCCCCACGTTTCTCACCCGGGACCTGGCCGCCTCGGCGGCCTTGCTGGTCACGATGGGATGCGGGGAGGCCTGCCCCGTGGTCCCGGGGTTGCGGCGGATGGATTGGCCGCTCGAAGATCCCAAGGGCAAGCCGATCGCGGAGGTGCGCCGCATTCGCGAAGAGATCCGCGGCCGCGTCGAAGCGTTGATCGCCGACGAGGGCTGGGGCCAGCCTTCCGGCTAGCGAGATCAAGGCGCCATCGGTCCGGCCTGGGCGGGGACATTGAATGTATGATGCATTATATGTGGTATACATTCTCAGCGGCCGAGAAAGGACACCCATGAACAATGTCCACATTCATCTGCATGTCTCTGATCTCGACAAGAGCCGAGCCTTCTACGAACGCTTCTTGGGGATAGCGCCCGTCAAGGTGAAGCCGGGCTACGCGAAATTTCTGCCCGACTTCGCCCCCATCAACCTCGCTCTTTCTTCCGGCGAGAGCGGCGTGTCTAGCTGCTCGGGCTGAAACGAATCCGCTTCGGTGGCGCGAGCTTCGCCCGTTCGTCTGGCGCCATCGCCCGGACCGCG
>JADGRB010000508.1 GCA_017881315.1 Pseudomonadota bacterium
GCGCGGGTGGATCCGTTGGTCGCGCTGCGGCATGAGTAATGAGCCGGATGAGCGGGTGGCAGACCGGGCCCAGGCGGGTACCCGATCTCTCGCCGCTTGGGGACCGCACGGATCCAGCCCTGGAGTACGATTCCGCGAGCTTGACGGCCGTCACTGATTGGGTCGGCTTCCGGTTCGGGCCCCTGGAATTTCGGACTGCCATATGCTTTATTGGGCTTCATGCATGACGTCGTGTTCGCTCTTCGCGCCGTTCGCAAAGCGCCCGGCTTCACCGCGGTCGTCTGTATCTCGATCGCTCTCGGGGTCGCCGGCAATAATACGGACTTCAGTATGGTCAACGCCACGCTTTTGGGCGCGCTCCCCGTCCGCGACCCCGGGGGACTCTATTCCATCTCGTCCGGGCGGACGTTCCCTTACCCCGATTACCGCGACTTTCGCGACCAGTGCGCCACGTTGTTCGACGGCCTCGCCGGCCACTTCCCGCTCGCTCCCGCCAGCCTCGCGACCGGCGCCGGCACGCCCGAGCGCGTCTGGGGCGCCCTGGTCACGGGGAATTACTTCGCCGTGGTCCGCCCGCCGCTTGCCGCCGGACGTGGCATCGGCCCCGAGCACGATCAGGTCGAGGGACGGGACCCTGTCGTCGTGCTCGGCGACTCGCTGTGGCGCCGCCGCTTCGGCGCTGATCGCGCTGCCGTCGGTCAGACGGCTGTCTTCAACGGCCGGCGCTATACGATTATCGGTATCATGGCGCCGGGCTTCCTCGGCTCCGACCGGGGCGTCGTCAACGAGTTTTGGGCGCCGCTCGCGATGCGCCGCGATTTCGTCCCCGATCTGATTAAGGACGTCGAGAAGCGAGACACCTACTGGATCGGCGTGTCGGGAAGGCTCAAACCCGGCGTCACACGCGAGCAGGCTGCGGCCGCGCTCAACGTCGTCCACACTCGCATCAACCAGACCTATCGCAAGAACGATCGGCACAACGCTCTTACGCTGGACAAGGCGGGCCGTATTCCCGGCGAGGGGCAAGGCGTGGCCGGGCTGATGGCCATCCTGATGGTGGTGGTCGCGCTCGTGCTGCTGATCGCGTGCGCCAACGTCGCCAATCTGATGCTGGCCCGGGCTGTGGACCGGCAGCGCGAAATCGGCATCCGCCTCGCCGTCGGCGCCGGCCGCGCCCGTCTCGTCTCGCAACTGCTCACCGAGAGCGTGATCCTGGCGGCCCTCGGCGCCGTCGGCGGCTTTGCCCTGGCATACGCCGCGGCGCGCGCCCTCTCCCGTTTTCAACTCCCGCTTCCCATCCCGTTCGCGCTCGATTTCACGCCCGATCTCCGGGTGCTCGCCTTCACCGCCGCCGTCACGGTCGCCGCCGGTGTGCTGTTCGGGATCGCGCCGGCCATCTTGGCATCGCGTACGGATCTCGTCTCTGCGCTGAAGGGCGCCGCAGGGCTCGGGATCTTCCACCGCTTTGGCCTCCGTAACCTGCTGGTCGGCGTTCAGGTGACGCTCTCCGCGGTCCTGCTGATCGCCGCCGGATTGTTCGTGCGCAGCCTGGCGAGCGCGGCATCCATGGACCTCGGCATCCGCCCCGAAGGCGTCCTGATCCTGGCCGTCGATCCCAGAACCGCCGGCTATTCGAACGAGCGCCTGCGCGAGTATCTCCGCCAGGCGGAGGAGCGCCTTACCGCGCTGCCCGGGGTCCGGTCGGCCGCCGCCGTCAATATCCTGCCCCTCAGCATGGCCCAGAACGGCGAGAATTTCCGCGACGCCGATGCGGACGAGAAGGCGGGCTCGACCGAGGCGAACGTCTTCGCCACTACGGCTGCCTTCTTCCAGACTGTCGGCATGCCCTTGCTGCGCGGGCGCGCGTTCCGGCCCCAAACCGATCTCGACGCCCCGGTCGCGCTCGTCAACCGCGCCTTGGCCCGCCGTCTCTTCGGCGACAGCGACCCGCTCGGCCGCCGCATCCGCGACGGCAAGGGCAAGACCTACGAGATCATCGGCGTCACCGGCGATTCCAAGTCCGTCACACTCGGTGAGGAGGTCCGGGCCTGCGTCTACACCTACCTGCCGCGCGATGGCGCTGAACAGGTCCTCAGCCTGCTCGGGATGACCATCCTGGTCCGGACGGGCGGCGATCCCGCCGCGATGGTCCGCCCCGTGCGCGCCGAAATCCTTAAACTCGATCCGACCCTCGCTGTGTTCAATGTGGACAGCCTCAGCAGCCACGTCTCCCGCGCGTTTCTCGTCCCCCGCCTCTGTGCCGTCCTCTTCGGCGTCTTCGGCCTGATCGGCCTCGTGCTTGCGGCGGTCGGCCTCTTCGGCGTCGTCAGTTATTCCGTTCACAGCCGGACCCGCGAGATCGGCATCCGGATGGCGCTCGGCGCCAGACCGGGCGCGATCCTTCGCCTGGTTCTCACGCAGGGGCTCGCCATTGTCGCCGTAGGGTTGGCCATCGGGCTGGCCATCGCCGCCGCCGTCAGCCGCTTCACCGCCAGCCTTCTCTACGGCGTGAGCCCGACCGACCTGCTCACCTTCGCCGGCGTACCCGTCGTGCTGCTCCTGACCGCGGTCGCCGCGGTCGTCGTGCCCGCACGCCGGGCCTGGGCGATCCGCCCCACGGATGCGCTACGCCTCGAGTAGCAGGCGACGGTCCTGGCGAAGTCCTGCACGATGCCCGCGCACAAATCTCCGGCTCACCAAATGCATTCTTTGTGCCCGTGGGCCAAAGGCACGTGTCACCAGGTTGCGCCGGGACTGGTTTAG
>JADGRB010000509.1 GCA_017881315.1 Pseudomonadota bacterium
CTGCGTCGACATCAACGAGTGCCTGACCGCCAACGGCGGCTGCGACGCGCTCACCACCTGCACCAACACCGCCGGCTCCCGCACCTGCAGCGCCTGTCCGACGGGGTACACCGGCACCGGCGCCACCTCCTGCGTCGACATCAATGAATGCCTCACCGCCAACGGCGGCTGCGACGCCCTCACCACCTGCACCAACACCGCGGGCTCCCGGACCTGCAGCGCCTGCCCGACGGGGTACACCGGCACCGGCGCCACCTCCTGCGTGGACATCAATGAATGCCTCACCGCCAACGGCGGCTGCGACCCGCTCACCACCTGCACCAACACCGCCGGCTCCCGGACCTGCAGCGCCTGCCCGATGGGCTACGTCGGCACCGGGGCGACCGGTTGCGTCCTGTATCGAAAGAACTGCTATCAGTACATGACGCTCGGCCCGAACACAGGCGACGGCCTCTACACGATCGACACGGACGGCGCCGGGGCGAAACCGCCCGTTCAGGTGTACTGCGACATGACCAACGGCGGCTGGACGCAGATCCTCGATCAGGACACCACGGTCAGCGGCGGCTATCTCCCCTCGGCGACCTGGCGGGCCGGAGTGGCGACCACCGCGCCGAACGCCGGCCAGTGGAGCATTCTCAACCGCATCGCCGACTTCCAAAACACCGACCTGACCTACGAGTTCCGGCTGACGTACACCAACGCCCAAACGACCTTCATTCAATGGGCGCAGACCGGCAATCCCGCCACGGGCACACGCGGCACGTTGTCCGGCATCACCCAGTCTCCCGCCAACCAAGCGGGCTGCGGGGCCTTCGCGGGACTGGCGACCGACGGGCAGGCCGAATCGGCCTGGGACGGCGACGTGGGGGGGTGCTGGTGGTTCGCCGTCGGCAGCAGCGCGACCTGGAACGCGAGCGGAATCCCCGCCATCAACACCTCGTCGGCGGGACAGATCACGACCAACCGCGGGCGATTGTACGTGCGGGGGCGGTAGCACAACGATCGGCACGCCGCCGCCGGGCTTCTTAGTCTCTCGGGCTCAGCGGCCGGCCACCCAGCGGAGCGCGCCGATCAGCATCTGACGGAACAGCGGATCGCAGTAACTCTCGTCGGTGTGGCCCATCGCCGTATAGAACGCACGCCCGCCGCCCCCCGTCGGATGCGACCAGGTGATCGGGTGGTCGGCGCCCATCGTCCCGCCGGTGTAGGTCGACTCGTCGACAGTCGCCAGCACGGTCACGTTGGGGCGCGGGTTGGTCCGAAAGTCGTACCACTCGTCGGAGCGCATCCAGACCGACGGCAGCCCCACGGTCGCAGGATGATCCGCCACCTCGATGTCGACGCTGGCCTGCTGGATGGCCGGATGGCTGAGGAAGTAGGCGCCCATCAGCGTGCCGTAAAACGGCCAGTCGTACTCCGTGTCGGCCGCCGAATGGACGCCGACGTACCCACCGCCCGCACCGATCCAGGCCTCGAACGCGGCCTGCTGGTGGTCGTCGAGCACATCACCCGTCGTCAACAGAAACACCACCACCTCGAATCGCGCCAGGTTCTCCGGTGAAAACTGCGTCGGATCCTCCGTCGCCTCGGCGACGTATCCGCCGGTCGCCTGCAGATCCTTTAGCTGAGCGATCGCGGTCGGGATCGATTCGTGCCGGAACCCCGCGGTGCGGCTGAATAGCAGCACGTTGAACGGCGCGCCCGCATCGCCGTCAGTCGCGGCGCCGGCGGCGTCAGCGGTCGCGTCGGGCGAGCTGGCCGCGCCAGGGCACGCCCCCGTGGACGCCGGCGATGCTGACTGCCCCGCGCACGCCAGCGCCGCGAAAGGGAGCGCCGCGAGCGAGAGCAAGCGGGGCAAT
The DNA here is from genome assembly GCA_017881315.1 of Pseudomonadota bacterium. GTDB lineage: Bacteria > Myxococcota_A > Polyangia > Fen-1088 > Fen-1088 > JADGRB01. The sequence goes on from JADGRB010000509.1 coordinate 1,863, forward strand.
GCCACGCAGGAATGCTACGCCGGCCCCGCCCAGCAGACCAGCGCTCGGTGACCGGTCCTAGCTCTATTGAAGACAGTTGACGCGTTTCGCGTCGAGCACGAGATCGTCGTAGTAGAGGTCGAAGGCGCTCTGGGGGTGCCAGTCGTGAAACCCGAAGCCGAACGAATCGAAGCCGCCGATGAGGTCGCTGCTGGTGCCGTTGTAGAGCGCGCCGCCAGGTTTTGGCACTGGCCCGGGGCTCGCATAACTCACGTTCGTGTTGTCGAACGTCCCTGCCGCCGTCCCGTCGACCCAGATCGTCACCCGATCGGGGTGGTCTTCGAATTGCCACTCGAGGCAGGCCCACTTGTTCGTGGGAAGGCGGCTCTTCGAGTACGAGACCTCCTCGACGGAAGGGCTCAGGTCGAGGAGGTCGAACCCGAGCTGCCATGCGCCGCTGTAGCTGCCGACCTCCATGTAGCGCAGCTTCGTGAAGGGGGCCGGACCGGTCCCCGTCCCGGAGCCGTTGTGCCCCGCGAACGCCAGCTGGACGTGAATGCTCGCCGTCGCCGCCTGGGCGACGTAGACGTAGGCGCGCCCGAATGTCGTCCCGCCCTTGAGCGCGGCGGGAACACTCTTCGCGACCAGCAGCGCCCAATCGTCGCTGGAGCCCGAGACGCCATGGACCTGCATCGCGTACTTGCCGTGCGCGACCAGTTTTTCCTGGACCATGAGGGTGCCGCCCTTGCTCACGGTGTCCCATTTCCCGGGATCGACGCTGCCCGTTTCGAAGTCTTCGCAGATGAGCCCGGCGCACGTCGAGACGCCGGCGCCAGCGTCGCTCCCGGGGTTGCCCGCCGTGCCGCCGGCGCCGCTGCTGCTCCCGCCCGCGCCCGCTCGCGTGCCGCCCCCACCCGCAGG
>JADGRB010000510.1 GCA_017881315.1 Pseudomonadota bacterium
ACTTTTTCGTGGCGCCGTGAAACGCCTGGATACGCCTCGAAACGGTCAACGTATTGGAATCTGTAGATCTCGAAGTAGTTTCAAGCTCGTCGGCGGTCGTCCGAGATCCGGCCGGACACCGGACAACGTCAGGTCGCTCGGCGGCTAACTCGCGGTCGCTGCTGCCCGTTCCTCATCCGAGTTCCGGTCCCTACCGCGACCGCCCCTACCGAGGTCCCCTACCTTTTTGCACACTCACCGCCGCAAGGTGGCTCCGGAACTAACCGCCGCTTATGCCGTGGACTGGATCAGACGATGGCCGCGCTCCGACACCAGGAATGCGTTGCTTCTCGGGGAACGATGGGCGCGATCTCGACGACGTGCGTAGCGCTGTAGCTGCTCTCGCGTAGTGTCGTGTATCGGAACGAGCCGTGACTTGCGGCACTTGGTGCGGCGAATCGTGATGACGCCTGTTTCGAGATCGACATCGTCGCGATCCAAGGCGGATGCGTTCCTGATCATGCGACGAGCCGGACCTCCTTCCGGCGTCCAGCGGCGTAGGACTCCCAGGCCGGCATCCAGCGATCGGAGAGCGCCAGGCTGCGCATCGCGAGGACTCCATCGAGCCCCGACTCCCACGATTGACCAGGTAGCTTGACGCGTTGTTGCATCTGAAAGCAGCTACTTTCGGTGGCGCCGCTGCCGATCGGCAGGTTCGCCGCGTAGTGCGTGGCGTAGCGCATCTTCGACTTGCGCAAACGAATGTAGCTGAGCGCGGCCGCGACCGTCTTGCGAGCTGCGGTCCCTCGACCGGGTAGCGTCGCGGCAAGGCGGCGCAGCCGCCGCCAGATGTGATCGATCGCCGCGTCGTCACGGAGCAGAGCGTTGCGGTACCAACCCTTCCAGTCGTCGGGATCACCGGCGGGCGCACAAGCATCGACAACATCTTCGAGGTACCCCATGAGGTGCTCGAAGTCGACGAGCTCGATGGAAATCGTGGTCGGAGGCAGCGTGAGGGCGAGTGCTTCGGGCAAGGCACGGAGTTCGGGTGCGCCGTCCTGGACGCAATGGACTGGCACGTCCGGGTGCACGTTCGTGATCCACGCGACATCCTTGGCGACCCGGAGCGCCACCGTCGCGGGGTCGGCACTCGCGTGGGTCGCACAGCGCCAGGTGTGGATCTCGTTGCCCTGCAAATCGTAGACGGTCGTGCTCCCCACCCATGCCATTCGATAGTGGTGCTCCTTCTCGGGCGGCGGGGTCCGCTCATAGGGTGCGGTCCGGGTGCACGGGACCGGGTGCTCGGGATCCTCCAACTCGGTCATGCGCACCGCCATGCGGTCCAAGCCGCAACTCACCGAACCGACCTTCGTCGGCACGGCAGTCACATCGCGCGCGGCCTGCTCGAGTTGTGGGATCTCCTTGGCGATCTCGGCAGCCATCTGGGTGGTTCGCTTTGCACTGAACGCTCGACTTGGTGGTGTCAGCCCGGTGATCCGCAGCATGATCGACACATCCCGGCTGCCGGTGTGCGCGGTCAACTCGCCGACGATACGCGCCATGTCCGGCGTCATGTGCTTGATGATGCCGGCGCGCAACTCGATCGGCTTGATCGTCGGACCATTGCGCACGCCGACCGTGCGGTAGAGCGGCTCCTTGATGTGGTGATTGCCCCACCGACTGAAGTAGATCGCCGACGATCGCTGCTTGAGCCGCCGATACCGACACCCGTCGATCTCGACCTCCGCCACCGTCGTGACCTCGTCGCGAAGATCCTGATCCGCGTCCAGCCAGAGCGCGTCGCTCGTCAGCCCCGCTGCTGCATCGCGGCGTTGCTCGAACGTCGCATCAGGCCCGAGCCGTTCTCGCACGTCACGCCGGATGATCTCGGCCAGCCGGCGTGCGGCATCGCTGACCACCCGAATCGGCCGCGCCATCCTCAGCTCCGGCCCTTCGTCCGCACTCGTGCATCGAACTCGGCCCGAGCTTCGTCCGTCAGTACAGCCAGCACCTCCGCCATCACACGTGCGCCAACGTCACGACGCTGCTCGAACGTGGAGTCCGGTCCCAGGCGAGCCGCCACCTCACGCTGTAGGAGCGCCGTGACTTCGCCGACCACCTTCGATGATGGCGGCGACGGCTTGCTGCGATCGACTGGGCGCTTCTTCGGCGGCATCGCCATGGAGATTGATCCTCCCGATCACCAATCTCAACGAATTCGCGCCAACCTCGCGATTCTTCACGCTCAGGTCTGGATCCGCCTTGTCGCGGATACCAGCGATCGAGTTCTGCAGAGCCGGATCGTCGGTGATCCACTGGCTCGGCGTCTCGGGCAGCGACCTTCCGTGCGGCAAGTACTACCAGCATCGCCCTTGCGGTCTGAGCCTTCCAGATTCGATGCCTTGCCCGTCGAGGTATCGGACTCGTCATCGGAGGCGGTCGTCCGCCTCGGGCGGGTGTCGCCCGATCTCCAGATCTGCCGCCCGGATCCGTTTCAACCTCTCGCGATCGAGATCGAGCATGTTCACGGTCGCTCGGCCCACAGACGTTACGCCCACGATCTCGAGCCCCTCGGTCGACCAGGCGAAGTGGTCGTTCCACAGGTCGTGGCGAGGTTGAACAATTGATGCTCGCCGCCCGCCTCCGGATCGATGCCGGTGCGACGATCCCACTTTCGCCGATTGCACGCGAAGCAAGCGAGGGCGAGGTTCTCGATCGTGCTCGTCTCTCCCGCCGAGAGGGGTATTAGGTGCTCCATCGTGAACTCGACGTATTGCCACT
>JADGRB010000254.1 GCA_017881315.1 Pseudomonadota bacterium
TCTGGGCCCGCGACATGGGCGACGCGCAGAACCACAACCAGCAGTCGATGCGCTTCGTGCTGGCCAGCGGCAACGGGGGTTACCTCAAGACCGCCGCGGGCGGCCGCTACATCAAGTCGACCGAGCGACACGAGCGACTCCTGCTCAACATCTGTGAGGCGATGGGAGTCACCAACTACACCGGCTTCGGCGACCCGGCGCTCACGGGCGCGAGCAAGACGCCGCTGCCGGGAATTGCCGCGTAGGCCCCTGCGGGCACCGTTCCGGAGTAACCTGGGCACCGTTGGAGGTGTGAAATGAGATCTGCCGCGTCGAACGTCGGAATGGTGTTCCTGGTTTCGTCGGCCGTGACAGCGCTCGGCGCATGCGGAAGCTCCACCGCGACGGGGACGACCGGAACGGGAGGCGCCGCGGGAACGGCGGCCGGTACCGGCGGGTCCGGCGTCGCCGCGGGATCCAGCGGACAGACGGCGGGGACGACCGGACAGACAGGCGGAGCCGGCGGACAGACGGCGGGGACGACCGGACATACGGGCGGAGCCGGCGGACAGACGGCGGGCACCGGCGGCGGCACCGGAACGGCCTGCACCGTCGGCGTCTTTCCGGCGGCCGATCCGTCGAAGGCGGGCCCGTTCGCGACCACCACCGAGAACAACGTCGGCCCGACCGCGGGCGTCGGGCCCGACGGTGGCGCCCCGGTGGCGTTCACGCTGTTTCGGCCCACCGATCTCGCGCAGGGGGGCCTCTGCCACCCGGTCGTCACCTGGGGGAACGGCACCGGAACCATGCCCAGCATCTATCGCTCGCTGCTGAACCAGCTCGCCTCGCATGGCTTCGTGGTCATCGCGTCGAACAGCCCCAACGTGGCGCAGGGGACGCCGGCGCCCATGCTGGCCGGCGTGACCTGGGTGCTGGAGCAAAACGCCGATCCGACCAGCGTCATGTACCAGCGCATCGACACCACGCACGTCGGCGCGACCGGACACTCGCAGGGCGGATTCGCGACGACCACCGCCGGCGCCGACGCGCGCATCACGGCCATCGCGCCCATCGCCGGGGCGATCGCGACGCGGAACCTGCACGGGCCGGCGCTGCTGCTCTGCGGGGGCATGGACACCACCGTCCCCTGCAGCACCATACAGAACGCGTTCAACGGCATCACCAACCAGCCGGTCATGCTCGCCGACCAGCTGGCGGTCGACCATGGCAACTGGCTCTCCTTCGGCGGCAGCACCACCGCCCCGCTCAACCCCTACCTCGTGGCAGTCACCGCCTGGATGCGCGTCCACCTGATGGGCGACACGACGCTGCGGTCCATGTTCTACGGCCCGACCTGCACCCTCTGCCAGGACACGACGGTGTGGCAGGTCATGCAGAGCATGATGGCGCAGTAGGCGGGTGGTCACGCGCGGGGCGCGCGTCGGCTCGTCTCGTGGGTCACGTTCGCGGGTCATGTTTTGTGCCCGCGGGGCTCGAACCAATCTCCTAGACGTTTGGGCTCTGAATGAGTCAGAGTTCGGTGATGAAGTGCGGGACCGCGTGCTTCCAGACCGGTGCCATCGTTTGGGCGTCCACGCCCGAAGCCCTCGCCGAACAGATCGACCACCTGACTCGACTCGGCTTCGAACGCTACGAGCAACAACCCAAGATTCCGGAGGGCATGTACTGCTACGCGCGGCTGGTGGCCCCGAAAGGCATCGACGCCCGCAAGATTCCCTTGTCGAAGCTGTGAGCCCGTCGCTGGCGCCGGCGCGATTCGTGCTTAGGGATGACGCATGCAAATCGACGAGATCATGATGCGGGCTCCCCGCACCATCACTTCCGGCACGACCATCGGTGAAGCCTGGGACGTGCTGGGAACGCTCGAGCTACGGCACCTCCCGGTGACCAACGAAAACAGGGAGCTGATCGGGATCGTGAGCGACGGTGAGTTTTCAACCTGGCCGCCGACCCCTTTGTCGACGGGGCACCTCCAAGGCCGAGCGGCCCTCCGGGACGCGCCGGTCAGCACGATCATGACGGGTGCGCCCGTCTCCGTGGAGCCGGACGACCGCGTCGAAGATGTGTACGAGCTCATGCACAAGATCAAGGCGGGCGCGCTCCCCGTGCTCGGCCCCGACGACGAGGTCGTGGGCATCGTGAGCTACCTCGACATCCTGCGAAGCCTCCCGGAAGCCGCGCGGCCCTCGTCGTAGGGCTTCACGACCCGCTAGACGTTCCCCAGGATCCGCGCAAGGGCGTCACGCGTCGCGCCCGCGATCCGGACGGTCTTCCGCCGGCCGCGTTCGCCGCGGACGATCTCGACCGCAGCCCGGCGAACGCCGAACGCCGCGGCCAGCGCCTCGATAACGGCGGCATTCGCCGCGCCGTCCACCGGCGGCGATGTCACCGCTACGCGCAACCGATCGCCCAGCATGGGACCGACGGAGGCTCGAGAGGATCGGGGGATGACCTGGATGTCGAGCGTCAGCGAGCCGAGCCGGTCCTTCGAAGACATCGGGTGAGCAATCGTGCCCGTGATTCGCGGGGTCGGCTACTTCTGGCTTTAGCGATGGTCGCCCGCGGTCGGTCTGCGCAGCGCCGCTGAACGCGACGTCTCAGGCCCGCGCTTTCTTGACCTTCTTGGCCTTGGTGACCTTCTTGGCCTTCTTGGCCTTCTTGCCCTTGTCGGCCTTCTTGGCCTTCTTGGGCAAGGCCGCCGTGCTCTCGAAGGCCCGCGCGATCCAGCGGCGCAGCTCTTCCAGATCGTCCATCATGCTCTCGGGCAACATCACCTTTTCGCTGCGCGCGCGACCGTCGCCCATGGGATCGAACGGCGCCGCGCCTTCGAGCGCGAGCGCTGCGGCCCGATCGGGCTCGGCCAATAACACCATCGTCGATCGCCCGAACAGGCCCGCGAATACATGCCCGTTCACCTTCGCCGCGATCCCCCCGAACATCTTGTGGGTCTCGCCCCGAGGGCTCTTCGGGAGAGCGTCGTAGAAGATGGGGTGGTTCTCGGGCGGAACCTTTATCCAGGCCATCTCACGGGCAATAGGATGTGCAGCTTGCGCAAACCGGCTTTGCGCAATTGCAAATCGCTAGATACATGGCGTTTTGGTCAGAGAGACAAGGCTGGTAATCGGTCGTTACGCACATTTGACAGGCGCTCGATCCCGCGCACGCCACGATCTGGGTCGGGCACATCGCTCCAGCGCAGCTCGCGCAGGTAGACGAAATACCGCTCCCCAGCGAACCAGCCGCGCCAGCGGTGCCTCCCCGTCCAGCCGATCCTCCCACGCCACCTCCGGACCTTCCGCCCGCGGCGCCGGCCCCCCCTCCCTTGCCACCGCTGCCGCCCGCGGTGCCACCGTCATTGGTCCCAGCCGTGCTGCCGCAGCCAGCTCCGAGCGCCAATATCAACAACCCCGTCAAGAGGAAGCTCACGCTTCGCAAGACGTGCACGCGCGGCAAAGCAGGTGATCTCGAGCTCATGGCTTTCTCCGGGGTTTGTCTCACGATCATCTGTACCTTGTGGCCGCCCGAACCAGGCAGCCCTCGCGCCTGCGAGCATCTTAACCCGAGCCCGGGCCGTAGCCGAAACGTTGCCGATTCTTTCTAGTCAGAAGCGCGAAGCGGACCTACCCTCTCCCTCCGGCAGCGATCGCGACCAGAGGAGAGAAGATCATGGCCAACAAGGTGAAGCCGATTCCAGAGGGCTATCATTCGCTGACGTCATATCTCAGCATCAAGGGCGCGTCGGACGCCATCGCCTTTTACAAGAAGGCTTTCGGCGCCGAGGAGCTGGTCAGGATGCCGATGCCCGACGGGCGCGTCGGTCACGCCGAGCTGCAGATCGGCGACAGCCGTTTGATGCTCGCCGACGAGATGCCCGAGATGCCGGACGTCGTGGCAAAGAGTCCGCGCACGCTGGGAGGCACCACGTGCGGCATGGTCATCTACCTCGCCGACGTCGACGCGCAATTCAAGCGGGCGGTCGAGGCGGGCGCGAAGGTAAAACGGCCCGTGACCGATCAGTTCTATGGCGATCGCAGCGGAACGCTGGAAGATCCGTTCGGTCACATCTGGACCCTCTCGACGCACGTCGAGGACGTTTCGCCGGAGGAAATGAAGAAGCGCATGGCCGCCCTGCCGAAGGGCTGAACGCGGGCGATTCCCGGCCGGGTTCCATGATTCTGGACCGGCGAGGCATGGACAAAAGGCCTTTAGCGATGGCGGAAACGAGCGGGTTGGTGTACCCGTGACGGATGAAATTTAGAACGTCCTCTATTCCCCTGCTCATTCTCGCATTTGGATCGTACCTGACGGCTTGTGGTGGCTCCGATGGCGGCGGCTCAGCCGGAGCGGGCGGCCACGCAGGAACCGGAGCGGGCGGTCACGCGGGAACCGGCTCCGGCGGGCACGCGGGGACTGGATCGGGCGGTCAAGCTGGAACGGGCTCCGGTGGCCAGGCCGGCACCGCGTCGGGCGGCCAGGCCGGTACCGGCACTGGCGGCCAAGCCGGTGCGGGCACCGGTGGCCAGGCGGGCGACGGGTTGGGTGGCCAGGCGGGAACCAACGCGGGCGGGCATGCTGGAACGGGCGCTGGCGGTCAGGCAGGAACCAGCGCCGGCGGACACGCCGGTACGGGTGCCGGCGGTCAGGCGGGCACCGGCTCCGGCGGGCACGCCGGTACGGGCGCCGGTGGCCAGGCGGGCACCAGCGCCGGCGGGCAGGCGGGCACCAATGCCGGCGGCCAGGCGGGCACCAGTGCCGGCGGCCAGGCGGGCACCAGTGCCGGCGGCCAGGCGGGCACCAGTGCTGGCGGGCATGCCGGTACGGGCGCCGGGGGCTCGGCGGGGAGCGCGGGCGGTGCTTCAGGCGCCGGTGGCGCCGCAGCCGCCTGCAACAACTTCGTCAACGGCGCGCAGGTCATCGACAAGAACCATCACGCCGAAGCCCCTCCCGTCATGACCGGAGGAACGATCGTCGACGGCACTTACTTTCTGACCGCCATGGACAAGTACAACGGCGAGACGGGAACCTCCCAGCACCAAGAGACCTGGGTGTTTTCCGGTAACACCGCTCAGGTCGTGCAGCTGGACGGCACTCGGCTTTCACTCACCTACGTGATGTCGTCGACCAACGTCTTGACCTACACGATCACCTGCCCGGCAGCACAGGCCGGCACGACGGCTATGAGCCCCTATACGGCCACCCCGACCCAGATCGTGACCGTCAACAGCGACGACGCCAACGAGCTGCACACCTTCACCAAGCAATAGCCCGCCGCGACTCGGCCCGCTCTATCGCGTTAGTGGCGGTCGACAACCGCGCGCGCGTGCTGCAACCAGGTCGAGATCGGCGGCTGGTCCCGGAACAGCCAGCCCGCGCCGGCCAGAATCGAGACCGCCAGCGCGGCGGTGATCGCGAGCCACGTCCCGAAACCGCGGCGGCGCCGGGGCCTGTCATACCCTGCCTCACCGACCGCGGCGGGGGAACGCGGGTGCGCGCCGGCGGCCAGTCCGCCAGACGGCGTGGGCGGGCGGCGAGCCGCCGCAGCGTCGGGGTCGACCCCCGACGCCGCGGCCTCGAACGCTCGGGCGAACGCCCGGATGGTCGGAAACCGATCGGCGCGGTGCTTGGACAGCGCCCGCCGCAGCACCTTGTCGACCTCGGGCGGGATTGGCGGGGCGCCGGCCCCGACGGGCGCGGGGACCGCCGAGATCACCTGATTCAGAACGGCGTTCACGTCCGGGCCGGTGAAAGGTAGGCAGGCCGTGAGCGAGAACCAGGCCAGACAGGCCAGCGACCACTGATCGCTGCGGTGATCGATGGCGTCCTGGCGTCCCTCGGCCTGCTCGGGCGACATGAACTCGGGGGTGCCGAACACGGCCCGCGCGACGGTGAGCTTGGTGGCCGATCTCTTCAACACCTTCGATAGACCGAAGTCGACGACCTTCGCGAACACGGCGCCCTCGGGGGCGCGCACCAGGAACACGTTGTCCGTCTTCAGATCGCGGTGAACGACCCCGGCGGCGTGGGTCGCGGCCAGGGCCGACGCCACCTGATTGACGATCTGGACGACCGTCTCCATCGGCAGCGGCCCCACGCGCTCGAGGTGCGTCTGCAGGTCCTCGCCGTCCAGGAACTCCATCACCAGGTACGGTTGGCCCGCGGGCGTGGCGCCCAAGCCGAACACGCTGACCACGTGCGGGTGATCGAGCTCGCTCGTCACCTTCGCCTCCCGCCGGAACCGCGCCGCCAGCTCAGGATAGGCCAGAAGCTCGCGGTGCATGACCTTGACCGCCACGCGCTTGCCGGCGCCCGTGTGGTGGCCTTCGTAGACCGTACCCATCGCCCCCTGACCCACGAGCTGCGTGAGGCGGTAAGCGCCGTCGAGGACGGTGCCAACTGGCAGGACATCGGGGCTCTGGGGTTCGGTCATCGCGCGCGGCTCCGAGGCCACCCCAAGACGGTATCACCAGCGGCGGTGAATTCGCCCTCCCCTTCGGTTCAGCCGCTCGACAATTGCCCCGTCGAGAGCGCGGGCTCCTCCGCGGCATGCTTCGGGGTCAAGCTCTCGCGCAGATCGCTCAGATGTTTGAGCGCCGCCCTCTCGAGCTCGTCCACCCGGCGCGCAGGCGGGAGGGCCGCCGAGCGGGCCAGCTCGGCCAGCCCGTGAAGATCTGCGGTGGCCCGCTCGATGGCCAGGCGTGCCGCCTCCAGGGATTCGGTCATGGTTTTCTGCATCGCGGCCAGGCGCGTGTCGCCCCGCCGGCCACCCGACGTTCCGTTGCGTCTCATTCCCGACACCAGATACTCCGCTCTCATGGGCGCTGATCTTCTCCTGGAGGTTGGCGTTAACTGCCGGCCAGAAATTAAGTTCGTTCCTGGCGATGGGAAGCCCCCAGGCGCAACTTCACTCACGACTTGCGGAGCTCTCCGATGGGGAGCGCGATACGATCGATCATCCATTTCGGAACGACGAAGAGGTCCGAATATGTGGCGGTCCGGACGAAGTAGCCCGACCGGTCGGGCAGCTCAGGTCTCTTGCCGTTCACGTAAGCAGTGCTCCCGGCGAGAGACGATGTAACGCGACAGACCCGGTCATCGCTTGTCGATAGCTCCAGGTGGAGATCGGGAGCTTCGACGCGAACCGCGGAACATTGATCGGCCTTGACGCGTTCAGCTAGAATGCGCGCCTGACCTGCCCGGCGGCTCACTTTCTGCCGGATGGAAACGACCGGAGCCGCATCTAGCCTCTGAAAGGGAGAACAAATATGGCGCGAACAGGTAAGTACGGGGTCAGGGTCCGAGGCGTCGCGTTGCTCGCCTCATTGACGGCTTCGGCCGCTCTGTGTGTCTGCGGTTCGAACGCGTCGGCACAGATCGCGAAGGGGAGCCAGCCCAACCCCAGCCCG
>JADGRB010000511.1 GCA_017881315.1 Pseudomonadota bacterium
GCCGAGCCGCCCGCCGCGGAACCTGCCGAGCCACCTGTCGCGGCGCCGGCCGAGCCGCCCGCCGCAGAGCCAGCCGAGCCGCCCGAGGCGTTGCCGGCTGTGCCACCTTTGCCTCCGCTTCCCGAGCCGCCTTTTCCTCCCGTCGCGGTGGGTGGGCAGTTACCGCTGCTGTCATCGCATCCCGAAGACAACAGGCCGACAAACAGACCACACGACAGCAACCCGACAGAGACGAATCGTCCAATATCCTTCAGCATGACGGCGGAATTCCTTTCAGGGCGTGGGAGAAGCCTGAGCCGCATTGTATCCACGAACGCGTCTGGCAGCGCAAAAAACCTTCATCGGCGCTTTCCTCCACCGGTCCCGGATCCTGAGCCGATCGGGTCGGCACGCAGGGGGTCGGGAGGTGGCGCGCGGCCAGGTCCCGCGACGCTGGGATCGGTACGTGCCGCGACACCGGGATCGTTCGTCGCGATTTGCGCAGTTCCCGCGCGCGCCAGCCGCGGCTCTCGTGGATTGAGTGCTCCGGCACGCCGATATCGCAAGGCCGCGCCCACCGGGTCGCCCTGCCGATGCAACAATATGTCCCCCGCGGAGACCAGGAACAGACACCGCCGCTGCGTGTCCAGGGCGGCGTCGCCGCCGAGAACGTCAAGCGCCGACAACGCATCGGCCCAACGTTGATCAGCCATGGCCAACGCGGCCTGGGTTTCACGTGCGAGCGCTCGCGAGGGGTGGGATGTGTTCCTGCTCGTGAGTGCCAGCACCTCGGCAAGGCGCACGAGGACGCGGGACCTCCGGTCCCCGTCGATACCCGCCAACAGCCGAGGGTCAAAGCGCATGGAGGCCCAGCTCTCGGCCACATCGCGCAGTCCTCCGGGGGACGAGGGCCCCACGACCATGGCGGCGATCCGGCTCGTCGCCACCACGCGCTGGGCTGCGTGCAGATCCGCGAGCGCCGAGCGAAGGGCCAGCTCGGCCCGGGTCTCCCGATCCAGATCGGCGCCATGGCGTTCCATCAGATGTTCGGTGGCCTTCCAGGCGTTTTCCCACTGCTGACGCTCGAAGCATACCTCCGACAGCCGTTCCAGCGTCGGGCGGAACGCCGGATTCCGAGCGTAGGATCGCGAATAAAGACTGAGGGCACGATCGAGCTGACCCGCCTTCTCGGCCGCCAGGCCCAGCCTATGGTATCGCTCCGGTGTGTCCACCGGAGCAGGGCCCGCGGACAGCATGGCTTCCAGCGCCTGGGTCGCCCTTTCCCACGCTCCGGCCGCTAGGGCCGCGCCGAACATCGCATCCAGGGCGTCGGGACTCTGGGGCTCCAGAGCCAGGATCGCGTCCAAAACCTCGACGGCGCGGGCCGCCGCGTTCAGCTTGCCTGCCAGCAGAACCCCGAGCTCGACGGACAATTTGGCGCGCTCGACGGCTACCGAAGTGAGGGTGATCTCCTTCTCAAACAAGCGCGCGGCCTCGGCGAAATCGCCGCGCGAGATGGCGAGCTGTCGCAATCGGGTCAAGGGTGGACGAAAGGCGATGTCCGCCGTGATCGCGCGCTCGTACGCCGAGGTCGCGGCGGCTGGATCTCCGAGAGCCTCGTTGGCCCGCCCGATCCCCAACCAGAGGCGCGACGCCGCTGCGTCGGTCGCGCCCTCGACCCGCGCCAACAACCGCTGACGAAGGCCACGCAAATCGCCGCGTCGCTCGAAAAGGTGTTCGAGTGCATCAATCACATGGGTGTTGCCTGGGTCGAGATCCAGGGCGCGACCGAGATCGCGATCCGCGTCGTCCAGTCGACCAGCGATCGTCAGCAGGTCCGCGCGATCGGAGATGGCGCGCGCTGTCTCGGCCGAAGTTGGCGCGGCGAGTGCGCGTGCCGTATGGACGGCCAACAGGTCGTCACGCCGCTGCCAGTCCTCGGCGGGGAAAGGCGGAGAGGTCTTGTTTTCGACACCCGATGCGACGATCTCCCGATAGAGCGCCAGCGCCAACAGCGGTGCCTGCCGCTCGGTTCGGCGAAACTCGGCCAAGCGCCACAACATAGCCGCGCGGCGCGTGGGCTCACCTTCTCGCGCCGATCCCCAGGCCAGTAATGCGCCGAGACGGTCGTGATCCGCCGTTTGTCGAAGCAGCCGCTCGGCCGCCTCCAGCGCGACCTCGTCGTTGGGCACCAAAGACAACACATCCAGCCATGCGAGCGCCGCCCGCGGGCGATCTCCCCCCAGGGCTTCGGCCAAAGTCGCGACGTCGCGAAGCAGGCCGGCGCGAGCCAGGCGGTCCTTGACATGGGACAGAGCCGCCTGTGCCAGGTCGAACGAAAGATCGAGTCGACCCATGCCCTCCAAACGCTGGCGCGCGAGCGCCAGCTGGCCCAGATCGTCGGGCGTGTCGTCGAGGGCCACCAACCGAACGTCCAGGGCCGCGTCGAACCTGCCCAACCGATCCAACAAACGGGCTTGCTCGGCGCGCAGGTCGCGCCGCTCCTGGGCGGTCGCAACCTGTACGTCCGATTCGATCGCTTGGCACAACTCTTCATCGAGGCGCTCGGCGCGGAGCAAATCGGCGCGCACTCGACGCAGTTGGGACGAACGGGCTGCTGGGAGCTCCTCGATCGCGCGGCCAAGCACCGCCAGCGCGCCTACGCCGTCACCCGCGTTCCTCAGAATATCGGCCCATCGCAGGGCCAAGGTTTGGCGGCGCAGCGGCGACGGCTCCGCGTCGAAAGCCAGGCGTATCTTCTCGGTCTCCGCCCGG
>JADGRB010000512.1 GCA_017881315.1 Pseudomonadota bacterium
AGGGACCCGAGCAGCTCCTGGCCAGCGCCGAGGCGCTGGGGCTGCCCCTGCGGGCCGCGGTCGACGCGGGGCTGGTCCAGATTCTGTATGTTTCCCGGGAGCACCTCCGGGCGGGTCAATTCCTGACCGTGCTGGCGGACCGTCTGAAAGCCCTGCAAGCGTCTCGGGTGGTGCTCGACGCCGCGACGCAGATGCTGACGGAGCACATGACGATCGACGACCTCCGCCACGTGCTCTACAAGCTGGTGGTCCGTTTCAAGACCCTCGGCATCACCAGCGTCCTCACGCTGGAGGCACCGTTCCTCTTCTCGACCGAGCGGGTCACCGAGCAGGGCCTTTCGCCCATCGCCGACAACCTTCTCATGCTTCGCTACAAGGAAACGAAGGGGGGGCTGGCGCCCACGCTCACGATCGTGAAGACGCGCGGCAGCGACCACGATCGCGGAACCCACGCCATCACGGTCGCCAAAGGTGGCATGCGCGTCGAATCCTTCGCGGGCGGGTCCACCGCGCCGCCTCCGGAGAACGGGCGGGGAGAATGAATTCCGGCGCGGTCGCCTCGGTCATCGGACCGGAGCAGGCCCATCTGCGCCTCCAGCACCTCTACGAGATCAGCAAGCTTTTCGCCAGCTTCGAGAACATCGAAGCGACCGTCGATCCGGCGCTGACCATCGCCAGCAAGACGCTGCCCCTTCGCAGCGCGATCCTCACCGAGGCCGAGGACGGACGCTCCACCAGGGTGGTCTGGCGCTCCGAGGGCCTGAGCGCCCAGCAGCTGCAAGCGATCCGGGATCACGCGGACGCGGCACACACCTATCTGGTAGGCGCGGCGCCGGCGGAAACCCGCGATCTGAGCGAGCGCGCGGGCAAGACCTCCTGGCCCCGGCGGGCGGAGCCCGAAGGCGCCCTCGGGCCTAGGTTCATCATCATCCCGCTGGTGGTGCCCCACGGCCCGCCCTTCGGCACCCTGGCGCTGGAGGGGGCCCGGGCGCTCGACAAGACCGATCTGATGTTCGCCAACGCCATCGCCAATCAGCTCGCGATCGCGCTCGACCGAGATCGCTCCTGGCAGCGGGACATCGCGCGGCGGGAGCAGGCCGAGCAGGAACGGACCCAGGCCGAGGCCAAGGGGGCCTCGGCGGAGCGAGATCTGGTCCTGGTCGACAGCCTGCTGGAGAAGTCCGAGGCGCTGGCCGCCGACAACGCGCGGCTCTTTCGGGAGGCGCAGGAGGCGGTGCGCGGCCGCGAGCAGATCCTCGCCATCGTCTCGCACGATCTGAGAAATCCGCTGGGGACGATCCTGCTGACGGCGGGGGTCCTCTCGAAGAAGGTGGTGGAGAATGAGCGGCGGCGCGGGCTGCCGCTGGCGGTGGGACGGATCAAGCGCGCGGCCGAGCGCATGCTGCGCCTCATCGAAGATCTCCTGGACTTCGCGAGCATCGAGACCGGACGACTGGCGATCCACCGCCAGTGGGAGGATCCGGGCGGAATGGTCGATGAAACCCTGACCAGCTTCGAGAGCGCCTTGCAGGAGAAACGACTGCAGCTCACGGCGGAGATCCAGCCGGACCTGCCCCAGGCGAGCTGCGATCGCGATCGCATCCTTCAGGTCCTCTCCAACCTGGTCGGCAACGCGACCAAGGTCGCCGAAGAGGGCGGGCACATCACCCTTCGCGCCGAGGCGCGCGAAAACGAGATCTTGTTTACCGTCGCCGACGATGGTCCGGGCGTCGCGCAGGAGGACCTCACGCACCTCTTCGAGCGCTACTGGCGCAGCGAGGAAACCCGGTACAAAGGGACGGGCCTCGGTCTGGCGATCGCGGGCGGCATCGTCGCCGCGCACGGCGGCCGGATCTGGGCCGAGAGCGAGCTCGGCAAGGGCGCGACCTTCCGGTTCACGGTGCCGACGACGGCGCCGGCGCCGGAGGGCGGACTGCCCGACTGAGCGCGGCGCTCGCGCAACGGTTTTCACCGGCCTTGCGTCTGGCGTGTTCGGGCCCGCTCTGGTATGCGTCGGGCAACCCGATGCCGTTTCGTTTCTCGCCGCCCCTGCCTTTCGCGCTGTCGCTGCTGTTGACCCTGCCGCTGCTGGTGACCTGCGCCTCGACCAACCCGAGTGCGGCGAAGTACCCGCCGCGCGCCAAGGGCTGCAAGGTGCGTGTGTTTTACACGGCGGTGCCCGAGGTCAAAGAATGGGACGACCTCGGGATGGCCAGCGTCGACTGCTACCTCGACGTCGGCGCGGTCCAGTGCCTGGGTCGCCTGCGTGCAGAGGCCTGCCGGATGGGCGGCGATCTCCTCTACGACGTCCCGAAGAAGGCGCTGCGCCCGACGGAGCAGGGCATGTCCTATCGGGGGCGCGTCGCCCACACCAAACAGAAGGCCGACGAGAGTGGGAAGGACGACAGCGCAGTCGACGATCAATCGACGCCGGACGCGGGTCCCGTGGAACCCATCGTCCCGATCGCGCCTCCCGGGCCCGCCTCCGTCGACGGCGGGCCTTCCCCGAAGTAGCGACGCGCATGCTCTCGGTGGCGTTTACCTTGGCGGCGCTGGCGGCCGTCTCCGAGACGCCCGCGACGACCCAGCATCTGGCCTCGCCGAACGGCCGTATCGAGCTGGTCGTGGTGACGAAGCCGCAGCTTTCCTACGACGTCCTCTTCGACGGCAAGCCCCTCTTGCGCGGGGCGACGATGTCGCTCGAGGTGGACCACGTGCGCCTGGGCGCGGCGCCCGAGGTCAAACAG
>JADGRB010000024.1 GCA_017881315.1 Pseudomonadota bacterium
ACCGGCGGGCCGGGGGTCGGCAAGACCACCATCGTGCGCGGCATCGTCTCGATCTTGAAGCGCAAGGGGCTGACGGTCGCGCTGGCGGCGCCCACCGGGCGCGCGGCCAAGCGCCTCGCCGACGCCACCGGCGAGCCCGCCTCCACGCTGCACCGCCTGCTTGAATGGCGTCCGGCCAACGCGACCTTCGCGCGCTGCGCCGCGCGCCCGCTGGAGAGCGATCTCCTCATCGTCGATGAAGCCTCCATGATCGACGTGCGCCTGGGCGCCGATCTGGTCGCCGCGCTGGCACCGACCGCGCGGCTCATCCTGGTGGGCGACATCGATCAGCTCCCCTCGGTGGGACCGGGGAGCGTCCTCGCCGACGTGATCGGAAGCGGCGCGGTGCCCACCGTCCGCCTGACCGAGATCTTCCGCCAGGCGGCCCAGAGTCTGATCGTGGTCAACGCGCACCGGATCCAGGAAGGCGAGCTGCCGGACCTGGGCGCGGCGCCCGCCGCCGGCCGGAGTCGCGAAGGCGAGCCCGATCGCCGCGATTTCTTTTTTCTCGAGGAAGAGGATCCCGTCAAGGCGGCGCTGCTGATCCGCGATCTGGTCACGGTGCGCCTGCCGCGCCGTTACGGATTTTCACCCAACGACGTGCAGGTGCTCTCTCCGATGCACCGGGGCGAGCTGGGGGCCGGGAACCTGAACCAGCTCTTGCAAGAGGCGCTCACCGCGGGCGCCGCCGGCATCGAGCGCGGCGCGCGCGTGTTGCGGGTCGGCGACAAGGTCATGCAGGTGCGCAACGACTACGACAAGGAGGTCTGGAACGGCGACAGCGGCGTCGTCGAGACGGCCTCCGCCGAAGCGCTGGCGGTCCGCTTCGACGATCGGGTGGTGGAATACGCGCTGGACGAGCTGGACGCTCTGGTGCTGGCCTACGCGGCCACCGTCCACAAATCGCAGGGCTCCGAGTACCCCGCCGTGGTCGTGCCGGTGCACACCCAGCACTACGTGATGCTGCAGCGCAACCTGCTCTACACCGCCGTCACGCGCGGCAAGCGGCTGGTGGTGCTGGTGGGCACGCGCAAGGCGCTCGCGCTGGCGGTGCGCAACGCGGAGGTGGGCGCCCGGGCGTCGGGCCTGGCGGCGCGGCTCAGAACCAGCCGCCGATGATGAAGTCGACCCCGAAGTCCTTCTGCTGATTGTTGTTGAACGAGATGTCGAACGACGGGCCCAGGCCCGCGAAAAAATGCGGCGCCAGGTGGTACAGGAAGGGCGCGAAGATCAGCAGCCCGGCGGAGCTGCTGGAGGTGTGGTCGCTGTTGGAGGTGTAGCCGCCGAACACGCCCGCCGTGGGCCAGAAGCCGACGCGGTCGTTGATGTTCATGTTGAAGCCGGCGCGGGCGCCCAGGCTAACGGTGGTGCTGCCGCCGGAGCTGTAGTCGATGCCGACCATTCCCCCGACGGTGACGCTGTGGGTGACGAAGTAGTCGATCGCCGGATGCACGGCGATCTCGTAGCCCCCCCCGCTCTGCTTGTGAAGGAAGAGGAACCCCCCCGAGCTCCCGCCGAAGGAGGTGGTCTGCATCGAGAGCACCCACTCGCCGATCGCGCCGAACCCGCCGCCGGGCGCCGACGCGGGCGCGAACGGGGCCGGGGCCGCTTCGCCGGGCGGGGCCGTGGAGAACGAATCCTGCGCGCGCGCCGCTGAGGAGGCGCCCAGCGCCAGCAGGGTGAACGCCAGCGGCGAGATCCGGAGAATCGACGGCTTCATGCGATGCCGGTACCACGTCGTCGCGAAGTGATCAAACAGAAGCAACCAGATCAGGGCGGCGGGTCCTTGCCGGCCGGGCTCTGCCCCAGCTTGGCGGCGACGCGCGCCGCCTCTTCGACCGCGCGCGCGATCACCGAGCGGATGCGGCCGTCTTCCATGATCAGCAGACCCGCGATGGTGCTGCCCGCCGGGGTGGTGACCTGGTCCTTGAGCGCGGCCGGGTGCATCCCCGTCTGCAGGACCATGCGGGCGGCCCCCTGGAACATCTGCGCCGCGATCTGCATCGCGATGTCGCGTCGCAGGCCCATGCGCACGCCCCCGTCGGTGAGCGCCTCGAGGATGATGTACGCGAAGGCCGGCCCGCTCCCGTTCAAGCTGGTGACGGCGTCCATGACCTTGTCCTCGGCCTCCAGGCAACCGCCCACGCATTTGAAGATCTCGAGCGCCGTTTGCGCCTGCGCGTCGGTCACGCCCGGCCCGCGCGCGATGACCGTCATCCCCTCGCCGATGAGACAGGGCGTGTTGGGCATCGCCCGCACCACCGCGCTCTTCGGGAGCCAGCCGGCCAGCTGATCGAGGCGGACACCGGCCGCGATGCTCACCACCAATTTTCCCGCCAGCAGGGTCGCCAGCGCCGGATCGCCGAGCAGCGGTCCCACCTCGTGCGGCTTCACGCACACCAGCACCACGGTCGCGGCCTTGCAGGCCTCGCGGTTGTCGCCGGTGGTTCGGATGCCGTGCTTTTCCCGCAACGCCGCCGCCACCTCCGCCCGCCGATCGGTCGCGAAGATCTGCGACGGCTCCAGCCGTCCCGAACGCAGGAGCCCGCGCACGATGGCCTCTCCCATCGTTCCGCAGCCCAGCACAGCGAGCGTTTCGTTCTTGGCCAGCATGGCCCGCAACTATCGCACAGCGGCCGCGGATTGGCAGTGCAGGGAGGCTGTGGCAGGCTCGGAGCTTGTCGTCTGGGGCGGTTCACGACGGCGGCCCGCTGGCGAGGCGCGCGGCCGGTAGCACGGTGGGGAGCCTGTTCCTGGCGCAGGCGCGCCTTCACCCGGCTCGCGCGGCGGTCGTCGACGGGACGCGCGTGCTGACCTACGCCGCGCTGGCCGATCGCGTTCGCCGCCTGACCGGCGTTCTCGACGCCCGCGGGCTCGGGCGCGGCTCGCGGCTCGCGATCCTCTCCGAGAACCGCGCCGAGTACCTGGAGGTGTTTCTGGCCGCCGCCACGATCGGCGCCGTCGTCGCCTGCCAGAACGGCAGGCTCGCGCCGCCGGAGCTCGCCCAGTGTCTCGATCTCGTCGAACCCGAGGCGGTGTTGGCTTCACCCCGCCAGGCCCCGAAGCTGGCCGCCGCCGGCCGCGGTCCGCTGCCGCTATGGTTCGGCGAGCCATACGAAGAAGCGCTGGCCGCGCAGTCGCCCTTGCCCCTGGGCGACGCACCCGATCCCGAAGATCCGCTGCTCATCCTCTACACGAGCGGCACCACCGGTCTGCCGAAGGGCGCGGTCATCAGCCACCGCGCGGAGATCGCGCGCAACCTGGTCCTGCGGGCGGAGTACGGCCTGCCGGCCACGGACACCTTCGTCGCCTGGTCGCCCCTCTATCACATGGGCGCCGCCGACTGCGCGCTCGGCACGCTCATGGTGGGGGGCAAGGTGATCGTCCTCGACGGTTTCGATCGGACGACGCTTTCGGAGGTCGTTGCCACCGAGGATCTCGGCCTGCTGTTGCTCATGCCGGGCATGGTGAGCGACTTCGCGGCCGAGCTCGAACGGCGCGCGGTGCGCCCGAAAGGTGTCAAGATCTGCGGCGTGATGGCCGATCTGGTTCCCGCCGCCGAGATCGCCCGCATCACTCGCCTGCTGGGTGCGCCTTACGGCAACACCTTCGGCGCGACGGAGACCGGTTGGCCGCCGGCCTCGTCGAACAACATCCCGGTGGGCGTCGCGCCCGGGCGCCTGCCCAAGGAACAGAGCCCCTTTTGCGAGGTGAAGCTGGTCGACCCGGCCGACGCGGAGGTTCCCGACGGCGCGCCCGGCGAGCTGTGCATGCGCGGGCCCACGCTGTTCAGCGGCTACTTTCGCGCCGACGCCATCAACGCGCAGGAGTTCCGGGGCGGGTGGTTCCACCTGGGCGACGTATTCGTGCGCAACCCGGACGGCACGCTGGATTTCGTCGATCGCGTCAAGTACCTCATCAAGTCGGGAGGCGAGAACATCTACCCCGCGGAGATCGAGCGTCTGATGCTGCAAGACCCGCGGGTGGCGGAGGCCGCCGTCGTGCGGGGACCCGATCC
Organism: Pseudomonadota bacterium; assembly: GCA_017881315.1. Lineage (GTDB taxonomy): Bacteria > Myxococcota_A > Polyangia > Fen-1088 > Fen-1088 > JADGRB01. Next base: position 4,058 of record JADGRB010000024.1, read on the forward strand.
GAAGTGGGGCGAGATCCCGATCGCCTTCGTGGCCCGCCTCGACCCCGCGCTCACCGAGGGCGATCTCTTCCGCCTCTGCCGGAACGGCCTGGCCGGATACAAGCAACCGAAGGAGATCCGGTTCATCGCCGTCGACGATTTTCCCCGCAGCGCCTCGGGAAAGATCCAGCGCCAGGAGCTGGAAAAACTGATCTCGAAGGTGTGAATGCCATGAGCTCCCTTCCCAAGAACCAGACCACCGGCATCGCCTTCTCGACCGCCGAGGACGTGTTCGTCCGCGGCAAGAGCCTGACGAAAGAGCTCATCGGTCACCTCACCTTCACCGAGATGATCGTCTTCCAGATCCTCGGGCGCAGGCCCAGCCCCGCCCAGACGCGCGTGGTCGACGCCTGCCTGGTGGCGCTCATGGAGCACGGCCTGACGCCGAGCGCGCTGGCCACGCGGCTGGTTTATTCGAGCGCCAGCGAGGCGATGCAGGCGGCGGTGGCCGCGGGACTGCTGGCGGTGGGCAGTCGCTTCGTGGGCACCACCGACGACTGCGGCCAGCTGCTCGAGCGCATGCTGGCGGCCGGCGGCCATCTCGACGACCAGGCGCGCGTCATCGCGCGCGAGCACCACGGCGCCAAGCGGGCCGTTCCCGGCTTCGGCCATCCGCTGCACAAGCCCGACGATCCGCGCGCGCTGCGCCTGCTCGAGATCGCGCGCGACGAGGGGGTGGCGGGCGCCCACGTGGCGGCCGTGCTGGCGCTGTCGCGCGCGGTCGACGAGGTCTACGGAAAGCACATCACGCTCAACGTGACGGGCGCGATCGCGGCGGCGCTGGGCGACTGCGGCGTGCCGCGCGAGATCCTGCGGGGGTTCTCGATCATCGCCCGCGCAGCTGGTCTCGTCGGCCACGTGCACGAGGAGCAACAGAGGCCAGCCATGCGGGCCATCTGGGAGACCGCCGACCAGGCCGTCCCGTACGACGGCCCGCTGCCCGCTGGCGGACACCCGAAAAAGTAGTGCTAGGCTTGCGCCCGTTCACGGACCCCCCAACGGAGAAAAGACCATGAAGCTCTACATGCACCCCGTTTCGATGACGAGTCGTCCCGTTCGCCTGTTCATCGCGGAGAACGGAATCCCTTGTGAGGAGCAGGTCGTGGACCTCATGAAGGGCGAGCACCTTGGCGAGCCGTACGCGGCGATCAACCCCAACAAGCTGGTCCCCGTGCTGCAGGACGGAGATCTGCGACTGACCGAGAGCTCCGCGATCCTCAAGTATCTCGCCGACAAGACCAACTCGCCCGCCTATCCCAAGGACCTCCAGAAGCGGGCCAAGGTCAACGAGATGATGGATTGGTTCAACACCAACTTCTACCGCGACTTCGGCTACGGGATGGCCTACCCGCAGATCTTTCCGCACCACAAGCGGGCCACCGACGACCTGCAGAGCGCGACGATCTCGTGGGGGCAGGAGCGGGCCAAGGGCTGGCTCCAGATCCTGAACGACTACTGGATCGGTCCCAAACATGCGTACGTCTGCGGCAACGACATCACCATCGCCGATTACTTCGGCTCCTGTCTGGTGACGCTGGGTGAAGTTCTCCGCTGCGATTTCTCGAAGTACCCGAACGTCACCCGCTGGCTCGGCAACATGAAGAAGCTCAAGAAGTGGAACGAGGTCAACGAGGCGCTCTACGGGCTGGCGGCCGCGGTCAAGGATCTGCAGTTCGCGGCTATCTGATCGCCCTGACGCCATGATCAAAGGGCTGCACCACAGCGCCTACCGCTGCCGCGACTCGGAGGAGACGCGGCAGTTCTACGAAGGGTTCCTGGGCTTGCCGCTGGCGACCACGCTCGAGATCAACGAGACCAAGAGCGGCCGCAAGACCCAGACCCTGCACACCTTCTATGAAATGGACAACGGGTCGTACCTGGCCTTCTTCGAGGCGCCCGACATGCCGTTCGAGTTCAAGACGCAGCACGATTACGATCTGCACATCGCGCTCGAGGTCGACTACGACCAGCTCCAGCCGATGCTGGACAAGGGCAAGAAGGCGGGGATCGAATCGCGCGGCATCTCGGACCACCACTTCATCCATTCCGTCTACTTCCGCGATCCGAACGGCTACATCGTCGAGCTGACCGCCAGGCTGCCGAACCACGCGGAGGTCACCAACCCGGCGGTCAATCGGGCGCGCGCCAAGCTCGACAACTGGCAGTCGGGCAAGCAGCCCCCCAAGTAGCTAGGGTGCTCAGCCCGAGCCGGGCACCCAGAAGTGCTTGCGGTACGCGCCCCAGACGAGGGGCCAGTCGGCGACGCGGTGACCCGCGCCGCGCGCCCAGGCGCTGAGCGAGAACGGCAGCGCGGTCTCGAACTGAAACCAGAGCGAGCTGTCCGGCGAGCGCTGGGGACGATTCGCGTGCGCCTCGTCGAGCGCGAGGTGACGTTCCACCGACGAGGCCATCACCCCGTGCGGCGTCAGGCTGGGGGTGACGAACAGCCCACCCGGAACGAACGGCGACCCGGCGCTCACCGTGTCGCGAATGATGCCGTTGATCTCGGTGGTCACGTTGCGATGAAAATAGGGCGGGCGGAAGGTCCCCTCGGTGACGTCCCAGCGGGGCGGGAAGACGACCAGGTCGAGCGTGTGGCTCCCCGCCTCGTCGAGCGGCGCCGACAGCACGGTGTGAACCGAGGGATCCACGTGATCGAGCCGGGTGTTGCCCGCGGGTGAAAACGACGCGAGGTCGTAGACGTACGGGCAATGATTGCCGTGCCAGGCGACCACGTCGAAGGGCGAGTAGTCCTGGACGGCCTCGAAGATCTCGCCGCCCAGCTTGGCGGTGATCCGGTAGCCCAGCGACAATCGATCCTCGTGCCAGGCCGCGGGCGCGCGGAAGTGGCGGGCTTCCGCCAATCCGTTGGCCCCGATGGGACCGCGCTCGGGCAGCTCGAAGTGGCGGCCGAAGGCCTCCGCGACGTAGCCGCGCGCCGTCGGTCCGCGCAAGAGGACGCTGAACCGCAGGCCGCGAGGCAGCACCGCGATCTGCCCGGGCGTCACCTCGAGAACACCGAGCTCCGTCATCAAGGTGAGGCCGCCCGTCTCGGGCAGGATCAGCAGATCTCCATCGGCGTCGGTGAAGCAGCGCTCTTCCATCCCGCGGTTGGCGGCATAGACGTGAACCGCGAACCCGCGCCGCAACCGCGGGGACCCGGCGCCACCGACGGTCGCCAGGCCGTCGACGAAATCGGTCGGCGTGGTGGCGGCGGGGAGGGGCTGCGGATTCCATCCCACCAGGTTCGGCTCGGGAGGCTGGTCCGCGAAGTCGCTCTTCAACGTCGCGTGTGGCAGGGGAACGAACGGTCCCTGCTGGGCCGAGGGGCGAATCCGATACATCCAGGTGCGCCGATTGCCCTGCCGGGGAGCCACGAAGCCGGTGCCGTTGATCTGCTCGGGAGTGAGGCCGTAGGCGGGGTGGCGGGGAGAATTTCGATCGCGCGGCAGCGCTCCGGGCAACGTCTCGGTCTCGTGCACGTTGCCGTAGCCACCGGTGGGGGAGGTTGCCGGTTTCCCCGACAAGATCTGGCGCGCCAGGATCCGATGTCTCCCGTGGAGCGCGTGCGCGTTGCCGGGGAGCATCTCGACGGTCACCGCGCAACCCGCGCCGGCCAGCACCTGCGCCGTCTCTTCGATCCTCGCGCGCGTGTTCCAGGGATCCTCCTCCTGGGCGCCCAGCAGAACCGGCGTGCCGGCCAGACCGGCTCCGGGCCGGGGCCGCTCGTCGGGCGGACCGATGATGCCGCCCGACAGGGCGACCAGCGCGGCCGGGCGGCTGCCCCGCAGCAGCAGCTCGATCGCCAGGCAGGCGCCCTGGGAAAACCCGAACATCACCACCCGCTCCGGCGCGCTGCGCTCGGTGGCGATGCGCAGCACCGTCGCGACTTGATCCAGCGCCGCGACGAGCTGCGGGCCAATTTCCGCGCGAGGGGAGGTGTACTTCGCGCTGTACCAGACGTTGTCGGGCGCCTGGGGCGACACCACGCAAACCGTCGGATCGTTGCCCACGATCTCGACGGCGCGGCCCAGGATCCCGTCGGCGGCGGCGCCTCGCCCGTGAACGCAGACTACGACCCGCCGTGCGTCTTCCAGGCGCGCCCCCGTCACCGACACCAGCTCGGGTAAGCCCCAGTCCTCGAACCGCGTGCCCACCGAGGGGCGCCGGCCATGAAAGGCCGCGCTCAAGAGGTCACGCGGCAGGTCGGACGAAGACGCCTCTGCCAGGAGGCCGCGCAGGCCGTCGAAGGTCACCCCGAGCGCCCGCAACGACACGCCCGCGCCCGCCCGGACCAGGAAGTCGAACAGGCTGGCTTCGAGATCCGGGACCGCCAGCCGTCGCTCGATCTCGGCTACCAGGTCGGGCGCCTCGGCCCGCAGGCGGTGGATCGAATGAGGCAGCAGCACGCTGTGGAGGCCGCTGTGGTCCAGATCGAACCGGCCGCCCAGGCGGTGCGCCAGCTTGTGGTGCAGGCCCGGGGTTCCCGACTCCAGCGAGCGCGCGGCCAGCGCCGCACCCCGCAGCGCGCCGGCCCGCGCGCGGCGATCGTCGGGCGCGCGCACCAGCGCCTCGATGGCCCCGTACAGGATTCCGATGGCGTCGAAGGCCTGCTCTCGCGCTTCTCCCTGCAGCGACCCGGTGCCGAGCGTTCCGATCGGGTGGGCGAGCGCGTTCATCAGGCTGGTCACCGTCAACCCCTTCGGCATGCCCAGCGTCAGCTCGACGTCGTGGATGACCGCGTCCGGGCGCACCTTGGGGTTGCGCCCGGTGGTCTTGGTGCCGCCGGCGGTGGTGCCGTACATGTTGGTCATCTCGGAGCCCGCGTAGGTGGTCGGGATGGCGATGAAGCGCACCTCGCGCTCGAGGCGCAGCGCCTTGCCGAGACCGATCGCCGATCCGCCCCCCAGCGCCACGATCGTGTCGGCGCCGAACGCGTCGAGCTTCTGCCGCGCCTCGCCCAGCACCGCCTCGGGGACGTGGCGCCGCGCGCCCGCGTAGACCTCGATCTCGAACCCGGCCAGCAGAGCCCGGATCCGCTCGACGTGGCGCTGGCTCTCGCCGGTGAGGAGCAAGACCCGTCTACTGTTCGCGCGAGTCAGAAGACCCGGCAAGGACTCGAGCCCTTCGCTGTCGGGGCTGCTCACGGCGGGTAGTATGGCACGCGTCGGGCAGCGCCACTTGTGGCGAGCGCCCTTCGATGGCACCGTGGGTAGCGATGGCGCGGAAGCACCTCGGTTTGGCGGTCGTCGCGCTCGCGTCGTTGACCGGCGCCACGACCTTTCTGCTGCGTGCCGACCCGTCGAGCGCCGCTTCGGCGTTGCCCGCCTCCCCCAGCGCGATTCCCGTGGGGACACGGCTTCCGCCGCTCGTGCTCACCGATGATCGGGGGGAGCCGGTCGCTCTCGGGTCCTTGGCCGGCGCGCCCACCGTGCTGCTGTTTTTCCGCGCCACGAGCTGCCCCCTCTGTCGCGGCCAGCTGGCCGCGTTTGCCAAGGTCGCGGCGCGGTTTCGCGCGGCGGGCGTCCAGGTGGTGGCGGCGAGCCCGGATATGCCGGCGGCCCTGGCCAAGATGCGTCGGGAGCTCGATCTGCCCATGCGTCTTCTCTCCGACGGTGGCGAGCAAGCCGTGAACACCCTCTGCGGCGGGCTCGCGCATTGCGAGCTCCTCCTCGACGCCCGGGGGGTGGTGCGCTGGGGCGCCTTCTCCGAGAGCTGGAGTCATCCGCCGGAGCCAGACGCCCTGCTGCTGGAAGCCATTCGCCAGCCGCCGCTCGGTGGTTGAGCGCCGGCGCTCGATCGCTACGCGACGATCTCCTGCTGCAGCATCATCGCGTGATCCTCGTGCTCCAGCTTGTGGCAGTGAAAGACGTACGTCCCGGTGTAGTCGTAAAAACGCATGATGAGGCGCGCGCGGCCCGCGGGCGGGATCGCGACACTGTCCTTCCAGCCGAGGTGCGCGGGCGGCGGCGGCGCGCCGTTGATGTCGAGCACCTGAAAGGGAACCATGTGCTGGTGAAACGGGTGCATCTGCGTCTGCTCGCCGTTCTCGATCTCCCAGATCTCGGTGGTCCCGAGCTTGACGCGAAAGTCGATGCGCGCCGGATCGTAACGCAGCCCATTGATGGTCCACTTGCCGTCGGCGAGCTGGAAGCGGAGGCGCCGGTGCTTCTTCTTGGCCTCGCCTATGGGGATGCGCGGCACCTCGGCCAGGTGTTCGGGCACGCGGCTCCCATCGCTCTCCTTGCGCACGACGTTGAAGCGCAGCACGTCGGGCAGCTCCGGCCAGGTGGGGTCGAGGTTGCGCAGCACGACCGAGGTGCCGGGTTGAAGGTGGCCGAAATCGATGATGCAGTCGGCTCGCTCGGAGGGCGCCAGCTCGACGCTGGTCTGGATCACGGGCGCGCTCAGCAGCGAGCCGTCGGAGGCGATCTGCACGATCGGATCTCCGTTGCCGAGCGCGAGGCGCAAGTTTCGCGAGTTGGCGCCGTTGACGAAACGAAAGCGGTATCGGCGGGCCGCGACGTCGAAGAACGGGGTGTGCACCCCGTTGGCGCAGAGCGTGTTGCCGAGGACGCCCGTGAACGTGGTGCCCGCATCGACCGTGTACTCGAGGGCGTTGCCGGCGTCGAAGAGCCGATCCTGGATCATGATCGGCACGTCGTACTCGCCGGTGGGCAACCCGAGCGCGTCCTCCGCGGGATCGCGAATGATGTAGAGCGCGCCGAGGCCCCGAAACAGGTGCGCGCCGGTCAAACCGAAGGTGTGGTCGTGATACCAGTAAGTGCCGCCGGTCTGGTTGTTGGGGTAGGTGTAGAGGCGGCTGCCGCCGGGCTTGATGGTCTGGAGCGGGTGCCCGTCGCTGGCGGCGGGGGCGTGGTGGCCGTGGTTGTGCACGTTGGCCGCCTCGCCGAGCTCGTTTCTGACCGTGACCAGCGTCGGTCGGCCGCGCGTGGCGAGGATGGTGGGTCCGGGCCAGATGCCGTCGAAACCGAGGATCGGCGTGGCGGCGCCAGGCAGCGGCTGCCCCGTGCCCGGGCGAAGCACCAGATCGATCTCGTCACCCCCGGGGCCGGTGCGGGTCGGCTGTTTGATGGGCGGGATGGGGAGCGGGCGGGCGAACGACGGCGGGCGCACGGTGCCGTAGTTGGCGGCGTTGCCGGTTGGGAGCCCCCAGGGATTCTCGCCCCCGGCGCGCGAATGCCGCCCTCCAAGGACGGTCAGGCCTCCCGCCGCTGCCAAGCTACCTTCGAGCAGCTGCCGGCGCGTGATCAGGCGGGACCTCCGAGCACGGGCGCCACGTTAACAGAAATCACGCAACGTAATCGGAATGCTGTTGACCGATGGTGTTTTTTGCGGCCTTCTTTGCGGCCACAAAGGGGGTTCACAATGATTCGAAAAATGATCATGTCGGTATGCTCGGTGAGCGTGGTGTTGCTCGTTGCGGCGGGGTCCGCGGCGGCCAAGTCGGCCAAGCCGGCCAAAGAGGATCCCGCCAAGCGAGGCGAGTATCTTGTGATGGTAGGCGGTTGCAACGACTGCCACACGCCGATGAAGATGACGCCGATTGGGCCCATGCCGGACATGGAGCGGATGCTGAGCGGCCATCCGGAGGGTCAGCCCGATCCGGCCAGCACGCTCGGCAAGAACGATCTCGTGGCGTCGGGACCTGACCTCACGGCGTGGAAGTTCCCCTTCGGCATCAACTACGTGCGCAACCTGACGCCCGACAAGACCGGCCTCGGCGAGTGGACCGAGGCGCAGTTCATCAAGACCCTGCGCACCGGCCGACACCAGGGTGAGGGGCGCGCGCTGCTGCCGCCCATGCCCTGGTTCAACTTCGGCGGCATGACCGACGAGGATCTCAAGGCGATCTGGGCCTACCTACGCTCGATCAAGCCGATCAAGAACGTCGTGCCCGATCCGAAGGTGCCGCCGCCGGTGCTCGAGCAGTTCCTGAAGAACAACGCCGCGATCGTGGATATCGTCATCAACCACAAAGCACCGCCCGCTCCCCCACCGGCAGCCGCGCCCGCGCCGGCAGCGGCGGCTCCGGCGGCGCCCGCCAAGAAGTAGCGCCTAGGGCGCGTCCACCAGGTAGAGGTGGGCGAGGCATTGCTCGTCGTCGGGCGCCTCGCCCATCTTCACCGGCGTGGCTCGGCTGGTGGTCGCAAATTCGCAGGTGAGCGCCACCCGGTCGCCGGGGGCCAGCGCGATGGGCTCGGCGTCGCGGAAGAGCTGCTGGTCGTAGACGTCCCAGTGGCCGAAGTGCGCCAGGCACTGGCGCTCGCCGGCGTGCGTTCGTTCCAGATCGAGGACGCGTCCGAGGGTGTGCATGCGCGGCACCAGGCCCAGTAGCGTCGCCGCGCGATCGGCGGTCCAGGTGGCGCCGACGCGGGCCTCCGTCTGGCCCGGCGCCAGCGCGAAGGGCACCGGGTGGAGCGCGACGAAGTGCGCGGGGTGGGCGACCTCGCCGGTGGCGAGCAGCATGCGCGCTCGCACCGGGATGCCCGGCGCCGAGGCGATGAGGTCGTAGCGCAGCTGCAAGACCAGCGCGGTCTCGCGCGCCAGCGGGACGCCGGTGCCGGCCGGGAGGCGTTGCACCGGCGTGTTGCGCGACCAGCTGGCCAGCAGCTTCACGCCTGCACCAGCGATGGCGGGCGCGCCGTAGCAGCTCCAGCCCGGTCCCGGATCGGCAGCGTCGAGCTGCCGCGCCGTTCGGAGCGCCCCGCCGTTCCCGAGCTCATAGAGCGCCGCCTGTCGCACCGCCCCGGCCGGTTCCGAGGAGACCGTCAACCCGATGATGGCTGTTGCTTTGGCAAGGCGGGGCTCGACGATAAAGCAGCGATAGGCGCGCTCGCCGAGCTCCGGCGTGAATGGCGCGGCCGCTTCCACGGTCACCAGATGATCGCGGTCGGCGTCGAAGCGCGGCGGCGCGTCCGGGGCATCGCGGATCAGCGAAGGCGCGCCCTGCGGCGTGCCGTGCTCCACCCAGGCACCGACGGTCGCGATCTCCGCGTCGGTCAGCCACGGCGCATCCAGCCAGGTGCCGCACAACCCGGTGTTGTCGGCGCCGAACGGCGGCATCATGCGCCGGCGGATCGCCAGGAGCACGGCCCCCGCCGAGCGACGGGCGTCCTCGTAGCTACCGAGCGCCGGCGGCGCCAGCGCGGGGCCACCCCCGCCGCCGTGGCAGCCGCCGCACCGCCGCGCGATGAGGGGCGCCACCTCGCCCGTCCAGGTGGGCGGGGTTGCGGTCGGGGGGATTGCGCCCCCGTTGCGATCCTTGCAGCCGACGAGGCCCCCGGGCAGCGCCCACGCACAGGCGAGCCCCGCGAACACGCTCGCTCGAATCCGGCCCGCCCAGATCACGCCCGGAACTCTACGCCCCCCGCGATCGAGTTCGGACCTCAAAGGCCAAGGTTGGTGCAAGGTTGGTGTTGGGGGGCGTCGGACGGTAAATTAAAGGGTCATGTCCGCCGCACGCCAACACCTTCGAGACGCCCACCGCGTCGTCGTCAAGCTGGGGACGCACGTCGTCGCCCAGGACGGCGGCGCGCCGGCGCTCGATCGGATCGGCGCCATCGTCGAGAGCCTGGCGCGCCTCCGCGCCGCCGGGCGCGAGGTGCTGCTGGTGTCGAGCGGCGCCGTCAGCCTCGGAATGCGCGTGCTCGGTCTCCACGAACGGCCCCGCTCGCTCGGCTCGCGGCAGGCCTGCGCCGCCGTCGGGCAGGGGCACCTCATGGGCGTCTACACGCGCGCCTTCTCGGACGTCGGGTTGACGGCGGCGCAGGTGTTGCTCTCCCAGGAAGATCTGGCCGATCGCGACCGTGCGCTCTGCCTGCGCACGACCTTGATGCGCCTCCTCGAGCTGGGCGCGGTCCCGGTGCTCAACGAAAACGACAGCGTCAGCGTGGCGGAGCTGGTCGACTACCAGCGCGCGCAGGCGGGCGCCACCGGTGCCGCCGCGCCGGTCGGGTTTGGCGACAACGACGGCCTCTCGGCGCGGGTCGCGGTCGCGCTCGACGCGGATCTGCTGATCATGCTCACCAACGTGGGCGGCCTCTTCACGGCGAACCCCCGGGTCGACGCCGCCGCCACCCGGATCTCCGAGCTGGCCGGCGTGGACGATGCGGCGCTGGCGCGCGCGAGCGGCGGTTCGGTCGGCGGCACCGGCGGGATGGCCAGCAAGCTGGCCGCGGCGCGGCTGGCGACCTCGGAGGGGACGACCGTGCTGATCGCCGGCGGCGCGGAGCCGCGGGTGATCGATCGCGCGCTCGCTGGCGAGGACGTCGGCACGCTGGTGACCGTCGCCGTGCGCCGCCCGGCGCGCCTCCGCCACATCGCCGTCGGCGCCCGCCGTCGCGGCGCGCTGGTGGTCAACGAGGGGGCGCTCGCGGCGCTGGTCGGCGAGAAGGCGTCCCTCTTGCCCATCGGCGTGATCGCCGTCGACGGCAGCTTCGATCAGGGCGACGTGGTCGAGATCCGCGACGGCAGCGGAAGGGTGCACGGGCGAGGCCTCGTGAACTACCCGGCCGACGCCTGTCGCAAGCTTTTGGGGCGGCACAGCGACGATATCGATGCGATCTTGGGTTGGCGCGGCTACGACGCGCTCATCACGCGAGACAACCTGGTCATGGGAGCGGTCTGATGACGAGCACGGCGGTCAAAGCGACGACGAAGCGGGCGAACGACGACACCATTCGCGCGACGGCGCTGGCGGCCAAGGCCGCGGGGGGCAAGCTGGCGCGCCTCGGCCCGGAGCGGCGCTCGGTGCTGCTGCGGGCGCTGGCGGATGCGTTGCGCGAGACGGAGGTGCGCGCGACCGTGTTCGCCGCCAACGCGCTCGACCTCGAGCGCGCGAAGTCCGAGGGCGTCGCGGCGCCGCTGGTGAAGCGGCTGGGCCTCGACGCGGCGAAGCTCGACAGCGTCTGCGACGGGCTCGATCAGCTCGCCGCGATGCCCGATCTGGTCGGACACCCGACCCTCCGACGCGAGCTCGACGACGGGCTGGTGCTGGAGCGGGTGAGCTGCCCGCTCGGTCTGCTGGGCGTGGTGTTCGAGTCGCGGCCCGACGCGCTGGTGCAGATCGTGGGGCTCGCCTGGAAGAGCGGCAACGCCGTGTTGCTCAAAGGCGGCCGCGAGGCGCTCCAGACCAACCGCGCGCTCACGGCGGTGATCGCCGGTGTCCTCGAGGCCGCCGGGATCGATCGTCGCGCCGCCGTGCTCCTCGAAGGGCGCGAGGAGGTCGCGGCGATCCTGGGCCTGCACGGAATCGTCGAGATGATCGTGGCCCGAGGCTCGTCCGAATTCGTGCGCCAGATCCAGGCCGCCAGCGAGATCCCCGTGATGGGCCACGCCGCGGGCGTCTGCCATCTGTACGTGCACGCGGGCGCCGATCCGACAATGGCCGCCCAGCTGGCCGTCGACGGCAAGACCACCTACGCGGCCGCCTGCAACGCCACCGAGACGCTCCTGTGGGATGCGGACGCGGGCGCCGCGCTCGACGCCTGCGTGGAGGCGCTCGGAAAGGCGGGCGTCGAGATGCGCGCCGACGCCGCCACCCGCAAGCGCCACCCGGCGCTGAAGGCGGCCACCGACGCCGACTTCGGCTTCGAGTTCGGCGCCAACATCATCGCGATCAAGCGCGTGGACGGCCTCGACGATGCGCTGGCCCACATCGCCCAGCACGGCTCCAGGCACACCGAGGCCATCGCGACGGCCGACGCGGCCGCGGCCGAACGGTTCCTCGCCGAGGTCGACGCGGCCGGCGTCTTTCACAACGCCAGCACCCGGTTCGCCGACGGCTATCGTTATGGGCTCGGCGCCGAGGTCGGCATCAGCACCGACAAGCTGCACGCGCGCGGCCCGGTCGGCGTCGACGGTCTGCTCACCTACCGCTGGCTCCTGCGCGGCGCCGGACAGCTCACCGCCGACTACGGCCCCGGCAAACGCGCCTTTCGCCATCGGGATTTGTAGTCGATCAACCCGCGAGGCGCGCTTCGATGCGGGGGTCGGGGACCAGCCACATGAGGGCCACGCCCACGTAGATCGCCTCCGAGATCCAATGGTTGGCGAACGCGCTCGGGATCGCGATGGCGTAGAGCGCGGCCGAGAGCTTGCCCTTGAGGTCGCGGCCGACGGCGGCGGCCAACCGCGACTCGGAACCTTGGCTGGCGATGATCGCATTCTGGAGAATCAGGTAGGCGACGCCCGAGAGCAGCAACACGACGCCGTAGAGAGCGGTCGGCAGCGGCGCGAAGTCGTTCTCGCCCATCCAGCCGGTGGCGAAGGGGATGAGCGACAACCAGAACAGCAGGTGCAGGTTCGCCCACAGGATCCTGCCTGTGATGGTGGTGGCCAGATGGAGCATGTGGTGGTGGTTGTTCCAGTAGATTCCGACGAACGTGAAGCTCACCACGTAGGTCAGGAACACCGACACCAGCGGGCGGAGCGCCTCCCAGCTCGCGCCGTGCGGGATCTTCAGCTCGAGCACCATGATCGTGATCAAGATGGCGATCACGCCGTCGCTGAACGCCTCGAGCCGGGTCTTGTTCATCCAGCTATTTGGTTGGCTGTTGGCTTGGCGGTTTGGTTGGCTGTTCGGTCGGCGGCTCGGGCGGCAGGTGCAGACCGCACTCCTTGTTCTCGGGGTCCTCCCACCACCAGCGGCCGGCGCGCGGGTGCTCACCGGGCTGGATGGCGCGCGTGCAAGGGGCGCAGCCGATCGACGGATAGCCGCGATCATGTAGCGGGTGGATGGGGACGCGGTGCTCCTTGGCGTAGGCGCGCACCTCTTCCATCGACCAGCGGACCAGCGGGTTGACCTTCACGATGTCGCCGTGGGCGCGATCGATCTCGACCTCGGGCGTCTCGGTGCGGGTGACCGACTGCTCGTTGCGCAGGCCCGTCATCCACGCTTCGAGCCCGGCCAGCGCGCGGCCGAGCGGCTCGACCTTGCGGATGCCACAGCACTCGTGCCGGTTGTCGAGCGAATCCCGAAAGCTGTAGAGGCCCTTGGCGCGGATCAAGGTCTCGACCGCAGGGCGCTCGGGGAAGTACCAGGTGATATCGATGCCGTACTTCATCCGGACCCGCTCGGCCGTCATGTAGGTCTCATCGGGGAGGCGGCCGGTGTCGAGCGCGAAGACCCGCACGTCCTTGGGGGCCGCCTTCATCGCCAGGTCGATGACCACGCAGTCCTCGATGGAAAAGCTGGAGGCAACGGCCAGACGGCTGCCGAAGCGGCCCAGGGCCCAGGTCACGACCTCGGACGGGCGGGCGCCCTGTAGACGGCGGGCGGCCTCTGCGATCTGGACCTGGTCGGCGGGCATGGCCCGGAGCATAGCGGAGTTTCGCCGCTTCAAATTATTGTTAACTATAATCATGTAGAATATCCGAGCTGCAGCTTGACCCATCCAGCTGGTCGGGGTAAATTTCGGACGATTTTTCGTCGGATATCAGGTCAATTGTCGTCCATCTAATTCTTAATCGAAATTGTAAACAATGCCCTCCGATCACGAAAATTCAGAGGCCCCGGGCGGGGTCCTGTATCCTCTGTTCTTGAAGCTGGATGGGCGCAAGGTGCTGGTGGTGGGTGGCGGTCCGATCGCCGCCGGCAAGGTGGCGGCGCTGCTGGAAACCGGGGCCGCGATCACGGTGGTAGCCCCCGATCTCCGGCAGGAGCTCCTGGATCTGTCGGCCGCCGGGAAGATTTCAATCGAGCGACGTTGTTATCAAGCGAGTGACCTAGGGGGAGTCTGGTTGGTGGTGGCGGCGGCGCCTCCGGAGGTCAATCAGTTGGTGGCGGCGGCGGCGTCGTCCCTGCGTCTGTTCGTGCTTGCGGTCGACGATACATCGGCCGCGAGCGCGTACGGCGCCGGGACGTTTAGGCGTGGCGACGTGACGGTCGCCGTGTCTACCAATGGCCGCGCGCCCGCGCTGGCGGGCCTCTTGCGCGAGGGGCTGGAGGCGGTGCTTCCCGACGATCTGGCCACCTGGACCGAGGAGGCCGTGCGTCAGCGGGCGGCCTGGCAGTCGGACGGCGTCCCGATGCCGGAGAGACGCCCGCAGCTCCTGGCCGCCTTGAACAGGCTCTATGAAGGCCGCCCGTCCGGCGCTAAGGTCCGGCCATGAGCGACGCGGGCGCAACGAAATCGACCGTCGGTCGCGTCTGCCTGGTGGGCGCGGGGCCGGGGAGCGCCGATCTGATCACCGTGCGTGGCGCGCGCCGGCTGGCCGAAGCGGACCTGGTTCTCTACGACGCGCTGGCCTCCGAAGAGATGCGCATCTATGCGCCGCAGGCGCGCTGGTTCTTCGTCGGCAAGCGGGCGTGTCGACAGTCGATCCAACAAGAGGTCTTGAACCGCCTGCTGGTCAAGTACGCGCGGCGCGGTCTGCAGGTGGTTCGGCTCAAGTGCGGCGACCCGTTCGTCTTCGGGCGCGGCGGCGAAGAGGCGCTGGCGCTGGCGCGCGCCGGCGTCCCGTTCGAGATCATCCCCGGCCTCACGACGGCGGTGGCCGCCCCGGCCCTGGCGGGCATTCCGGTCACCCACCGGGGCCTCGCCTCGAGCTTCGCCGTGATCACCGGCCACCACGAGGCGACTTACGCGCCGCTGCTCGATGGCTTGCCGCCCGAGAGCCTGACGCTGGTCGTGCTGATGGGCCTCGGTCAGCGCGCGCGGATCGCCGACCGGTTGCTCGCCCGCGGTTGGTCGCGGGAGACGCCCGCGGCCGTGATCGTCGGCGCGACGACGCCGCAGAGCTGGCAGTGGACCGGAACGCTCGGCGCGCTCGGCGCGGCGGAGATTCCCGCGGCCTCGGCCGGCGCACCCGGTCTTCTGGTCATCGGTGCGGTGGTGGGCTTGGCCGCCGAGCTCGCCGCGGACCTGTCGTCTGATTTGGCTTCGGACCTGGCGTCCGACGCTCCCATGAGAAGAAACGAGAAGGGTGAATCATGAGCGCGAATCCCGTGGTTGATTTCGTTCCGGACGGCGTGGGCCGCCCGGGTTTTGCCGAGCCCGAGGACGTGGACGCGTTCGTCGACATGCTCGAGCGGTTCGAAAGTGGGGACATCACCCCCGACGAGTGGCGGGCGTTCCGTCTGATCAACGGCACCTACGGTCAGCGCCAAGAAGGCGTCTTCATGATCCGCGTGAAGGTCCCGTACGGCAGGCTGAACGTCGCGCAGCTCGAGGCGCTGGCGGTCATCGCCGAAAAATGGGCGGGCAGCGGCGCGGGACACGTGACCACCCGGCAGAACATCCAGCTGCACTTCATCAAGGAAGCCGACGCGGAGGCCTCGTTGCGTCTGCTGGCGGACGTCGGGCTCACCACGCGCGAGGCCTGCGGCAACTCGGTCCGCAACATCACCGGCTGCCCCTACGCGGGCGTCTCGCCGCACGAGCCGTTCGACGTCACCCCCTACGCCGACGCGACCGCGCGGCACCTGCTGCGCGGGGCGTACTCGGCGGCGCTGCCGCGCAAGTTCAAGATCGCGTTCGGCGGCTGCTGCGGCTTCGACGACGTGCAGGCGCAGATCAACGATCTCGGCTTTCTGACGGCGGTCGACGCCGACGGGAACCCGGGGTTCAAGGTCTACATGGGCGGCGGCCTGGCGACGCTGCGCCGGGCGGCGCTGCTGGTGCACGAGTTCCTGCCGGTGACGCAGGTGCTTGAGGTGTCGGAGGCGATCGTGCGGACCTTCCACCGGATCGGCAACCGGAAGGACAAGCACAAGGCGCGGCTCAAGTGGGCGATCCAGAAGCTGGGGCCGCAGGGGTTCCTCGAGGAGTACCGCAAGGATCTGGAGGCGGTTCGCGCCGAGGGCGGTCGTCCGCTCGGCGTGGCTCCCGCGCCCAAGCCGCGCGCCGTTCCCGAGCCGGGCCGCCTCGGCGGCGGTGAGGCGCTGCCGGAATTCGAGGCGTTCAAGGCGAGCAACGTCCGCGCCCAGAAGCAGGCGGGATTCTCTTCGGTGATCGTCCGCTTGCCCGGGGGCGACATCTCACCGGCGCAGTTCCGCGCGCTCGGGGCGCTGGTCGTGAAATACGGCGAGGGGGAGCTGCGCACCACCAACGAGCAGAACCTGGTGATCCGCTTCGTGCCCACCTGGCAGCTCTCCGATCTGCACCGCGAGCTGGTGGCGGCTGGCCTCGGCCAGGCCGGCGCCATGACCCTGGCCGACGTGCTGTCGTGCCCGGGCGCTTCCAGCTGCAAGATCGCGGTCACCAACTCCAAGGCGATCGGGTTCGCGCTCACCGCCGAGCTGGACGCGCGGCCCGATCTGGTGGCGCAGGCGCCGGGCCTCGACATCAAGATCTCGGGCTGCCCGAACGGCTGCGGCCAGCACTACAGCTCGGTGATCGGGCTGCAGGGCGGCATGCGGAAGATCGACGGCAAGCCGGTGCCGCAGTACTTCGTCTACGTCGGCGGTGGATTCGCCGCCGACGGGCCCAAGTTCGGGCGCATCGCGGGCAAGGTGCCGGCGCGGCGCGCGGGGGCCGCGATCGAGCGGCTGGTGCAGATGTATTCGGAGGAGAAGCAGCCCGGCGAGACGCCGCTGGCGTTCTTCACCCGCGTCGAGCCGGCCAAGGTGACGGCGCGGATCAAGGACCTGACCGAGCTCGACGCGCAGAGCGCCAAGCCCGAGGATTTCGTCGACCTCGGCGACAGCAAGGCCTTCGAGCTCGTGGAGATGGAAGGAGAGTGCGCGGCCTAGCTTCGGGCGGGCTCTCCGCCTCGGCTTTCACTTCCGCTTCCGTCCTCGTGGGTCCGTCGTCGTAGCATGAGCCTGATCGTCAAGAACCTCACCAAGCGCTTCACGGCGCGAGGGACGCCGGCGGTGGCGGACGTATCGTTCGCCGCGCCGACGGGTGGCATCACGACGCTGCTCGGCCCGTCGGGGTCGGGCAAGTCGACGGTGCTGCGCGTGATAGCCGGGCTCGAGCAGCCGGACAGCGGGCAGGTGCTGTTCGGCGACGAGGACGTGACCCACCTGCCGGCCCAGCACCGTGGCCTGGGGTTCGTGTTCCAGAGCTACGCGCTCTTCAAGCACATGACGGTGCGCAAGAACATCGCCTTCGGCCTGGGCGTCCGCAAGACGCCGTCGGCAGATGCGCGGCGCAAGGTCGAAGAGCTGCTGGCGCTGGTGCAGCTCGATGGCCTCGGCGAGCGCTACCCGGCCGAGCTTTCGGGTGGCCAGCGGCAGCGGGTGGCGTTCGCGCGCGCGCTGGCGATCGAGCCCAAGATGCTGCTCCTCGACGAGCCGTTCGGCGCGCTCGACGCGCAAGTGCGGGTCGAGCTGCGCGATTGGTTGCGGCGCTTTCACGACGAGCAGCACGTCACCACCTTGCTCGTCACGCACGACCAGGAAGAAGCGATGGAGCTCTCCGATCACCTCGTGGTCATGCACGAGGGCCGCGTGGCGCAGGCCGGAACGATCCGCGAGGTCTACGACCGCCCGGCCACCCCTTTCGTGGCGGGGTTCGTGGGCGGCGCCAACGTCATGCGCGGACAGATGGTCGACGGGCGGGTGAGCGTGGGCGTCGGCGTCGGATTGCTGGCCGTGAACGTGACCAACGGGACCGACGCGCCCGAAGGGGCCGCCGTGAACGCCTACGTGCGCCCGCACGACGTGACCCTGACCAAGGCCGACGCCGACACGCCGAAGATCTCGGTCGCGCGGGTGGAGCGCATGGCCTGGATCGGCGGCTACGTGAAGCTGTCGCTCAAGCTGTCCGATGGCGCGCCCATGACGGTCGAGATGCCGAAGTCCGAGATCGAGGCGCTCGGCATCAACGAAGGCGATCTGGTGATGGCCAACCTTCGAGAGGCGAAGGTCTTCATGGACTACTCGATATGACCTTCATGACCTTCGGGGCGCCGGTCTGACGTGCGGGTGACCACCCGAACGCGCTACGCGATCCGCGCGCTCTACGACCTGGCCTTTCACCGGCGCGGTCAGTCGGCGCTGGCCAAGGAGATCGCCGCGCGCCAGCAGATCCCGCTGCGCTTTCTCGAGCAGATCTTGCAGGACCTGCGCCGGGCCGGTCTGGTGGAAGCGCGTCGGGGCCCGCGGGGCGGTTACGCGCTGGCCCACCCACCGGTCGACGTCTCGCTGGCCGACGTGCTGCGGGCGGTGCGCGGGCCGCTCGAGGAGATGCTGGGCGTCGAGGGGCCGGCGCCGAAGCGCCAGCCGGGCGCGCAGCGGCCCGGCGAGTCGGAGCCCGACGGCGCGATCCCTTTCGACGACATCCCGGCGCAGGTCTGGGCCGACGTGGGCGCGCGCCTCATCGACGTGCTCGAACAGACGACGCTCGCCGATTTCGTCGCGCGCGCCGAGGCCGCCGGCGTGCGGCGCGCCGTCCTCCCCGCCACGATGTACTTCATCTGATGAGCAACCGATGACCACCACCTCCGGAATCGACGACAGCATCCTGAGCCGCATCGGGCGGACGCCGCTGGTCCGCCTGCGACGCCTCCCCGGCGCCGGCGCCGCCGACGTCTTCTGCAAGTGCGAGCAGATGAACCCGGGCGGCTCGGTCAAGGACCGCGCGGCGCTGGCCATGGTCGAGGGGGCCGAGCGCGAAGGGCGCCTCGTTCCCGGGCGATCGGTGATCGTGGAGGCGACCTCGGGCAACACCGGCGTCGGGCTGGGGCTGGTGGCCGCCGTCAAGGGCTACCGCCTGATCCTCACCATGCCCGAGAACATGTCGGCGGAGCGGATGGAGCTCTTGCGCGCGTACGGCGCCGAGCTGCACCTGACCCCGGCGGACCGGGTCATGCGCGGCGCCGTCGAGGAGGCCGCCGCGATAGCCGCCGCCGAGCCGCACGCCTTCATCCCCCAGCAGTTCAAGAACCCGATGAACCCGGCGATCCACCGCACCACCACCGGACCCGAGATCCTGGAGCAGCTCGGCGGCCGCGCGCCCGACGCGTTCGTGGCGGGCGTCGGCACCGGCGGCACCATCACCGGCGTCGGCCAGGCGCTGCGCGCGCGCTACCCGGACGTCGCCATCATCGCCGTCGAGCCGACCGCCAGCGCGGTGCTCTCGGGCGGCGCCCCCGGTCCGCACCGCATCCAGGGGATCGGCGCCGGCTTCGTGCCGGAGATCCTCGATCGCGCGCTGCTGACCGAGGTCCGGCGGGTCGGGGAGGCCGAGGCCGACGAGACCCGGATCGATCTCGCCCGCCGCGAAGGGCTGCTGGTCGGCATCTCGGCCGGCGCCGCCGTGAAGGTCGCGCTGGACGTCGCCCGCGCCCTCGGCCCCGGCAAGACGGTGATCACCGTGCTGCCCGACACCGGCGAGCGCTACGTGAGCGTCCCGGCGGTCCGCCCCCGGCGCGGCTAGAGCGGCGGGGTGGCGTTCTTGAGGAGGTCGATGAGGTAGGTGTCGAACATCTTGCCGGCCTCGGGCGCCCCGGGGGTCGCGTCCTCCGAGACGCAGTTCTCGTCGAAGCGCGTGGCCTTGGCATCGGCGGTGCCGTCGGATTCGCCGGGCACCTTGATATAGAGGTAGGCATCCACCTTCGGTGCCGGCGCGGCGCGCGGCCGCTCGCCCAGGGCCGCGCCCTTGATGTTGCACCAGTTGGCGGGCGAGCTGCGGATGTAGCCTTTGCCGTCGCGGCCGGTGTCGATGACGAACCCCTTGCCGGTGATGCCGGCCGCGTCGAGCGCCTTCGACAGATCGCCGACGTAGCCGAGCTCGTCGTCGGGCGCGGCTTCCAGCTGTCGCTTGGGGTTGGTGGTGTCCTTGACCGGATCGTAGTTGGACACGTTCAGCGCGAAGCCGCGGATGCGGTCGGCGCCGCCGGCCAGGGTCAGCACCTCCTTGTACATCGCCACGCTGCGGCCCAGGTTCTTGGGCCAGCCGAGCCAGCCGGCGTGCGCCGCGTCCAGGTACAGAAACACGTTCGGCAGCGACAGCTTGGTGATCGCGTAGGCGATGCCGCGCTTGTAGATGCCCTGCGCCGTCTCGCACTTGGGGTTCTGGAGGTTGGTGACCAGGTTGGCCAGCGAGTCGGGCTCGAGGACGGCCGCGATGCGCACGTCGGGGTGGGCGGCGAAGGCGGCCGCGATGACGTCGATGTATTTGTGCTGGTAAGCGGCCTCGCCCGCGTCGTCGGCGGAGAGCTCGCCGGCCGAGGCGGCGGCGTTGCAGTCGCGGTTCGGCAGGTCGTAGACGACGAAGGTGACCACCTCGGGCTTGCCGCCGGCCTTCTGCTGCGCCAGCGCGTCGTCGAGGTACCGCCCGATGTCCTTGGTGTCGGCGATCCAGGACAGCCAGATCGCGGTGGGGAGCGTCGCCATCTTCTTGAGCAGCGCCGCGTCTGCCGGGTGCGTGGCCGCCAGGCCCTCGACGGTTTTGGCGTAGTCGGGATTGCCGTAGAGGTGCGCGCCCTCGAACGGGTTCACGCCGTCGGGCGCGTGCGGCGTGGTGGACGGCACGACCGGCGACGGCTTGGGTCCGGCGCAAGCGGCGAGCGCGAAACCAAATCCCATGACCAACCAACCGAGACGCCTCTGATCTGCTTTCATCGTGTCACTCCTGTGCTGGGGGCCCGCTCTGGATAGGGCCGGCGCTTCGGGCAGCAACCTAACGCGAACCGAGCGAGGGTACGAAGAGAAAGAAAGAGGCTTCAAACATCGCGGCGCCGGGCGGATACTATGGTGAGCCATTGGGCGATGAGGTGACTGCGATGCGGTCTCTGAATGCGGTCGTCATTTGCTGCGCGCTCGGCCTCGGCTGCGGGTCTTCCGCGCGAATGGATGGTGGCGGCGCTGGCTCGGGAGGCGAGGCCGGCCCGCTCGCCGACGGAAGCGGCGACGGCACCTGCGTGCAGGTGGCTGTCGCGATCGTGCCGCCTCCTCCGCCCGACATCCTGATCGTGATGGATCGGTCGGTGTCCATGAACGACGACATCAACGGCCAATCCTGCGCGGGGGGCTGCGGCGCCGGCTCCAAATGGTCGTTGCTCTCGGCCGCGATCCAAAACCTCGTGATGACGACCGAGACGAGGGTCAACTGGGGGCTCAAGCTCTTTGGCGACGACGGCGCCTGTGGCGTGACGGACGGCGCGGCCGTGAAAATCGGGCCCAGCAACGCGAGCGCGATTCAGGCTGCGCTGACCATGGAGCCCGGCGGCGATGCGCCGATGACGGCCGCGATGAACAGCGCCGTCGCCTACCTGCAAGGGGTGAGCGATTCCAACCCCAAATATCTGATGCTGGCGACGGGCGGCCAGCCGAATTGCATGTCGGGTGGCGACGCCGGCACCGACGACTCTGCCGGAGCGGAGGCGGCGGTGGCCAGAGCCGCCGCGGCTGGGCTCAAGACGTTCGTGGTCGGAGTTGCGGCCAGCTCCGACGCGGTCGCGACGACGACGCTCAACGGGCTGGCCATGAACGGGGGCGAGGCGCTGATAGGCAGGCCGACCTCCTACTACACGCTCTCGGACCTCGCCGTTCCTTTGACTGACGCCGTCGGCAAGAGGGTTTCCGATCTGCAGGAATGCGCCTTCAGCGTTTCAGACCGAGCCGACGCCGGCACCGTTTCAATTTCCGTCACGACCAGCAACGGGACGGTCGACGTTCCCGAAGACGCGAACAACGGTTGGTCCTATGACGCCACCATGCAGAACATCCTCCTGAACGGATCGGCCTGCACCGCCCTTTTGGACGGCACCGATACGAGCGTCATTTTCAGCTACGCCTGCGGCGCGTGAACGTACGGGTGGCACCGGATTCGGTCGCCGCAGCGATCGCCTTCAGAGACGTCCGGTGGCCAGCAACCCGAGCAGCAACGCGCCCAGCGCGATCCGGTAGATGACGAAGGGGATGGTGCTGCGCACGCGCAGGAATCGCAGCAGCCAGGCGATGCTCGCGTAGCCGGCGACGGCTGCGGCGACCAGGCCGATCGCCATCGTCCCGGCGTGGAGATCGTGCGCGTGCAGGACCTTGCGAAACTCGAAGGCGCCGGCGAGGAAGACGATGGGAACGCTGAGCAGGAACGAGAACCGCGCCGCGGCCTCGCGCGTGAGGCCCAGCGCCATCGCCGCCAGGAGGGTGCTGCCCGAGCGGGAGACGCCGGGGATGATCGAGAACGCCTGCGCGCAGCCGATGAGGAGCGCGTCGCGCAGCCGGATGTCGTTGAAATGCCGGGTGTGGCTGGCGCGCCGCTCGACCACCGCCAGCAAGAGCGCCACCACGATCAGCGCGCTGGCGATGACCCACAGCGATCGCAACGAGCCCTCGATGGCGTGCCGGAACAGCAGGCCCGCCACGCAGGCGGGGGCGGTCCCCAGGATGAGATACAGCAGCTCGCGCGCGTCCTGACTGGGCGGCTTGGACCGATCCTTCAGGTACGCCAGCCCCGCGCGCAGCATGCGGCCGAGATCGGGCAGGAAGTAGCCGATGACCGCCAGCAGGGAGCCCCACTGCAAGACCGCCGTGTAGGCCGCGCCCGGATCGGGCCAGCGAAGCAGCGCCGTCACGATGCGCAGGTGGGCGTTCGAGGAGATGGGCAGGAATTCGGTCACCCCCTGCACGAGGCCGAGGATCAAGGATTGGAACATCGTCATGGCAGCAGCTCTCCCGAAATCACGCGGTGGATCGTTCCTGCGTCGTCGCGCAGGCGTAAAGCGCCGTCGGCGTCGACGCCCAGCGCGGTCCCCTCGAGCCAGTCGTTGGGCCCCGTCGGCGCCGCCACCCGGCAGGGCTCGGGGAGGATGGCGTGCGCGCTCCACGCCGCCGCGGCCACCGACGGCCCGCCCCACTCGAAGTCCTGGTAGAGCGGCTCCAGCGCGTCGAGGATGGCGCCGAGCACCAGGCTGCGGTCGAGCGGACGGCCGAGGGCGCGCCGGAGCGAGGTCGCCCGGTCGGCCAGCTCGCCGGGAAACTCGAGGCCATTGACGTTGAGGCCCACGCCAACCACCACGTGCTGGGCGCGCTCTCCGGCGGTCGCCATCTCGGTCAAGATGCCGGCCAGCTTGCGCCGCTTTCCGGCTTCGTCGACCAGCTGAACATCATTCGGCCACTTGAGCCGCGGCGAAAGCCCCAGCCCCTCCAGCGCCACTGCCACCGCCGCGCCCACCAGCAGCGTGAGCGGCGGGATCTCCGAGGCCGGGCGGGTGGGCCGCAGCACGATCGAAAAATACAGGTTCTCACCGGGGGGCGAATGCCAGCTCCGCCCCAGGCGTCCTCGCCCGGCGGTCTGCTCATCGGTCGCCACCACCAACCCGGCGGGCGCGCCCGCCCGCGCCCGCTCCGCCGCCAGATCGTTGGTCGACGCGCACGACGCGTGCCACTCGAACGCGCGTCCGAGCCAGCGCGTGCCGAGCATGCGGCCGAGGCTCTCGACCGTCGGTTGGTCGTTCATGAACCGACGCAGACTACACGACCCGGGGCCGCGCGCGCGAGGGGCTGACTACAAATCCCGCTCGCGAGACGCGTCGGGCGCGTGGATCTCGCAGGAGAAGTTGATCGCGCGGGCCGAGTGGGTGAGCGAGCCGACCGAGATGACGTCCACGCCGGTCTTGCTGATCTCGTGAATCCGATCGAGCGTGACGCCGCCCGACGCCTCGACCACCGTCTGGGGCCGGCGCTCGCGGATCCGCTTGACCGCGTCGGTCATGTCGCGGGTCTGGAAGTTGTCGAGCAGGATCCCCTCCGCGCCCGCCTCGATCGCCTCGTCGAGCTGGTTGAGGTCGTCCACCTCGACCACGACCCGCAGCGTGTGGGGGGCGTTGGCGCGGGCGCGCCGCACCGCCTCGCGCACCGAGCCGACCAGCGCGATGTGGTTGTCCTTGATCAAGATCCCGGAGGCCAGGTCGGACCGGTGGTTGGCGCCGCCGCCCACGCGAACCGCGTATTTCTCCAGCGCCCGCAGCCCGGGCGTCGTCTTGCGGGTGTCGGTCACCCGCAGCTTGGCCCCCTCGGCGGCCGCCACGAAGGCCTGGGTGACGGTCGCGATCCCCGACAGGTGCTGCAGGAAGTTCAGCGCCGTCCGCTCGCCGGCCAGCAACGCGGCGGCCGGGCCGCGCACCACGGCGACCACCGCGCCCGCCTGGACCGGATCGCCGTCCGCCACCTTCATGCGGACGCGGGTCCGCCAATCGAACCGGGTGAACACCGCCTCGACCACGCCCAGGCCGCAGATCACCGCCCGCTCGCGCGCGGTGATCTCGGCCTCGGCCTCCTGGGTCTCGTCGATCACGGCGGCGCTGGTGGCATCACCGCGGCCGACGTCCTCCTCGAGCGCAAGATCCAGGATCCGCTGCACCGCGGGGGTGTACCAGGGCGCCGAATAGACGCTCACGCCGAAAGCTCCGCCGCGGTGGCCGCCCGGCGCCAGTCCTGCACCGGCCAGCCCCGCTGCCGGGCCGCGCGCCGCAGCCGCGGATCGGGGTTGACGACCACCCGGTTGCCGACGCGTTCGAGCATCGGCATGTCGGTGTACGAATCGGTATAGAACCAGCTGCCGTCGAGATCGAGCTTC
>JADGRB010000513.1 GCA_017881315.1 Pseudomonadota bacterium
CGCGGGGGTGGGGGCGTGAGTCGCGCAGCCCCCTGCCGCCATCGTGGCGGCGAGCGCGGCCACCGCGAGCTGCGCCCGGTCAGGCCTCGCCATCGTGACGCGATTATCTACGGTTTCCGCGCGGTTTCCGAGGTACCGGCGGTCAAAGCACCGAAGTGCTAGGCTTCTACTGAAGTCCATGGGGTCAGCAGGCAAATGGGTTCTGGTCGTGGACGACGATGATGATAGCCGCGAGGTCGTCGTCGACTGCCTGAACGAGGCCGGATATCACGCCAGAGGCGTATCTGGCTGCATCGAGGCGCTCGAGGTTCTCCGGACTGAGAGCCCGTCTTTGGTGCTGTGCGACTTGGTCATGGGCGGCATGGATGGCAAAGAGTTCCTGCTCCGCGCCCGTCGGCAGGACGTCCAGATGCCACCCTTGGTTTTCGTCACCGCCATGGATCCTTCGAGCTGCGAGGACATCAGCGGCGCCGTCCTATACAAGCCCTTCCAGCCCGATCAGTTGCTGGCCGTCGTAGCTAACCACTGCGCGTGATCCAGCGACCCGGGGCCGCCCCGACTTGAGCGCTGGACGAATCGCAAGCGGTCGGGGAAAGTGTATGGATGAGCAAGACCGGGTATCGCAGCCGCACTTCGACGCAGGGCCGCAACATGGCCGGTGCGCGCTCGCTCTGGCGCGCGACCGGGATGACCGACGCGGACTTCGACAAACCCATCGTCGCCATCGCCAACAGCTTCACGCAGTTCGTCCCTGGCCACGTCCATCTGCACGACGTCGGCCAGCGCGTGAAGACGGTCGTCGACGCCGCCGGCGGCTGGGGGGTCGAGTTCAACACCATCGCGATCGACGACGGCATCGCGATGGGCCACGGCGGGATGCTCTACTCGCTGCCGAGCCGCGACCTCATCGCCGACAGCGTCGAGTACATGGTGAACGCGCACTGCGCGGACGCGCTGGTCTGCATCTCGAACTGCGACAAGATCACGCCCGGCATGTTGATGGCCGCGATGCGCCTCAACATCCCGACCATCTTCGTCTCGGGCGGTCCGATGGAGGCCGGCAAGATGGTGGGGACGCACGACCGCGACGGAAAGCCGCAACCAACGATCCGCAAGCTCGACCTCATCGATTCGATGATCGCCTCCAGCGACGCCAAGGTCAGCGACGCCGAGCTGGGCGAGATGGAACGCTCCGCCTGCCCGACCTGCGGATCGTGCTCCGGGATGTTCACGGCCAACAGCATGAACTGCCTCAACGAGGCGCTCGGGCTGGCGCTGCCCGGGAACGGCACGCTGCTGGCCACCCACGCGCGCCGCTGGGAGCTGTTCCAGGCGGCGGGCCAGCGGATCGTGGAGCTCGCCAAGCGGCATTACGTCGGCGGCGACGCCGGGGTGCTCCCGCGCGCCGTCGCGACCTTCGAGGCGTTCGAGAACGCGATGACGCTCGACATCGCGATGGGCGGCTCGACCAACACGGTGCTGCACCTGCTGGCCATCGCCCACGAGGCGGGCGTCGAGTTCACCATGGCCGACATCGATCGGCTCTCGCGCCGCGTCCCCAACATCTGCAAGGTGGCGCCGTCGTCGTCGTACCACGTCGAGGACGTGCACCGCGCCGGCGGCATCTTCACGATCCTGGGCCAGCTCGATCGCGCCGGGCTCATCCACCGCGACGTCAAGACCGTCCACGGAGAGAGCCTGGGCGCCGCCATCGACGCCAACGACATCCACCGCGGAAGCGCGACCGCCGAGGCGCGCCAGCGGACGCTGGCCGCGCCCGGCGGCGTCGCGACCAAGGTCGCCTTCTCGCAGGACAAATATTTCGCGGAGCCCGACGCCGACCTCGCGGGCGGCTGCATCCGCGACATCGCGCACGCCTACAGCAAAGACGGCGGCCTGGCCGTGCTCCACGGCAACATCGCCGAAGACGGCTGCATCGTGAAGACCGCTGGCGTCGACGCGTCGGCCCTCAAGTTCGAGGGCCCGGCTCGCGTCTTCCACTCCCAGGACGCCGCCACCGACGCGATCATCGCCGATCGGATACTGCCCGGTGACGTGATCGTGATCGTCTACGAAGGGCCGAAGGGCGGCCCCGGCATGCAGGAGATGCTCTACCCGACGTCCTTCCTCAAGGGCAAGGGGCTCGGCAAGGCCTGCGCGCTCATCACCGACGGTCGCTTCTCGGGCGGAACGTCCGGCCTCAGCATCGGCCACGTCTCTCCCGAGGCCGGTGAAGGTGGCGCGATCGGCCTCGTCATAGAGGACGACCGGATCCGGATCGACATTCCCGAGCGCCGGATCGACGTGCTGGTCGACGCGGCCACCTTGGCCAAACGACGCGCGGCCATGCAAGCCCGGGGCGCCGATGCCTGGCGTCCCAACCGCGATCGAAAGGTCTCCGAAGCGCTGGAAGCCTATGCGCTGATGACCACCAGCGCGGCCAGGGGCGCGGTCCGCGATCTCACGCAGCTTCGCCGATCTCGGTAGCGGCCGAGACCAGCGCGAGGCTATCCACGCAGACTCTCCGTTTGCGCCGGCCCGCGACGGGTGAAAGGCCGGCCTGCCGCTGGTAGTCTGAGGCGGATGCGCTTCGTCGACATCGAAGAGGCACGGGCGGCCTCGGGGTTGCGCCTCGTGATCGCCGGCAACGTCCCGAGCCCCTGGTCCCAGGGGGCGATGGGCATCTTCGACCTGAAGGGCCTCGACTACCTGGCGGTTCGCCTCCGGCCGGCAGCGGAAGCCGTC
>JADGRB010000514.1 GCA_017881315.1 Pseudomonadota bacterium
GGCGGGCCGGAGACCGCGGTGGACGGCCTCTCGCGCCTACGGATGCCCGCGCATCACGACGTGCGGGCGGAGGACATCGACTTGCGGCGCTTGGGGAAGACCCTGGCGGCCGTCGCCGATCGCGGACCGGAAGACTTCGCCGAGCTGATGCTGGTGCCGGGCGTGGGCGCGCGGACGCTCTTCGCGCTCGCGCTGGACGCTCTTCGCGCTCGCGCTGGTGGCGGAGGTCGTGCACGGGGCGCCGTCGCGGTTTGCGGATCCGGCGCGCTTCTCGCTGGCGCACGGCGGGAAGGACGGGCACCCGTTCCCGGTGCCGCTCAAGGTCTACGACGAGACGATCGGGGTGCTGAAAGCGGCCGTGGAAAAGGCGAAGCTGGGGGAGAGCGAACGGCTCGCGGCGATCCGCAGGCTCGACGATCAGGCGCGGCTCATCGACGGCGCCGCCGTGACACCCGAGGCGTTCGCGCGCGGCGTGAAACGCGAATGGGCGGCCAAGGAACAGCTGGGGGGCCGGGTGGTCGCCGACGACCGCACGCCGCGCCAGCTCGGGTTGCGTTTCTGATCGGGTCGGCGGTACCCGTTCCCGCCTCGACGCCCGTCGGTTACTTGGGCTTGGCGTTTTCGTGGAGCGCGAAGATGGCGCCCTGGGGATCGCGGAGCTGCGCGATGTGCGCGCCGCCCGGGATCTCCATCGGTCCATTCATCACCTTGCCGCCGCCCGCCCGAGCGCGCCCGATCGCGCCGTCGAGATCCTCCACCACGACGTAGTAAAACCAGGTGGTCGGCATCGGCGCATCCTTGGCGCCGGTGAACATCCCGCCCAGCTCGCTGCCGTCGAGGCCGTAGATGAGGTACTGACCCCGGGCCCCCATGTCGAAGTCGCGCAGCTTCTTCCAGCCGAAGAGAGCGCTGTAGTACGCGAACGCGGCCCGGTGGTCGGTGGCCATGAGCTCGCTCCAGATGAATTCGCCGGGCTTGGTCGCGTCGTGCAGCTCCATCGGCTGGCTCGGCTTGAAGATGTTGATGGGCGCGCCCTGCGGATCGGCCAGCACCGCCAGCCGCCCGACCGTCGGGTAATCGGCCGCCGGCGCCAGCACGCGCCCGCCCAGCTCGATCGCCTTGGCGGCGGTCCGGTCGACGTCATCGACGTAGACGTTCGAAACCCACCGCGGCGGCAACCCCGCTTGCGCCGGCTTGGTCGCGCCCGCCAGTGGCCCCTGCGCGCCGACGAACATGGTGTAGACGGCGTCGCCGCCCGGGAACGGTTTCGACGACCACCCGACCACGTCGCGATAGAACGCGACCGCCGCGTCGGGATCGGGGGTCAGGAGATCGTACCAAACGAAACGGCCATGGGTTCCGGTGGGCATGATGTGATGGTTTTATCCATCTCGCAGAAATTGGGGAAGTCCTCAGCGGCCGGCCGTGGGTGCCCGTTCCGCGTTCCGCGTGGCTGCCTGCTTCAACGAGTCGAATCGGCGCATATCCCAAATGGTTTCAGGCGTTTTTAAACTTGAGGTACCAAATTGGCACCTCAAGTTTTGGTCGCAGCCCGGCCAGCCTAGTGATGGGATCGAGATCGTCGAACGATCACAACGGGGCTACCAAGAGCGGCGTGGCGCCGCATAGCAGTCGACCGGCGTTCGCGGTCAGGTGCTGAGCGCGCAGCTGTAGTCGTAAGAGAGGTTCTTCGGATCCGGGGTAGGGGCGTTGGGGTCGAGCGCGATCGCGAACGACAGCCCGCCGCCGGGACAGGTGGTCGGGCTGGTGACGAGCGCCCAGCAGGGGCCTTGGCCGGTCGTGTCGCACGACTGCAGGGTCGTGGTCGTCACGCCGCCGTCGCCGGCCAGGTGCTGAACGACGGTGCACTGGGCCTGGCCGCCCACGAGCATCAGCGGCGCGGTGATGCAGACGACCGGACCGCTGGCATCGATCGTCCCGACGAGCAGGTTCTGGGACACGTGGTCGACGGCGTGGTCGACGCCCCCGTCGCCTTGCACCGCCGAGCCACCACATCCGCCGCAGAGGGCGGCGGCCAGCAGCCCGATCGAGAGGGTTCGCGTGATCATCGTGCGTGGCATCTTAGGAAGAACCGGCTGCAAGGGAAAGTGGGCTATCCTGAAGACGATCGGGGACGGCGATGGGTCGACAATCGAGAGTGGTCCTGGTCCTGGTTGCGCTCTCCCTCGGTTGCACCGGAGAGCGGCGGCAGCCGGCCGAAGCCCGCCCGCCCGAATTTGAATCGCCGGCGCCGACGCCGATCGCGCCCAACGTGTTGGAAGCCATTCGGCGGGCCGAGCAGGAGGCGGCGGCCAGGAAGAAGGCTGTAGACGAGCAGCAAGAACGCGTCGAGCGAGAGAGGAAGGCGCAAGAGGCCGCCTACTGGCGCCGGGCGAAGGAGCGACGGGGACGCGAGCGGTGACCAACGACAAACTCCACACGGCCATGGCCGGCTTCGTCGAGCGCGGCGAGATTCCCGGCATCGTCACGCTGGTCGCGCGCGGCGACGAGGTTCAGGTCGACGCGATCGGCATGCAGACGGTCGGCGGCAAACAGCCGATGCGCCCCGACACCATCTTCCGGATCGCGTCGATCACGAAGCCTGTCGCCGCGGCCGCCACCATGATCCTGGTCGACGACGGCAAGCTGCGGCCGGACGACGCCGTCGAACGCTGGCTGCCCGAGCTGGCGAACCGCCGGGTGCTGAAGTGCATCGACTCGGAGCTGGAGGACACGGT
>JADGRB010000025.1 GCA_017881315.1 Pseudomonadota bacterium
ATGTCACGGACTGCAGCAGCTGCGGCGCCGGCGCGGCCTGCGTACGTAACATTGAGTTCGCGATCACCACCACCTGCGTCGCTCCCGCGGCCGACTGCCACGCCGGCAACTACTGTGGGTGCCTCGTGACGTGCCCCGTCCTGTGTGGCGAGACGGACGCCGGCGTGAACTGTGTTTGCCCAGGCTGTTGATCTGGGAGTTGCTCATTACCGAGCGAGGGATCCCCACGGACGCGCCGTAGGTTGGGCATTTGCGGTGGGACGGAGGGCACCTGCGGCGCCAGGAGACGCCGAGCCGAGCTGCCAGAGCGCCTCAACCGAGCCGCCCGGTCTTCGGTACAGCGGCGACACGGCGGGGACCCGAAGGCCACCCACAATCTCTACGAACGCGGGTCGAGTGACCTTCGCAGCCGGCGGGTGCCATAGGCGATCGCGAATGGGATCAGCAGCAGGCAGAAGAGGTCCGTCCAATCGGAGGTGAGCTGAAAACGGCGCGAGATCCCGATCCGGGGCCCGATCGCCTCGAGGATCGCGAGGGCGAGCCGAGTGAAGGGGGGCACGATCTCCTGTGCCGTGTACACCGCAGCGGTGATGAGCGCCCCGGCCAGCAGGCGCGCGCGCGGCGCCATACCGAAGAGGAGGCCGAACAGCTCGGAGATGAACAGCGGCAGGACGAAACAGACCGCGACGTCGGAGAGCTTCCCGGTCAGCGCCGAGTGGAACGCGGGCTTGAGCCAGACGTCGTTCACGACCATGAGGGCGAGCGCGACCAGGGGGAGCGGCGCGAAGAACTCGCCGGAGCGCGGGACGGCCGGGCGAGGCGCGACGGCGCCGACCGCGTTCACGGCGCCGCCTGGGTGATGCCCGTGACCGGGAACGTGTCCGCGCACTTGAGCGGTCCGGTCGTGGCGAACGCGCCGCCACAGAGCTCCGCGTGATCGAGGTCGATCTCCCGGAGGAGAGTCCACGGCGCCGCCCCTCCGGCGTCGAGCGGTGAGACCGGAACGCCCGGATCCGGCTTGGTCGTCGGGCCGAGGAAGGCGCGCCAGCTCCCCTGGCAGCCAGAGCTCTGCGTCGAGGAGAACGTTCCCGCTGCCTCGGTGAGCGCGTCGCCCGAGTTGACCTGGTCGACCGGTGTCAGCGTCACACCGGAGGCGCCGTTCATCGACAGGGTCTGATACCAGTCGCATGCCCCCTGCGTCTGGAGGTTCGCCAGGCCGAAGGTCAGCGTCCCGTTCGCTAGCAGCCCGTCGATCCCCTGGCAGCCCTCTGGTCCCGCGTCGTACACCGGGGGTGTCCCAATGGTCACTTGCAACGTCACGGGGTCGGGAATGCCCGTGTAGCAGACTTGGGGACCGCCGTTGCTGCTCGTCGCTACCAGCCAGAAGGCACAGAAGACGAGCGCCCCGGCGTGAACGACCGTCCTGGCGACTCTGAACAGCTTGGTCATGTCTCTACGCGCAGCAAGGTTCGTGCCGGCAACAAGAGGTCAGCACGACGGGCTCGTGGAACGACTCCCCTGACAAGAATGTCAGAGCTAGCGTTGGGCGGAGGATGAACTCCATTTTGCGGAACGCATTGGGCGTGAGCGCACCAAGAAGGCATCGTGACGCGTGAACACCGCTGACCTCGTCGGGCCTAGCTTTGGATGAGCTCGATCTTGTAGCCGGTCGGGTCCTGGACGAAGGCGATCACCGTGGTGCCGTGTTTCATGGGGCCGGGCTCGCGGACGACCTTGTAGCCGAGCGAGCGGACCCGTTCGCAGGCCGCTTTGATGTCGTCGGTGCCGAGGGCGATGTGCCCGAAGGCGTCCCCGAGCGCGTACTCGGCCTGCCCGTAGTTGTAGGTGAGCTCGATGACGGTGTTGCTCGACTCGTCGCCGTAGCCGATGAAGCTGAGGCTGAACTTGCCGTCGGGGAAGTCCTCCTCGCGCAGCACCTTCATCCCGAGGGCCTCGCAGTAGAACCGCTTCGACGCTTCGAGATCGCCGACCCGGATCATCGTGTGCAGCATTCGCATGGAGGCGAGTCTACGAAACCTCCGACCGCGGCGCGAGATTCGAAGGGGGCGATCGCAAGAACGACGGGATCGCGAGACCCACGCGCCGTCAGCGCACCGCGCTCACTCGCAGATGCAGGGGGCGTTCGGATCGTAGACGTAGTCGGCGGCGGTCTGCGTGAGGTGGAGAGAGACCTGGGCGGTCAGCGGGTAGTCGCACGCGAGCCCGTCGCTCATCGTAGGCGTTGCGGTGGAGCTGTCGAATGAAAGACGAAATGTCCGTTCGAAATCGTCGGTGACCAGCTTGGGGTAGGGGGCCGCGCCGCCGGTGGCGGTCTCGACCATCACCGTCATCGTCATGCCGTTCCAGTACGCGACCGAGCAATTGCCCGAGCCGTAATCGCTGGCGACGCTGTCGCCGGCCGCGGTCAACGAGAAGGTCCCAACCGACCAACCTCGCGGATCGCCCAATCGGGACGCCTATTCGGTCAACGGGCGACCGCAGCAAGCGCGGGATCGACAGCGTTTTGGGCCGCCGGTGTCATCGGGCGGTCACAGTGGGGGCGGTGCTCGCCAGGAAGAAGCGCGGTGCAGCGATGGCATCGCGTTTGCGTTGGTGGCGGGGTGATGCGGTCGCGGAGTGTGTGGTTGGTGATCTTGCTCATTGGCTGCGGCGAGGGCGTCCCGCCGCTCGACGAGCTGCCCCTGCGGGACGCGCTGCGTGCCGAACCAGAGGTCGTCGCCTCGTTGCCGACGGCCGCGAGGCAGAGGCTGGCGGCGCGCCTCGAGGCGGCGCGGACGGGCGACACCACGAGCGATCGGCTCGGGGACGACGATCCGGCCGCACCGGCGGCGGCCCCGGCCGCGCGGGTGATCGCGCTGGACCGCACGCGCGAGCGCCGACTGGGTGAGCCGTTGGTGGTGGGCGAGATCATCGATGAAAATGCGCGCCCGGTGCTCGATCGCCCGCCGACGGGCGATCCGGCGATCCCGCCGTTGCCGGTGGTCGAGGGTGAATCCGCGGTCGCGACTGCGTCGCTGGAAGCGAGCGCACTGGAGGGCGACGCGGGGACTTGGGTCCGGACGCTCCTCGGCAGGTCCGGCGCAGGTCATTTGCGGCGCGTGGTCGGCTGGCCCGTCGGTGCGATCGCGATCGGGGACACCGTCTATGTGAACGCGTCCTGGCTGGTCGCTCTCGCTCCCGGTGACAGCAGCGGGGCGGATGGTGGCGTCGACGGGGCACCGCCGTCAGTTCACCCGGCGGCCGGTGCGGCCCCAGAGGGCTCGGGACCGATCGCGTCCGCTGCGAACGATGCCGGGTTGCCCTCTGTGTCCAATGCCGTCGCCGAGCAGGCGTCGTCCCTTCGCGACCTGAATCCCACGGCGGCGGCGACGGGGGGGCAGGGTATCGACGCGGGCGCACCGTCGCCAGCACCGCCGCCTTCCTCGGGAGGTCCGAGCTTCTGGGACGCTTGCGGCGCCGGGGCAGACACCTGCGGCGCCGCGGGGGACAGCTGCAGCAGCACCACCGACGACGGCAGCTCCGATTCGTGCAGCGGGACGACCGACGACGGCAGCTCCGATTCGTGCAGCGGGACGACCGACGACGGCAGCTCCGATTCGTGCAGCGGGACGACCGACGATGGGAGCGCGGATTCGTGCAGCACGCCCCCCGACGACGGCGGCGGTTGCCAGGTTGCGCGCGGCGGCCGGCGCTCGCACTTCGGCACCTTGCTCTGGCTCCTGGCGCCACTCGGGTTCCTGCTCGGGCGGCGGCCGTGAGACCGATCGTCCTGGCCTGGCTGGCGCACCACGGTCTGCCCGGCTGGTTGCTCCCCGACTACTTCGAGCTGGCCGCCCTCGCGACGCTGGTGGGCTCGCTGCTGGCGCTCCGCCTGGCCGCCCGCGACGGCGCCTCGCACACCCACACGGCGCGCGCGATCGCGTGCGCTTATCTGGCGGCCCTCGCGGGAGGCACCTTGTTCGAAGCCTTGCGCGCGCTGCCCGCGGCGCTGGCCGTCCACTCGTTGCGTCCGCTGGCGCATCCCGGCCGCGCCGCCTATGGAGGGCTCCTCTTCGCCATCGTCGCCGCGGCGGTCTACCTGCGTTCCGTGCGCGAGCCGTTGGCCCCGTTCTTCGATCGCGTGGCCGTCGGCGCGGGCCTCACCTTCGCGCTCGTGCGCACGGGTTGCTTCCTGGCCGGCTGCGATTACGGCCTCCCCACCGCGCATGCCTGGGGCGTCCGATTCCCGCCCGGCAGCATCGCCGCCCTCGATCACGTGCGCCGCGGCTTCGTCCCGCGCGGCGCGCCCAGCCTCCCGGTGCACCCGACGCAGCTCTACGAAGCGGCGCTCGGTCTGCTCGCCGCCGCGCTGGCCGCCGTTCCGGTCTTGCGTGGCCATCGGGACGGGCGGGCTTTCGCCGTGTTCCTGGGCGTCTACGCCGCCGGCCGCTTCGCGCTCGAATTTCTGCGCGGCGACCAGGATCGCGGCCACGCAGGCGGGTTGTCGACCGGGCAGTGGGTGTCCCTCGCGATCGCCGCCGCGCTCGCGGCGGCCTGGACCTACCGGGCGCGCCGACGACGGATCAGCGCCGCCAACATCAGGAGCGCGACGCCCCCGCTCCCGGGACCGCCGGCATTCGAGCACTGACACGAGCCGCCGGCCTTGGGGGCGGTCGATCCTCCATCCGCACCGCCCCCGGTCCCGGCACCGCCCCCGGTTCCTGCACCGCCGCCGGCACCACCGCCCGAGCCGGATCCGCCGCCGGCACCACCGCCCGAGCCGGATCCGCCGCCGGTTCCCGCCGGCCGCGGGCCATAGGTCGGGATCGCCGCGCCCACTTCGAATGCGCCCAGATCTGGCGCCGATCCCGCGAAGTCTCCGTTCAATCCCACCAGCACGACGCCCTTGTCGACGGCCGCGCCGCCCGCCGCGAGCCGAAGATCGGCGGTCGCCTTGGGCGGGTAGGGGGTCGATGGAAACGCGACGGCGCCCGAAAAGACGCTCAGGTCGACCGCGACCGCGTGCGCCTCCGTCGTGTTTGCCTGCAGCGTCGCCAGGCTGCTGAACGAGGTCGCCCCGATCTTGCCGGCAAACATGTTGGTGCCGATCGATCCGAGCCCGTCGTAGTCGAACGAGCAGGTCCCGTCGGCGTCGGCCAGATCGAGGACGCGGCCGGTGCCGTTGGCATAACCGCCGTAGGTGCCGCCGCCCGTGCCACCGAGAAAGAGGTTGTTGCGGAACGTCGCCCGGCTCCAGGTCGCACCCGCGTAGCAGCCGAAGGCGTCGCCGCATTTGACGACCGTGTTGTGGAAGACCACGTCGCCGACGGTGTTGTTGTGGAATTTGAACGGCGAGTAGAGGACGTTGTACATCGTGTTGCGAATGAAATAAGTCGGCCCACCCAGATCGGGCTGCGAGCTCATGCCGTCGAAGCAGTTCTTCACCTGGTTGCGCACGACGCGCACGTTGCCCATGGCCGAGTCGGCCTCGACCGCGTCGTCGGTCGCCTCTTCGATGTCATTGTTGCAGATGTCGATCGACACCTGCTCGTAGGCCTCGTCGTATTCCATGAGCGAGATGTCGTCCCGGAAGTCCTTGACGTGGTTGAAGCAGACGACGTGACCGGAGCCGGTGAACTGGATCCCCTCGCCGCCGTTGTAGCCGTCGCTGCTCAGCTGGGCGTCGACCCAGGTCGCGCCACCTGTGACGTCGTTGTCGACGATGTAGTTGTTGCGCGGGACGTCGTTGCCGATCTCGAAGGTGATGCCGCCGGCGGTCGTCCGAATCTTGCAACCGCGGACCACCATGTTGGACGCGCCGTTCATCTTGACCTCACCCATCACCGTCACGTTCTCGAGATACACGTACTCCTGATTGTCCATTCGGAGGCCGCCCTGGATCGTGACGGCATCGACGTCCGCGCCGCGTATCGTGATGGGCTGCGCCGCGGTGCCGCTGCGGGCGACTGTGAAGGTGGGGTAGCTCCCGGCGGCGAGCAGCAGGAGATCGCCGGGCATCGCTCCGGCCAGCGCGGCGGCGAAGGTTGCCGGCGTGACGGGCTTCATGGTGGCGTTGGAGGGCGCCTGGGGAATCGCGCGCGTCGTCGCGGCCGTCGTCTGGGTCGCCGAGCCGCCGTCGGGATCGGTCAGCGTCAGCTCGATCTCGTAGGTCGTCCCCGGGGCGAGGTCGAACAGGCTCCCGGCATGCTTGTTTCCCCACTGCCCGCCGCCAGAACCGAACGTGCCCGTGGAATTGCTGCCCGCCGGGATCCGAAAGAGCGGCATCCCCGTCTGCCAGGTGCCGGCGCCCATCTGGCGGTAGCGCACGGTCACCACGCCGTTGGCGTTCGAGTCGCCGGCGATCGCCCATTCGATCGCGATGCCCTGGGTGGTGGGATAGGGCGTCGTGATCGCGCCCGGCGTCGTGAGGGTCTGCGCCGAGGCGGCGACGGACCAGAACGAAATCACGCACCAGACGACGGCGACTGCGGGATCTCTGCGCATTGGATCATGGTACGGCCCATGACGCTATTTGAATAGCCGCAGCTTGGGCGAGACCCCCAGGAGAAGGCCGTAGCGATCACCGCCCGACAGCGAGCCGAGCAGGCCCGTGATCGACAGATCCAGCGTCGGGCGCGCGGACCACACGAATCCGAGCGTCGCCTGCAGCTGATCCGGATCCGACGAGAGGAAGTGGGTGCCGCCCAGCTCGCCCGTGAGCTGGAAGCGATCGATGTGGTCGAGCTTGAATTGCAGATCGAGGCCGACCTCGAGGCCGATCGGGCGCCCGCTGATGGCGTCGGGCGCCGGATCGACGAAGCCGCCGAAGTTCAGGACGGCGGTCAACCGGCCGACCATCCCGCCGGCGAGCATCAACCCCTCGACGCCCAGGCCATGCGCGCCGGACGCCACCGGCAGCTTGGGGCCGATCTGGAACCCCAGCGCGGCCCCGTAGGCGGAACCGGTGTCGTGGATTCCGATCGCGCCCAGCTTCACCGACGGCCAGAGCGCATCGGGCGCCGAATGATCGAGCGAGAACGGCCCGGTGTCGGGTCCCTCGACCGCGTAGGCGCCGTCGAGATCGATCTCCAGCCAGGGGAGCAGGCCCAGGTCGAGCTCGAAGTCTGGAACCACGATGCGCCAGGGGCCCTGTCCGCGCACCGGCCCGAATTGCAGATCCAGCTCCGCGATCCCGGTCTCCTCCCACTCGAGATCGGTCGGCTCGAACCGGGGCCGCGCCGCCGCGTGCGCGCGCGCCGCCGGCCAGGCGAGCGCCGCCAGCAGCAGCGTGGCGGCGACGCGCGGGCGGCTGGCCATGGCGCCAGCTTAGAACGGTATCGCCCGAGGGCGATCTGCTACTTGGCCGTTTACTTGGACGTTGTGGGCGGGCCGCGAAACGATCGCCGCACGCCCAGCCACCAGCTGGCCGCGAGCAAGACCGCGGCGACGATGGTGACGGAGAGGGCCTTCTCGTTCGGGGGCTGCACCCCGATCCAGACCAGCAGCGCGACGCCCGCCAGCGACACGACGGCGAGGATCTTGTAGAGCCGCGCCCCGAGGCTGAACGGTCCCAGCTTGGTCCAGGTCCGTCCGAGCGCGAAGAAGCCGACCACCGTGGGCATCACGTAGGAGACGTACAGGAAGATCACGCAGGCGGCGGTCAGCGTGGAATAGGCAGGCGCATAGAGCGTCGACGCGATCGCCAGGGCCGCGGTGGTCCAGATGGCGGTCACCGGTGTCTTCCACCTCGGCGACACCTTCTTGAGCGCGCGGGAGCCCGGCAACCCTCCGTCGCGCGCGAATGCGTACATCATGCGCGAGGTCGAGGTCATGCAGGCCAACCCACACAGGTAGTTGGCCACCACGATGCCGATCCAGAGCAGGCTGCCCGCGCGGCCGGGCAGCACCGCGGTCATCAACCATTGAAAGACGTTGGCGCCCTGTTTCGCGCCTTCCGCCAGGTTCGGCATCGCCAGCACCAGCGCGCTCACCATCACCCAACCAAACAGCCCCGACAGATAAACGGAGCGGAGCATCCCCTTGGGGACATTCTTGGCTGCTTGGACCGTCTCCTCGGAGGTGTGTGCGGAGGCGTCGAAGCCGGTGATCGTGTAGATCGGCCACATCAGCGCCAGCAGCGTCATCTGGACCAGGCTGCCGCTTTGGGGCCAGACGCCGCCGCCCGCCGGGCCGCTCTGGTTGGTGAACTGGAACAGCCGGGCCGGCTCGAGCCGCGGCGCGGCCAGCAACATCGCGAACGTGAGCAGCAGCGCCACCGCCAGGATCAGATAGCCGCTGAAATCGGTGAGCAGCGTCGTCAGACGAATGCCGAAATGATTGAGCAGCGCGTGGGAGACCGAGATCAGCGTGACCCCGACGATCTGGTGGGTGACCGTGAGGTTGGCCGGATCGATGCCGATGGCAGGTCCGAAGAAGCCGACGGCGAGGGTATAGCTGCCGACGTTGACCGCGGCGGTGACGAAGACCAGGCCGCCCAGGTTGAACCAGGCAGTGGCCCATCCCCAACCTCGCCCGCCGAGGATGGAGCTCCAGTGGTAGAGGCCTCCGGCGGTGGGGAACGCCGAGGCGACCTGCGCCATGCAGAGCGCGACGATCAGGGAGAGCGCGACGCCGAGCGGCCAGACGATGCCGGCGGCGGCGCCGCCCACCGCGCTCACGCCCAGCTGCAGCGAGGTGATGCCACCGGCCAGGATGCAGATGGTGGAGAACGAGATCGCGAAGTTCGAAAAGCCGCTCATCCGGCGGCGCAGCTCCTGCGAGTAGCCGAGCCGCCCCAGCAGCGCCACGTCGTCGGCGATCTCCGAATTTCGGAGACTTCGCGGATCGTCCTCGCCGGCCATGCCCCTGCATATCGCCGGGGACGACCGGCAAGCAAGCCGCGCGCGTTCGTCCGATCTTCGCCCGACGATCAGTCGGCCGGCGCGCCGTCGGTGGCGGGGACGGCGTGGGCGAAGCGATCGGCGAAGTGCTCGGGGCTGCGGGCGGTCGCGACGTCGAGGCTGAAGTCGGGCAGCGCGGGCGGGGGCCTGAGCTTGGCGAACAGCTCGTCGATCTCGCGGCGGGCGAGGCCGTGCTTTTCCAGGGCCGCGCGATCGAGGCGCGGCCCGCTGGCCGACAGGCCCGTGCCGCTCTCGCCGGTGGCCGTGCCCGCGCCGTCGACGGAGACCAGCGCGCGCAGCGCCTCCAGCTCGCCGCGCGACAGGTGGGTCCCGCGGACGTCGTAGTCGATCCAGGCCTCGTACGACAGCGGCGCCACCCGTTTGAGCATCCCCGCCATCACGCGGCCGTACTCCTGGATCTCCCACTGCGCGTGGGCGTCGACCCGCAGCGTGAGGAAGTGCAGCAGGTTGTGCAGATCGATCTTCCAGTACCACTGCGTGTAGGTCGACAGCGGCAGGTCGATGCGCGCCAGCTCGCGCGCGACCTCGTTGGCAGTGAGCCAGCTATAGGCCTCGGTGCTCTCGCGCCGGATGGCTTCCCAGCGACGGATCGCCTCGGCGTGCACGTCGCCCGTGACCGGCTGGCCGCTGCGCCCCTGGTTGTTGCGGCGGCTCTGCGTCTGCAGCTGCGCTGCGTCCGGCGTGTAGAACAGCATCGGCATCAGCGAATAGCGCCCGGAGTACTCGTTGACGTTGGCGGTCCGGTGCCGGATCCACTGCCGCGCGATGAACATGGGCATGCAGCAGTGAAACTTCAGCTCAACCATCTCGCTGGGCGTCGTGTGCTTGTGGCGGCGCAGGTAGCGCAGGAGCCCGCGGGTCAGGCTCTGCTTCCGCGTCCCGAAGCCGTAGCTGACGCGCGCGGCGCGCTCGATGCATTCGTCGGTGCCGAGGTAGTCGACCAGCGACACGAAGCCGTGGTCCAGCACTGGAAAATAGAGCCCGAGGATCTCTTCCGCCGCCGGGCTGGTCGGTCGCTTGGTCTCCGCCACGGCGCGACGTTAACATTTGCGGCGCCAAACTCGCGCCAAACTTGCAGGCGCCCGGCGACCCGCTAAGGTGAGTCCATGGGTGAGCGCATTCCGCTCGGATATCTGTTCCCGCTGCGAATCCTCTGCGGCCTGATCCTGGTCATCGAAGGGTGGGGCAAGCTGCAGGGCGGGTGGCTGCACGGGACCGCGCTCCTGAACACGCTGGGCGGCTGGCTGGACGCCGGCAAGCCCTACCACTTCTTCATTCCCATGGTCGAATCGGCGCGCGCGCATCCCAAGATCTTCGGTGCCCTCATCACCACCGGCGAGCTGGTGATCGGCCTGTCGATGTTGCTGGGCCTGCTGACCCGGGTGAGCGCCTTCCTGGGCGCGGTGATGCTCTTTTCGATCGCCTTCGGGGCCGGCCAGGGCCTGGCGCCTCCGGGCAACGCCGTCCTGATGGGCGCGCTGTTCGTGCTCTTCATCTTCGCGCCGCCGGGCCGCGTGCTGGGCCTCGACACCGCGCTCCGCGCCCGCTTGCCCGGCTGGATGGTCTAGCGCGCTATACTTGTCGGACGATGGACTTCAACATGGGTTGGCTGTTTGCGTCGCTGATCGTTTCGTCCGTCGGGTACATCCTGTTTCACTACGGCCGCAAGCTGCGGCGGGTGCCCCAGATCGTGGCCGGGATCGCGATGCTGGTTTATCCGTACTTCGTCCACAACCTCATCGTGATGTTCGCGATAGCGGCGGGGCTGTCGCTGCTCACCTGGCTGGCGGTCTACCTGGGCCTGTAGCTCGGCCGGCAGACTGACCTCGATGCGGGAATTTCGTCTCTTATCGGTGTCGGCTCTCCTGTTCGTCGCGGGGTGCCAGACGGGTACAAGTGCCGGCGGATCGGGCGGATCGGGCGCGACCGCCGGCCGGAGCGGCGGAGCCGGGGCCGCGGGTGCGACCGGCGGTGCGGGCACCGGCGGGACAGTCGCCAGCGGAGTCGGCGGATCGGGTGCGACCGGCGGCACCACCGCAACCGGCGGAACAGGCGCGACGGGCGGCAACGGGGCGGGCGGGGCGGCAGGCACGACGGGCCCGGGGAGCTACGCGCTCAACCCTCCCAAGCAGTGCGACAACCAGTTCTTCGTATCGGGCTGTCAGAAGGGCGTGGCGAGCTCGACCTGTGGCGGCATCTGCGCGGCGGCCAATGCCTGCGAGGATGTCTCGCAGAAGCCGGGTGCCGACGTGGGTTTCCTCTGTCCGCGATTCGCGCTCGCATCGGCCGAGATGGCCCAGGCCGCCGCAGACGACTTCGGTGCCACGCCCCCGTTCAATTACGCGATCGTCGGGCACGACGTCGATCGAAACGGGCTCGATGGAACGGCCCAGAGCGCCTGCTGCCAGTGCTACCAGCTGGTGTACTCGTTGCCCGAGAACGAAGCACAGGTCAGCGGGAACGGCGCCTCCGCGATCGCGATTCCCAAGCCAGTCATCGTGCAGGCGTTCAACACCTCGGCCGGCGGCGGCCAGAACTTCGACCTCTTCATGGGCGCGGGCGGCTTCGGTTCTTTCAACGCCTGCGATCCGGCGTTCTCGTCGATGAAGAGCCCATCGGGCCTCTACCTCTATTCGTCGTTCCCCGAACAGGGCGAGCCTGGCTCCGGCGGCGTCAACGCCGCCACCCAGCTCGCGGGCTGCAAGACGAACGAGAACCTAGTCACCGCTGCCACCTTGTCATCCGCGACCTGCGTCTCCAACATCGGCAGCGCGTGCATGTCGTTCGCGTCGTCGACGCTCACGCCGCAAGCGCTGGCCGACTCGATCGCGTCGTGCACGAAGTCGAACGACGCCGCGAGCTACTACCACCTCAACTGGCAGGTCTACGCCAAGAAGATCGAATGCCCGACCCACCTGACGCAGGTGACGGGCTGCAAGCTGGCCCCACAGGGGTTGCCCGCCGCGAATCCGAACGTCACCACGCCCGCGCAGGCTGCCGCCGATACCAGCTTCAAGACGACAGCCGGAAACGGTTCGCACTACACCACGACCACCATGCAGGACTGCTGCAAGCCGACCTGTGCCTGGCAGGACTGGGTCACGGGCAGCAACGGCGGCCTCACGGCCGTCGGCCAGTACAACTCGTTCTATAGCTGTAATCAAAGTGGCGTGCCGGTGACCGAGTAACGGAGGAGCTCCGCAGCGGCCGGCGACCGCTCGCGGCGGGCCGGGCGTCTCATGCGCGAGGACGCGCCGCTCGTGCTTGCCTACGCAGCAGCCCGATCACCAGCAGCGCAACACCGAGGACCGCCGCTTCGACATCGGCGTGTGAGCGACCGGCCACGAGCGCACAGCCGCAGCCGGGCGCGCCACCCGCCGCGCCGCCGTTTCCCGCGCCCGCGCCGCCCGAACCGGCCGCCCCCGTTCCCGAGCTCCCGCCCGTACCGGCGGTCGCCGGGTTTCCGGTGCAGACCACCTCGTCCCAGATCTTCCCCGAAGACCCTAGACCTTTTCCGGCGAGCGCTTCGCAGCTCGCCTGGCACTGGGCGTTGGTTTGGAGGCAGGCCAAGATCGATCCGATTTGGTCGAAGCGGACGACGGGCTGCCAGGTCGTGCCCTCGTCGCTGGACGCGCCGAGCGCGTACCCGTCTTGGAAGTTGTCCGCGGCGGCGTAGAGGATGCCGCCCCGTTGCGCGAGCGCGAGCACGCCCGGAACGGCGTCGTTCTCCTGGAAGCTCGCGCCGCCGTCGTGCGACACGAACAAGGCCGGCTTGAGGGCCGGGCTCACGGACACGATTCCGCTCACCACCAGCGCTCCGTCTGGCATTCGGGCGAACGAGGTGAAGTAGTTCGGAATCGACAGCGTCTTGGCCACCGTCGCGCCCCCA
Organism: Pseudomonadota bacterium; assembly: GCA_017881315.1. GTDB lineage: Bacteria > Myxococcota_A > Polyangia > Fen-1088 > Fen-1088 > JADGRB01. The sequence continues at coordinate 12,811 of JADGRB010000025.1, forward strand.
TTCCGCGTCACCCCGATGGCGTCGCTGCCGTCGGCCCCCGACCAACGCAGGAGAACCGTGTTCGCATCGTCCGGATCTACGGAGACGATCGACACGAACCCAGGGCCGAGGCCAGCGGAGAGATCGTTCACCGTCCACTGTGCGCCGCCGTCGTCGCTGCGGGCCAGCTTGGGGGTGCGGTCCGGGCTGGTGAGCGCGACATATACGATCCGGGGGTCCGAGCGCGCGATCTCGACGCCGTTGACGGCATCCCCGCCGGAGGCCTGGTACAGCGTCGAGCCGAACGTCGTTCCCCCGTCGGCCGATTCGAACACCGTGTAGGCGTTGCTGCCGATCCCGATCGCGACCACGCGGTCGGCGTTGGTCGGGTCGGGAAACAGGTCGATCACCGCTTGATCGACGAGCAGCCCGCCGGCGACCTGCCAGCTGCAGCTGCCGTCGTCGGAGGTGGCGACGTGCTGGTTGCCGACCACGAACAGCCGATGGCGCGGCGCTGGACCGAGCTGATAAAACGTGCCGAGCGCGTTGCCGTCCTGCTCGCAGGTCCAGCTCCAGGTTTGGCCGGCGTCCTCGGAGATGACGAGGCCGAAGTTGGTGGCGAGGATGATCTCCTGCGGGCGGTCGGCCGGGACCAACACCGCTTGCCCCGCGGGGAAGGCGCCGTCGGCGCGGGCCGCGGCGGGCGCCACCATCACCAGCGTGGCCAGCGCCACCGCTTCAGCCGCGCGCACGGTGACGCCTCTCGCCCGTCACCGCGGCGGCGGACCGTAAAGCGTCGGGCGCTTCTGGATGTAGCCGAAGTTCGTGGTCGTCCGCATCTCCTGCAGGACAGTTCCGGACGCGGTGATCTCCTGGATGATCCCTTTGCCGCCGAAGGCGATGACGATGTTGCCGTTCCCGAGCCGCTGCAGGTCGCCCATGACGTCGGTCTGGTACGTGATCCCCATCGCCTTGTAGGACCAGATCTTCTTGACGGTCTTGGCGGTGAGATCGAGCTTGATCTCGAGGGCACCGGAGCCGTCCCCGGCGCCCATCATGGTGGGCGCGCTGCTGCCCGCGACGCTGTTCGAGTTGTTGTTGAAGATGAGGAAGTCGTCGAGGCCGAGAATCTGGATGCCGTGCTCGCTCCCCAGCCAGGTGTCGCCGGTGAAGGTCTTGGTGGCCCCGTTCAGGATCCAGACGGTCGAGCCGTCGGACCGCTTGATCTTCGCGACGGCGCAGTGAATGTGATCGGAGAACACGAGGGTGTCGTCATCCTTCGAGTACTGGATGTTGTTGACGTGGCACTGGCCGGTCGTGCCCAGCGCCGTCTGCGAGTTGACGATGGTCCTCACCGTGCCGTTCGGCGCCCGCTCTTTGATGTCGCTGCATCCCTGGGTCCCGCTGTCGGCCGCATAGAACGCGACCGTCTCGTCGGGCAGCACGGTGAGCTGGTGGGAGAGCTCATACATCTGGCTCGACAGGTCTTCATCCGTCAGCCCGTCCATCGTGACCCGGTGCACCTTCGCGTTGGCGAGATTGGGCGGATGGTTGTTGATCCACATGTGGGTCCCCGCGTAGTCCATCACCACGCCCGTTATGTAGTCCGCGATGTTGTACCACCAGACAATGTCGCCGTCGGCGTCGAGGATGTAGGCCGGCGTGGTGCCGCCCGCGTTTTGCACATACTGTCCGGTGATCAAGAAGCCGCCCGCCAGCGCGGCGGCGTTCTGGGTCGTCACCGTCGGTTTGACGAGCCCGTTGGCGAGGGGGCCCGTCATGATCGTGGTGTCCGGGCCCTGGCACTGGCCGCTGCCGTTCGCGGCCGTGATCCGGTAGTGGTACAGGTGCGACGCCTTCATCCCGAGGAGCAGCGTCCGATAGCTCGGCTGCGTGAGATCGACGGGCGCCGTCATCCCGTACGAGGTGGTGAGACCGAAATCGATCTTCGCCGACTGGACGCCCGACAGCGTCGTCGACCAGGTGACGATGCCGACGGTCGAGATCTTCGTGCTGAGCGAGGCGGACGCGGTGATCGTGCAGCTGAGGGAGCCGCCCGCGCCGCTCGACCCTGCCTGCGAGCCGGTCGTCCCGGCCGCGCCCGTCGTTCCCGCCGCGCCCGTCGTTCCCGCCGCGCCCGTCGTTCCCGCCGCGCCCGTCGTTCCCGCGGCGCCCGTCGTTCCTGCGGCGCCCGATGTCCCTGCGGCGCCCGTCGTTCCCGCCGCGCCCGTCGTTCCGGCGGCGCCCCCGACGGTGCCCGAGCTGCCCCCGCATCCCCAGGTGACGAGCACCAGCCCAAGAGCGGCCGTAAGTTTCGACATGCCTCGCATGGGACCTCCTTGAATCGCTTTTCGGAAGGACTGCTTCGCTACATCGAACATGGTTTGACAATGGTCATGTACCAGGGGGCGGGATTGCGGCAGTTGCCGCAGGTGAGCCCCACCAGCCAGGTGCCGGTGTCGTCAATTCCCGGGAAACTGGCACCGTTTACATCCTTGAGCGTCGTGAAGTCGAGAACCGAGCCGGCCGCGATGTCGGCGCGGTAGGTCGCGAGTGCGAGACTATCGAGATCGAGAAAGTCCTTCTCGAGCTCGGCGGGCGTCTGCGCGTAGTGACCGACGATGGCGCTCGTGACGGAGCCATCGGTGAATGCGCGGCCAAGGGCGTTCGTCGTCATCTGTGACCAATCGAGCGTCAGCGCCGGCGTGCCGCCCGGCACGCCCGTGATGGTCAGGCTGTGCAGGTTGGCGGTGTAGTCCAGCTTGGTGGAGTCGTTGGTGAGCGCGATGTTGGTGACGCTGGAGCTCGCGTCGAGATCGAAGGCCTGCAGCATCCGGAGCTGCCTGCCGATATCCGTCCCCGTTTGCACCCCAACGAGAAAGGTGGAATTGGCGGGCGTATACAACATCGCGTCGAAGTAGAGGTTGATCATGTCCGACGAGACGGCGGTTCCGTTGATCAGGAAGTCGTAGAGGTGGCCCGACGTCGCGCCGGCGAGGGGAAGGTTCAGAGGCGGCGACACGATGAGGTCCGCGGTGAAGAGCGCGTCCGCGTTCAGCTCCGTCTCGAAGGTCGCGAGCGGCAAATCCCAGAACATCACGATCGCCAGGCCGAGATCCCTGGTCGGGTCGAGGGTCCGGCCGAGGAAGTCCTTGGTGAGCGCGCTCCAGTCGAACGTCAGATTCGACATCGCCGCGACCGTCACGGGCGAGAGCGTAATCGTGCTCGAAAACGCGTAGTCGTTCTTCTCGTTCGCCACCACGTTCGCGCCGAAGCACATGGTGGCTTGTGGGGTGCTACCTCCGCCACAACCGAAGGCCGTCAAGGTGAGCGATGCCGCAAGGAGACGAATGGTCGAAGGCTTCATGAGGGCGAGAGTCTACCCCCCGCGGACCGCCATGGCACATCTCCAGCGAGAGAGGCGTGCTCCCGCTCGAACTTCGTCGATCAGGGCGCGGCGACGAACCGACAGGTGTACGCGCTGCTGGTGATGCCGGCGATCTGCGTGGTCGCGCTGACCCGGAGCGTGAGCCCGCTGGCCGGAATCTGCTGGCTGATGGTGTGAAACGCTTGGTTGTCAGACCCGACGGCAGCTCGAGATTGTGAAAGTCGACGTCGGTCGCGGCGGTATTGAGGTCGAGCGCGACACCCATGTCGTGCGCGCGGCCTCCTTCATCGTCGGTGGCAGCCGAAAGACCTGATCCTGCGGGGCGCCACCCACTGGCACGCCGGTTGCTTCTGGCCTTTCGTCGTTCGAGACCACGAAGAGGTGCACAATGCCGATCGATTCCTTCGGTTCGAGATGGAGCTTGTCCTTCGTATTCGCGGCCGCGCTCGTCGCCTGCGTCCTCGTCGGAGGGACCGCGGCGGCGGATGAGGAGACGTCCCCCACGCGCGCGGCGGGCGGCGCGGCGCCGGCCCGCCACGGCTCCGCGTTCGTCGATCCCCTCGGGTTCCTGCTGTTTGGTCCCCGGGTTGGTGTCGAGATAGGCGGCGGGCGCGTGAGCGGCGCGCTCTACGGTCGCTGGTTCAACCTGGGCCTCCTCTCGCGCAGTCTGTTTCTGAACGACGGGGACGACTTTGGTTTCAGCTACGGCGCGGGCCTCCGCGGGCGTTACTACCTATCGGAAGGCCTGGAAGGGGCGCACGTCGGAATTGCGGTCGAGTACCTCCGGACCCGCATCGAGACCCCCTCCGTCCTCATCGCCACGGTATCGGGGTACGCCGTTCCCTACGCCGAGGCCGGCTACCGCTTCACCGTCGCAAACTTCTACGCCGACGCGTCGGCCGCGTTGGGATACGCGTTCAAGCTGTCGGGCAGCGTCGAGAACCTGCCCGGAGGCAGCGCCGCTGGGTCCTACCAGGCGCAAGACAAGAGCTCAGTCTACGGTTCGGCGAGCCTGGACCTCGGCGTGTACTTTTAGCGTCGATCGAACAGACCGGTAAGCTACCGTCCACCGTCGATGGACCGGCCAACGTGCAGGCCGGTCGGTGGGCTCCAACGAGCCGACGCGACCGGCCGGGGTTTGCTCTCGCGGGTCAGAACCCTTCGCAGGCAAAGAGGTCGTTCAGCAACCCGTCACACGCGGGGGCTCCTGGCATGAAGCCCGGAACGGAGCTGCAGGTCCAGTTTGCCGTGCCGGGAGGGACGCGGGCCTGGCAGGCGTCCCAAGCCTGGTTCTGGGCGAGGCACTCGGGCGTGACGTCGCGGGTGAACTGGACGTTGTCCGAACATGCGGCCATGCAGTTCTGAAAGGTCAGGCTGGGGCAGCCAGAGCGCATGACCGCGCGGCAGACATCGCCGCACTCCACCTGGTCGGCCTGCGCGGCGCCGCAGCGCACGGAGTTGCGCGTGACGTTGATGGTCGTGCGCGGGCTGTTGTCGGGGGCCAGCGAGTAGCTGAGCGTTTGATTGGCGGTGAAGTCGATGCCGAACGCGAACGACTGGACACCCGGGGTGAACAGCTTGTTGCGGAAGCCGTTGACGTCGAGGGCGAGCTGGTTGTTGGACCCGAACGGGACCGTGACGCCGACGCCGTTCTTGTTGTTGTAGCCGAAGTAAGCCGTCAGCGTGCCGCTGACGTTCGGCGCGACGCACGCCAGGTTCGGGATGAGTGTGTCCTGCCCTCCACGCTTGTATGCCTGGTCGAGGAAGGGAAGGAACGGATCGATCCGGGTGGCGAGGCCGTAGTCCTCGCAAGACAGGCCGCCAAAGTAGATGACGCCCGCGAAGTAGTCCTGCCCGAACTGATTCACGATGATGGGGCCGCCCGAATCGCCGAAGCAGCTGTTCGAGTTCGGGGGATGACCGTCAAACTTCGCCACGTTCTGCCGCACCGACGGGACCAGCATGCCGGGATTCGGATCTTCGGGGTGGTAGTCGGCCGCGGTGGGGCTGCCGAGGAAGGTCGTCACGCCGGTGCGCTGGACGCGCGATCCGGTCGCGGTGGTACCGCTGGTCGCCACGTTCCCGCCCCAACCCGAGATGGTCACCTTCTTGTTGATCCACGAGTCGTCCAGGCGGAACCGCCCGAGCGGCAGCGGATCGAAGGGCGGCTTGCGATCCAGGTAGACGGCGCCCATGTCGGGATGTTCGAGGTTCGGATCCCATTGCGGGTGCGTCTCGAACGAGTCGGCCTTGGCCCAGAACGACGGCTGCCCGACCGGCGGCGGCACCAAGAGACCGTTCTGCGGGGTGAGCTGCGGGAAATCCTGGGTGAAGTTGTCGCCCCAATAGACGAAGAGCTGACCCTGGAAGATGTTCGTGAGGCAATGCGCCGCGGTCATCACCACCCGCGGGGCGAAGTAGGACCCGGAGCAGATTCGGGTGGAGAGCCCCCCCGGACCGGCAATCGTCGCATAGAGCATGACGACCTCGTTTCGACCACCCGTGGCCGTCGGTCGTATGATCTCGCCGCTCTTCTCGGTGACTCCCGGATCGTCTTGTCCGCAACCGCCGAGGGCGAGCACCCCCAGCACCGCCAACCCGATCACTCGTCTAGTCATCATGTGTTTGTCCTTTCTTTTCCGACAATGAAGGAATGGATCACCACCAGCGCAAGCAACCTCCGAGCCAGCGCCGATATACCCGCCACGCCCGGCACCCGAGAGATCTCAGCGCGCATATCCTTACGCCCGGGCAGGATCACGGCGCACGATCTGCGCGCGTGTCCGGCGCCGATTAAGCGGACTTTGGGTCGGGCCTATGCGCGCTCGACCTCCTGCGACGGCTTGACCCCGGCCGGTCGCGCGAGCTATCTCCTGCCTCGTGGCGGTGAAGCGGTCGGCCGAGGTGGTGGGGCTCCTGCGGACGGGCGACGTGCGCCAGTTGCTGGCGCGCTACGCCGATCTGGCGCTGGCGGCGCTGGTGGTCTCGATCGTCGGCATGATGATCGTGCCGCTGCCGACGCCGCTGCTGGATCTGCTCATCTCGGTCAACATCGCGGCGGCCGTCACGCTGTTGCTGGTCGCGATCTACGTCAGCGACGCGCTCAAGATCGCGACTTTCCCGACGCTGCTGCTGCTGACCACGCTGTTCCGGCTGGCGCTGGAGGTGTCGGCCACGCGGCTCATCTTGCTGCACGCCGACGCGGGCGAGGTGATCCGCGCCTTCGGCAACTTCGTGGTGGCCGGCAACCTGGTGGTGGGGGCGGTCATCTTCCTGATCCTCACGATGATCCAGTTCATCGTGATCTCGAAGGGGTCGGAGCGGGTGGCGGAGGTGGCGGCCCGCTTCACGCTCGACGCCATGCCGGGCAAGCAGATGTCGATCGACGCCGAGCTGCGCGCCGGCCACATCGATCACAACGAGGCGCGGCGGCGGCGGGCGGCGCTGGCGCGCGAATCGCAGCTCTTCGGTTCGATGGATGGGGCCATGAAGTTCGTCAAGGGCGACGCGATCGCCGGGATCGTGGTGCTGGCCGTGAACATCGTGGGCGGTCTCGTCATCGGCATCCTGCAGCGTGGGATGGACGCCGGCGCGGCGGCGCGCACCTACACGGTGCTCACGATCGGCGAGGGGCTGGTTGCGCAGATCCCGGCGCTCATCATCTCGACGGCGGCGGGCCTCATCGTCACGCGGGTCGCATCGGAAGAAGAGGGCGGTCAACTCGGGCGCGACATCGGGCTGCAGATCATGGCGCAGCCGAAGGCGATCGCCATCGCGGCGGGGTTGCTCGGGTTGCTGGCGATCGTGCCCGGGCTGCCGACGATTCCGTTCCTGACGCTGGGGGTGATCCTGGGCGCGGTCGCCTGGAAGCTTCTGCGGGCGCCGGCGGCGCGATCGGTGGAGGCGGGCGTCATGGCGGTCGGCGGCGCGCCGGGCGCACGAGCGGGCGCGGGGCGCGGCGCGGGAGCCGACGAGACTGCGCTATCGCCGCTGCTCACCCCGATCGCGGTCGAGGTGTCGGCCGAGCTCGGCGCGTACCTCGAAGGCTTCGCGACGGAGATCGTGCCGCAGCTGCGCGAGCGGCTGTTCGCGGAGCTGGGATTGCCGCTGCCGGCGGTGCGGCTGCGGGCCGGCGTCGGGGGTCTCGCCGAGGGGCGGTTCGTGATCCGGCTGAACGAGGTTCCCCTCGCGCGCGGCGAGCTTCCGCGGGACGACTGGGGCACCGCCGGCGCGCGCCTCGGCGACGCCGTGCTGGCGCTCCTGCGGCGCTACGGTCACGAGCTGTTCGGCCTCGACGAGGCGCAAGCCCTGCTCGATACGCTCGAGCGGACGCACCCGGCGCTGGTGCGTGAGGTGGTCCCCAAGCTCGTCTCGCTGGTGCTCTTCACCGACATCGCGCGCCGTCTGGTCGAGGAGGGGATCTCGCTGCGCAACCTGCGCGACATCCTGGCTGCGCTGGCGGAGTGGGCGCCCCACGAACGCGATCCGGTGGCGCTCACCGAGCACGTGCGCGGCGCGCTCCGGCGCACCATCACCTTCCAGCACGCGGGCGAGGCCGGCGTACTGGCGGCGTACCTGCTCGACCCGATGATCGAGGACACCATCCGCGATTCCGTGCAGAAGACCCCGACCGGAAGCTACCTGGCGCTCGAGCCGCAGCTCTCGCAGGACATCGTCACCGCCATCGGACGCGCCGTCGGTCCGGGCGCCGCCAGCGGCGCCGTGCTGCTAACCGGCGCCGAGATCCGCCGCTACGTCCGCCGCCTCATCGAGACCGATCACCCGAACCTGGCGGTCCTCTCGTTCCAGGAGCTGGCCCCCGAGGCGCAGATCCGGCCGATCGCGCGCATCTCGGTCAGCTGAGAGCACGCGCCGCACCGCGCGAATCTGAGCCGCCGGGGCCGAGAGACGGCACTTTCGGATACGGTCGGAATCTGTCAGCTTCGGGACGCGCCCCGCGCATTGGAGCCCTTCGGCGGGCATGAACGGCAAAATGGGGCGAAGAACTTACGAAAAGGTGAAGACATGTACCAGCGCGTGATCGTGGGCCTGCTGCTCGTTCTTTCGGTCGCGTGTACGTCCAAGCGTGGCGGCTCGGGCTCGGGTGGTTCGAGTGGTGGCGGAGCGGGCACGGGCGGCTCATCGACGGGCGGCACCGGGGGCACGGGCACGACCGGCACCGGGGGCACGGGCACGACCGGCGCCGGGGGCACCGGCACGACCGGGACCGGGGGCACCGGCACGACCGGGACCGGGGGCACGGGTACGACCGGCGCCGGCGGTTCGACGACGACCACCGGCAACTCGGTGCTCGAGCGCAACAACCATCCGTCGCGCGACGGCGCATACATCCAGCCGACGCTGACCAAGGCCATGGTCACGAAGATGGCGACCGATACCGGCTTTCAGGCCACCTTCACCGGCAGCATGCGCGGGTCGCCGCTGTATCTGGAGAGCGGGCCCAACGGCAAAGGTGCCTTTTATGCCGCGACCGCGAGCAACAACGTCGTCGCCCTCGACGAGACGACCGGCGCGGTGGTGTGGACCAAGAGCGTGGGCGCCGCACCGACCGCGAACGGCGTGAGCTGTGGCGATATCCACCCGATCGGCATCATCAGCACGCCCGTCATCGACGCGCAGGCGCGGACGATCTTCGTGGCGGGCGCGGTGGGGACCTCCTCGATCATGAACCATCAGATCCATGCGCTCTCCGTCGACGACGGCACCGAGCGGAGCGGCTGGCCGGTCGACGTTTCGAAGGTCACCTCGGGCTCGGTCGCGTTCACGCCGACGCCGCAGAACCAGCGCAGCGCGCTCTCGCTGGTAAACGGGATCCTGTACGTCGCCTACGGCGGGCACAACGGCGACTGCGGCACCTACCACGGATGGGTGGTGGCCGTGAATTCCGCGAATCCGGCGTCGGTCGCCGGGTGGGCCACCGGGGGAGAAGGCGACGCCATCTGGGCGTCCGGCGGCCTGGCCTCCGACGGCAACGGCGTGTTCGCGACCACCGGCGACAACCACCCGCGCGTGACGACACACTCCGACAGTGAGGAGGTCATCCGCATCACGGGCATGGCGGTCGCCGACAGGTCGAACCAGAACCTCTTCTACCCGACCGAGTGGGCAACGATGGACAACACCGACGCCGACTTGAGCGCCAACAGTCCGGTGTACCTCCAGGTTCCCGATTCGGCCGGCGGCACGACGAGGACCTACGTCGTGGCCATCACCAAGGACGGCAGCTTCTACGTGCTCAACAGCAAGAACCTCGGAGGCATCGGTGGTCAGGTCGCGAAGCTCACCATCGCGTCGGGCGGCGCCATGGTGGTGCACACCGTTCCGGCGTCGTACGCGACGGCGAGCGGCGTCTACGTCACCTTCACCACCGACAGCGGCGCGCAGTGCCCGACCGGAATGCCGAGCGGAACGGTCGTCATGTCCGTGATGATTCCGCCGGGCGCGACGCCCGTCCCGAAGGTGATCTGGTGCGCCTCGATCGCGCAGGCCGGCGCGTCGGGCGAGACCGGGGCCGGATCCCGCCTGCCGGCCTCTCCGATGATCACCACCACCGACGGAAAATCCGAGGCGATGGTCTGGTTCATGAGCGGTGGCAAGCTGACCGCCGTCGACGGCGACAGCGGCAAGGTCCTCTACACGAGCAGCGACACCTGCACCGGCGTCAAGCAGTGGACCGCGCCCATCGCAGTCAAAGGTCGGATCGTCGCGGGCGGCGACGGGCACCTCTGCTCGTGGTCGCTCCACTGATGCGGGTCGTCCGCACTTAGTGCAGCCGTGCGGCTGGCGCGCGGCTCCGGGTTACCTGCGCCAGGACGAGCATTTGCGCAAGAACATCGTCTCGCCGGTACCCCTCTTGCATGAGCCTCCGTTCGATTTGCTTCGCGAGAAAGCCATCAACGGGCCTACAATAGATATCCCTATCTTGTACCGTAGGTTCGTCACGCTAGTTTCGAAACTCGCGCTCGCATCCTGGAGGCTCACATCGGATGGACAGCGGTCCGCATGATTCGACAGTTCCAGAAACGGACGGGAAGTCCAGGGAGTCGCGCGACCCGGCGGCACGCCGGGAGACGCTCGCGGCCCATCGCACGCCGATCGTGCTGGTCGTCGACGCCGTAGCGCACCGGTCCGCCGCGATCAGAGCTTGGGCCTGGCAGCATCGCGGCGTTCGCCCGCTGTTCGCGACCACGTCGACCGTCGCCTACGAGACCGCGTCCCGCGAGCAGCCGGAGGTGGCGATCCTCGATCTGATGTTCCGCAACGGACGTGGCATCGCCGTCGCCGTCGAGCTCCGCCGGATAGCGCCCGACGTCGAGATCGTGTTCGTGGTCGACGATCCCACGGTGCCGGAGGTGCAAGTGGCGTGGGACCTCGGCTGGGAGCGGCTGGTATCGTCGGCGAGCCTCGAGGAGTGGCTCGACCGAGGACTCAAGCCGCTCGCCAAGTTTGCCCGGCTCAAGCGCGAGCTGACGATGGCGCGACAGGACGCCGAGACAGCCTGCGCCGGCAACGTCGTCCCCGAGGTGTCGAACCTGCCGCTCAACGTGGCCGAGCGCCGGTATCGCGAGACGTTCCTGCGTTCCAAGATGGCGACCGCGGGAGAGCGCCGGGCGGCCGCGCTACTGGCGGGCGTCCCTTACACGACCTTCTGCGTGATGCTGCGCAAGCTCGGCATCAAGCACTGAATCATCGCAGCGACCCGGCGGCCGGGCGCGGTCCGGGCTTCAGCGAAGGGCAGACAGCTGCTCGCGCAAGAGCAGGAGGTGGAATTGATAGAGACGGTTCTCCGGCGCGAGGGCCAGCGCCCTCTCCCAGGCGTCGAGCGCCTCGCCATATCGGCCCTCGGCCCGCAGCTTGATCCCGTGATCGAAGAGGTACACGGCGGGCTCGAGCTCGGCGTGCGCTTCAGGCGTCGATGCCGACGCCATCCGCCACCCGACGACGCTGGTCCCCCTCCGCTCAGCCGCTCCCCGGATCGTCCGCGCAGCTTCGACAGGTGAGGGCGCGAACGCCTCGGCGGGCACCGGGAGGCTGACCCGCCTGGTTTCGTCCTCGGCAGGCCGCGCCTGCTGCGCCACTAAGGGCAGCGGCCCCGAGGCCTCGATGATCTCCAGCTCGTTGAGCGCGATCCCCGAACCCCAGGAAGAACCTTCGATCGCCTCGGGTACGGCCTCCGGGTCCGGGAAAGGCGGGGCCGGGGGAGCGGCGCCCGCGGCCGACTCGAGCAGCGCCGACAGCGCCGTCGTCACGTCGCGCTCCTTGCTGGACGCGCCGAGCTCCGAGAGGCAGACGGCGAGCGCTGCCCCGAGATCGCGGGCGCTCGCGAATCGATCGGCCGGTCTTTGCGCGGTCGCCCGCCTCACCAGCGCCCCGAGACTGGCCGGCAGCGTTGGTACCCTCAGCTGAGGGTCACAGGCCAGCGCCGATGTGGCGGCCCGGATGACATCCGCGTCGGACCCCTCGAAGGGACGTTTGCCCACCAGGCATTCGTAGAGGATCACGCCCGCGGAGTAGACGTCGCTGCGGCAGTCTTCGCCCTGGTGGCGGATGCGTTCGGGTGCGGCGTAGCGATACTTGCCGACGAACAGCCGGCCCGACGGCGTGCGGGCGGTCGCGCGGGCGGCCCCGAAGTCGATCAGCTTGGCGGTGCCGCTCGTCGAGAGGATGATGTTGTCGGGGCTGAGATCGCGGTGCAGGAGCCCGAGCGGTCCATTCGAGTCCGCGAGATCGTGCATGTGCTGGAGCGCCTCGCAAACGTCCCGCAGGACGTGAAGCGTCGCGACGATCGGCAGCCGCCCGCCGGCGGCGACCATCTGCTTGTGCGCGACCCGCAGGGTGAGCCCCGGCACGTACTCCATCGCGATGAAGTAACGTCCTTCGAGCTGCCCGAAATCGAGCACGTCGACGATGTTGGGGTGACTGAGCCGGGCTGCCAGCGCCGCCTCGCTCACGAACATCTCGGTCAGGTCCGGCCGGTGGTGGAGGGTGGTCAGCATCGTCTTGATGACGATCCGCTTCTCGAAGCCCTCGAGCCCGTTGATCTTGGCGCGCCAGACCTCCGCCATTCCCCCGACCGCGAGCCGCGACTCGATCTCGTAGCTGCTGAAGCGGGTGCCGGGGACCCAAGGCGAGAGCAGGGCCCCGGACGGGCTCCTGGCAGGGTCGCTTCCGACGGCCGTGGTGGTGGGCTCTGGTTGGTCCTCTGCGTCCCCCGCCATCGCCAGCGCCGGCGGCTCTTGGTCTTCGCGTGTGGGCATGGTTCCCCGGATGGTTTGACGAGACCCGCTCCGCCGCCGGGCGGTGCGGGTCTCGTCGGAAAGGCCTACCCGGATCGGGTGGGCCGGCCTCGAGGTCCTAGAGCGCGCGCAGGAACGCGACCAGATCGCTCTTTTGGTCGCGGCTGAAGCCGATCTGGAACCGCCGGTCGAAGTAGTCGACGGTGTCGTCGATCCTCGCCGCCTGGCCGTCGTGGAAATACGGGGGCCGCGCCGCGAGCCCGCGGAGCGGGGGGGCGCGGAAGGTTCCGATCTGCGCCCACGTGTGCGAGCCGTTCGCCCGGCCGAGATCGCAGACCGACCGGGTCTCGTTGGTCGTCTTGTTCTGTACGGTCACGAGGGGAAGCTGGAAGCCGCAATTGATCTGGTCCGCGGTCCCGACGTCGAACATCCGCACCACCGAGTGCCCGCCCACGTTCGGCGAGTTGTGGCAGGTGCTGCAGGTTCCCGTGACCGTGCTTTGCCCGAGCAGATCATTCAGACCGTTCACACCGCTGATGTTGAACTGGCGGTTGTTGAAGAGTTGCTGGCCGCGATAGATGGCGGCCCGAGCGGCGGCGACGCGGCGACGGTGGCTGCTGTCGTTCCGCATGCCCGCCGGGCAGCTGTGGGCGTGGTCGTGGTCGTGGTTCCCGTCCTGGTCGTAGACCGCCCAGGCGTCGAACAGGTTGAACACGTCCGACGAGAAGGGCTGTCCGGCCGGGTCGAGCCCCTGAATGTCGTTGATCCCGATGTGGAACGGTTGGGCCATCAGGTTGGTCGGGCCGCCCGTCGCGCCGTCCGTGTCGAGACGCCCGGCGACGTTGTCGACCGACTGCGCGAAGAAGACGCCCAGCTGGAAGTCGTCCTGGGCCTGGACCACGTCGGCCGGCACCGGCGTGGTCGGATCGCGCTGCTCGTGAAGGTTGGCCGCGCCGCCGACCAGCCCGGAGAGGGCGTTGCGGACCAGACCCGGCCCGGCGGTCCAGGTGACGCTCGACACCAGCGCCTCGTTGGCGGTCGCGCTCGGCCGCCGGAAGTTCAGGTACGAGGTGGTCGTCGAGAAACCAGAAGGATCGTTGACCGCGATCACGTTGTACTCGCTGGTCGCGGGGTTGGTGCGCGTGAAGCGGGTCAGGGCGCGGGCCAGGGTGGTCGGACCAAAGTCGATCAGCCGTGCGATCTCCGTGGAAAGATTGCCGTCGGGGCGGGCGCCCTCGTCGTGCGGGAGGAACAGCGGCGCCAAGCCTTCGCTCTGGATGAAGAGCACCGTGGCTCCCAGGGACGTCAAGGACCATCCCATGTTGGTCCCGTGGCAGGTCTCACAGGTCCGCGCGTTCGTCCCCAGCTGCTGGAAGAAGGAGTTGGTGCGATCGATCGTCCCCGTCGTGGTGACCGTCTCGGCGGTGCCCGCCGAGTTGTTCGCCGCTTCGAGCGCGGACGTGACCTCGACGGTCGAGTCGTCCACCGCTCCTCCCCCCGTTCCACATCCAGCCAACATCAAGATCAGACCACTCGACGCAAGACCTAGCCGTTTGACCATCGAAGACCTCCCATGAATGTACACAAGTGATTCATTTACTGTCGTCGTCTCGATTCAACGCTTGATACGCGCCGATAAACTGTATCGTCATTCCAGAAATGCGGTCAACGGTCTCTTCGTTACTATTTGACAACGCGTTCATTTAGTAACTCGGCGCAACGACCTACAGATCGTGTAGTCGACATACGAGTCGGCAAACCGATTGCCGCACCGTCGGGCGAACCGTTTTGTGTCGGCCCTCGCCAGATGGGCGACGAGGCCGCGGTTTTTCGGCACGATTCAAATGGAAGTTGCATGCCGCCTTACGGCTCCTGACGCCGATGAATCTGACCGGTAGGACGGCCTGCCACTTCATTGCTAATTGACCGACAGTGCATTGATCAACCAACGAACGTTGGAAGACCGGCATATTCCCGGTCGCCTTCGCTATTACCGTTGGTCGAGTTGCTACGGACGATCGGCGGTCGCGCCACGCGGATACAGGCTGGGGGGGAAGCGCCCTTCGATGCCACCCGATTGGTACTCGATGAAATAGATGAGGGCCCAGATCTGCTCCTTGGAGAGCTTTCCGCGCCAGGCCGGCATCTTCCAGCGGTTGCCTTCCTTCTCGATTTTGCCGTTCGAGATGGTGCGGAAGATCTCGGCGTAAGGGCGCCGGATCCCAAAGAACAGACCCTCGCCACGCCCCCAATTCGCGGCGGGGCCGGGCATCTTCACCACGTCCTCCATGCGACGGCGGCCACCGTGGCACTCGTTGCAGAAGGTGCCCCAGGTGAAGATGGTCTCGACGGCGGTCTGCTCGTCCCAGAATTCGTTTGGCGCTTGTTTCTCGGAGATCTCGGCGTCGCGATCGCGCGCCGTCGCTTCACTCACCTTGAGGTGGCTCCCGCGGAAGGGCCACCAGAGATCGCCGACGTGCACCTGGCCCAAATTGGTGGGCTCCGCCTTCCGCGCGGGCGTCGGATCGCGCGAGAGCACGAAGCCTGTGTCGGCGGCGGCGGTGGGCTCGATGGTCTTCTCGGCCGGCGCCGTCGAGGCGCAGCCTGAAAGTGTGGCCACCGAGCCCAGCAGGCCGGCGAGGCCGGCGAGCCTGGCACCCGTCACTCGTAGGATCCGTAGGACTGGCCGGATTTGTTCTTGTGCGCCGAACCCTTGGCCTCGAGCTTCAAGCTCAGATCGGCGGTGCGGCCGGTGGCGACCTCGATCCAGTCGGCCGTGGGACGAGAGCCGGGGGCCCAGGCGACGACCTTCCTTCTCCCGACGGGGACGCCGGCGATCTCGAAGCTGCCGTCGGGCTTGACCTTCGCGAAGTATCGGTTGGGGACCACCAGCACGCTGGCCGCCATCTGGGGATGGATGTTGCAGTAGACGTCCACCGGACCCGCCTCGGCAAAGGTGTGGGACTTGGCCTCGCCGCCGGAGTTGTAGAGCCCCAGATCGAACGAGTTGCCCGCGCTCAGCGAGAAAACGTTGTGATAGATGTTGTCCATATTCGGAAACGCGATGGCGGTCCCCCGCTGGATGACCGCCCAGCTGGGAACGAACTTCTTCCCGCTCTGCTGAATG
>JADGRB010000515.1 GCA_017881315.1 Pseudomonadota bacterium
CGCGCCGACGCTTCCGTCGGAGGCAAGGGTGGAGACGACGGCGAGGAAGCGCGGGAAGGCAACGGTGGCGAGCGCGGGGCGCGCGGTTCTGATCACCTGCCCCGATCGACGATCTTGGAGCTGGGCATCAAGGTGCCCGGTGGTGGCTCTCGGGTTGGAGTTGGTAGCCGGGAGCCCCACACCCTCCGGAGCGGTCCGCGCCTGAGGTCATCGAAGGCGGCGGGGTTGGCTCGCGCGGGGGCGTTGGCGTAGGAGGGATTTCAGCGCCGCATAGAGGAAGGCCCGGAGGTGGTTCTCCGGGCCTTCCGGTGGATCGACCAAATGCCGGTCGAGCCCACGCTGTTCATGTGATTCGCACGATTCTGCCCGGAGATCCACAGCGGCGCGGCCCAGCCGCGTGGATCTCCGCGATCGCAGATGCCCGTTGTGCGACCTGACGTTTCTGATTTGTCGGTCCTGTGATCGGCGGTACCGGTACTGCTCGCCGACGTGTTCGGCGGCGGCGCGGCGGCGGAGCCTTCGCGCGGCCGGGCGAAAGCACCAGGCCAGCCGAGAGGGCGGACGGGATCATGCCCGCCGGCAAAGCGAGCTCCGGGACCGCCGGCGGCAGGCAGCCCTGCAGAAAGTGACGCATCAGCATCGAGCGCCAGAAGCGGCGCCGGTATCTCCGACGGTACGGGTCGGGACGACGGGCACGGTGCCCGCCGCGGCCACGGCCTGGCTGGAGGTACGAATCCATGTCCTTGCTCTGGATGACGATCGAACCGAGGGAGACCGAGACCCGATTGCAGCTGTCGGAGGGCGGCGGCGGACTGTGCCTGCGGGCGCGGCTCCCGGTTTATCCGCATCACTCACGGGCGCTGGCCCGGCTGCTGGAAGCGTTGGTGGGCTGGTATGGCCGGCCCTTGACCGCTGTGCTCGATGCGGACGCCCAGGACGTCGCCCGGCACCCCGAGCGGTGGGCGCGCCTCCTCGGTGATCTCGACGGCGAATCGATCAGGGTCGAGTGGGTGCGCCCGGTGCGCCCCGCGTTCCGGCGCGACCGATTCATGGGCGGCCTCGGCGACTTTCGCCGCGCCCGTCACCTCGTCACGCGCGCCGCCACGGGGGAGTCATGATCACCGAGGAGGTGCGCGCACAGATGCGGCGGCTCGTGCTCGCCGAGCACTGGCGCATCGAGACCGTGGCCCGACGCTTCGGCGTCCATCACTCCGTCGTCCGACGCGCGGTCCGAGACGGAATTCCGGCGGCGCGGCCACGCCCGAGCCAGTTGGAGGCGTTCAAGCCGTACATCGTCAAGCGGCTGACCGAGTTGCCCGAGCTGACAGCGTCGCGGCTGATGCTGGAGCTGCGCGAGCGGGGCTTCCCGCTCCGCATGACGCAGCTGCGGCGGTACGTGGCCCAGGTCCGCACGCCGGTGTCACGCAAGGCGTACCTGCGCGTCGAGTTCGAGCCGGCGGAGCAGGCCCAGGTGGACTGGGGCAGCTTCGGTCACATGCGCATCGGAGCCGCCCAGCGACCGCTGTCGGTGTTCTCGATGGTGCTCTCCTGGTCGCGCGCCATCTTCATCGACTTCTCCCTCGACCAGCAGATGGAGACCTTCTGTCGGATGCACCGCCGCGCGCTGGAATTCTTCGGCGGTGTCCCCCAACGCATCGTCTACGACAATCTCAAGTCCGTGGTCCTCCACCACGTCGCCTCGACGGTGCAGTTCAATCCGCGCTTCCTCGCCTTCGCCGGGCACTACCTCTTCGAGGCCACCGCGGCTCCGGTACGCTACCCGCAATTCAAGGGGCGCGTGGAGGCCTCGATCAAATTCATCCGCCACTCGTTCTTCTACGGCCGATCGTTCGCCTCCCTCGATGACATCCGCGCCCAGGCCGCCACCTGGCGCGACCAGATCGCCAATGAACGCCTCCACGGCACCACGCGCGAGCGGCCCTCGCAGCGTCTGTTGCTCGAGCGCCCGCGTCTGCGCGCGCTGCCGTCACACCCCTTCGACACCGACATCGTCATCCCCATGATCGTGTCCAAAGAAGCCCGCATCCGCTTCGACTCCAATTCCTACTCGGTCCCGCCCGACCTCGTCGGCAAGACCGTCCACGTCCGCGCCGACGACCATCGCGTTCGTGTCATGTGCGACGGCGTCGAGTTCGCGGGCCACGCCCGTTGCTGGGACAAGCGCCGCCACGTCGAGGACCGCGCCCACGTGCAGAAGCTCATCGACAGGCGCAAGGCCGCGCGCGGCCCCAACCGTCGCGACCGTCTCTTCGAATTCTGTCCCGAGGCCCGTCTTTACATCCAGGAGATCGCCCGCCGGCACATCCGCCTCGACCACGAGTACGAGAAGCTCTTCCGCCTCATCGACCTGTACGGTCAGACGGAGGTCGCCGGCGCCATCGCCAAGGCAGTCGGCCAGCGGACCTTCGGTGTTCGTTACGTCCGCGCCCTGTGCGATCAGGCCCGCTTCGCCCGCGGCCTCGGCGAGCCGCCCGAGCCCGTCGTCACCGGCAACGCCGCCGCCGACGACATCGACGTCCAACCCCACGACCTGGAGACCTACGATGCCCTCGTCGACGACGACTCCCAGCAGTGACAGCGCCAAGACCATGGCGCTCGTCGACGTCCTGCGCGCCCTCCACCTCGACCACGCCGCCTCCATCCTCGACGCCGCCACCAGCAAGGCCATCACCCGCAACGACTCGCCCACCTCCCTCCTCGACCACCTG
>JADGRB010000255.1 GCA_017881315.1 Pseudomonadota bacterium
CCGTCATGAACACCATCCGCAAACACGCTCCGACCGCCGCACGCCTCTTCCTGGGCCTCGTCTTCACCGTCTTCGGCCTGAACTTCTTCCTGCACTTTCTCCCCACACCCGCGTCGCCCCCGCGCGCCGCCGCCTTCGCGGGCGCGCTGTTCGCCAGCGGCTACCTGTTCCCGCTCCTCAAGGCGACCGAGGTCGTGGCGGGCCTGCTGCTCCTGAGCGGCTTCTTCGTGCCGCTCGCGCTGGCGGTCCTGGCGCCGATCGTGATCAACATCGTCGGCTTCCACCTGTTCCTCGCGCCCTCCGGGTTGCCGGTGCCGCTGGCGGTCCTGGCGGCGGAGATCTTCCTGGCCTGGAGCTACCGCGCCGCCTTCGCGCCGATGCTCCAACTGCGGACGCCGCTGCCGCAAAAGGCGACCTCGGCCGCCGCTTCGGCGCAGAGGCCGGTTCGTATGGCGGCGTGATCGTGAGAGTAGGCGCTGGCGACAACAAGAGTCGCCACCGCCTCTCTACGGGGCCCCGTTCCGTATTATTGACGGGGGTGCCAGCCCAGCCTCGGATCCACCGACGTCAAGTGAGCACGGGGCGGTGGGGCGGCCGGCTGGCGGTTGCATAGGCCTGCACCGACGGCCGCTGCCACTCGCGCTCGGCGAAGGTACGGAGGCGCGCCGGAAGCGGTTCGTTGGTCTTCACCAGCCGCTGCAACATCATCGCGAGATCGGTGTCGGCGATGCACCAGGCGCCAAATAGGGCGCCGCCATCCGCTGGCACGACGCGCTCGGCGAAGCTCACCAATTTCTCGACCGCTTCCAGCGCGACCCGCGAGAGCGGCGCGTAGGGCGGTAAGGTGTCCGTGGGATAGAAGACGTATTCGGACGAGCGCTCCTCGCGGATGGGCATGAGGTCGCTGCGGACCCACGCCATGATCTGGCGCGCCCGCGCCCGTTGCTGCAGGTCGCTCGGCAAGAGGGCCGCGTGGGCTGGCGCCGGCCATTTGTCTTCGAGGTATTCGATGATGGCGCTCGACTCCGACAGCGAGAAATCGCCGTCGACCAGCGCCGGTACGCGCGCCGTGAACGAGGTCCGCACGTAAGCCGCCGATCGCTGTTCCCCTTCCTGCAACGCCACCGTCTGCACCTCGAAGGGCAGTTTCTTTTCAGTCAATCCGACGAAGCACGACAGGACATAGGGGCTGGTCCACATCGCGTTGCCGTGAAGGACCAGACGGGAAGCTGAGGTCGCCGACATGGCGACAAATTATCACGCGCCTTCGACAGCGCACGCCCAACGCAAACGCGACCCGCTCACGCCACGGAGGCGTCCTCGAGACCCGCTCACGCCACCGAGGCGTGGGCGCGCTCGTAGCCTTTCGACCTGGCGCGGGGGCCGAAGCGGTCGCGGTAGGCGCGGGGCGCGGCGCCCGTGTGACGCTTGAACAGCCGGCGAAAGAAGCCGACGTCCTCGTAGCCGACGGCGACGCTGATCTTCGCTCTCATCGCGGGGAACCCGCGGCAGCCACCTGCGCGAGGTGGTCGATGATCGTGTCGAGCGCGGGGCGATTCTCGCCCCCCTCGGGGATCACGAGATCCGCGAACCGCTTGGACGGCTCGACGAACGCGAGGTGCATCGGGCGCACGGTCGCGTTGTACTGCTCGCGCACCTGGGCAAACGTGCGGCCGCGCTGCTTGATATCGCGTTCGAGCCGGCGCATCAGGCGGAGATCTGCGTCGGTGTCGACGAAGATCTTGAGGTCCATGAGCGCGCGCAGACGCTCGTCCGCCAGCACCAGGATCCCTTCGACGATCGCGATCGGGACCGGCTCGACCCGACGGGTCTCGGGGCGCCGCACGTGCTGCCGAAAGTCGTACTGAGGGATGTCGACCGCCCGCCCCGCGCGCAGGTCAATCAGATGCTCGACCAGCAGCTCGGTCTCGATCGCGGCCGGGTGGTCATAGTTGACGAGCAGCCGCTCCGCGGCCGGCATCGCCGAGCGATCCCGGTAGTAGGCGTCGTGATCGATGACCGCCACCGCGTGCCCGGCCAGCCCCGCCACCAGCCGCTCGGCGACGGTGGTCTTGCCGGACCCGGTGCCGCCGGCGATTCCCAGCACGAACATGCCTGCAGATTACACGCCTCCGCGCGCAGTCGCTCAGATGCGATCGCGCCAGCGAAAACGCCGACCGGCGTATCATCGCCGCCGTGAAGCGGCAACCGCGAGGTCTCCCGTCCCTCCACCTCGTCGTTCCCCTGATTCTTTCGGGCCTGGCCGGCTGTATCGTTCCGGCGCACGAGGCCGGCGCGCCGGGCGCCGCGCCGGGGAAAGCGCCCACTCCCGAGGTTCCGCTACTGCGGAGCGTCGCCGGCGCGCGCCGGATCGGCGCCGCGGTCGAGGCCCAGCGACTTCGCGAACCCGCGCTCGCCAAGGTTCTGGCCGCGAACTTCAACTCGCTCACGCCCGAAAACGACATGAAGTGGGTGAACGTCGAGCCGGGACCCGGACAGTTCTCCTTTCAGCGCGGCGACGCCCTGGTGGCGTTCGCCGAGCAGAACGGAATGCGGTTCCGTGGCCACACCTTGGTCTGGCACACCCAGCTCGCGCCGTGGGTGGCCGGCCTGCCGCGCGAGGCGTTGCACGCCGCGATGATTCGGCACGTGACCAACGTGGTCGAGCACTGGAAGGGAAGGGTGAGCCAGTGGGACGTCGTGAACGAAGCCTTCGCCGACGGACCAGGTGGCCAGCTGCGCGCCGACTCCCCGTTCACGGCGCTGGGCCCGACGTTCATCGAGGATGCCTTTCGGGCCGCGCACGCCGCCGATCCGGCAGCCCAGCTCTTCTACAACGACTACGAGATCGAGGGCCTGGGGACGGCGAAGGCGGAGGCCGTTTACCAGCTGGCGCAGCGTCTGAAAGCCGCCGGCGTCCCGATCGGTGGTGTCGGATTTCAGATGCACGTCGATCCGAGACACTGGCCGGCCGCGGGCGTCATCCGTCAAAACCTGGAGCGATTCGCGGCGCTGGGCCTGTCCGTCGAGATCACGGAGATGGACGTCCCCGTCGGCCAGATCCCGGGCGACCACGCCCGGAAGCTCGAAGAGCAGAAGCGTCTGGCGCACGACATCGTGGCGGCCTGTGTCGCCGTCTCCGGTTGCTCCGGCGTCACCTTCTGGGGCTTCACCGATCGGTATTCGTGGCTCAACGATCCCCAATGGGGCGCGCTGCGCGGACGCGGGCCCCATCGTCCGTTGCCGTTCGACGCGGACTACAACCCGAAGCCCATGGCGGCGGGAATCGCCGCCGCGCTCGCGGGGAAGTGATTCCGGGTGGCGGCCGGGGTCGGGACCGAACGCGAGCGGGTCTTCACCCGGTCGGTGTCTTTCGCCGGTAGACGAGCGAGAGGTTGTTGGCGGGCATGGTGACGATTTCGGCCGGCTCGAAACCGACCGAGGTCGCGAGGACGGCGAGCTCGTCGAGATCGCGGACGCCCCAGCGCGCGTCCTCGCCGCGGAGGCGTTCGTCGAAGCGCTCGTTGCTGGGCGAGGTGTGCTGGCCGTCGCGTTTGAAAGGACCGTAAAGATAGAGCACCCCGGCCGCCGGCAAGAGCCGCGCGGCTCCCTGAAAAAGCGCTTCGGCCGCCGACCAGGGCGCGATGTGAATCATGTTGATGTTCAAGATCGCGTCGGCGTGAGCGACGGGCCAGGGCGCGCGCTCGACGTCGAGCGGCAGCGGCGACGCAATGTTGTCCGCCCCGGAGGCGGCGCTCCAGGCGCGGATGCTCTCGAGGTGCGGTGCCGACGCATCCGACGGCTGCCAGCGGAGCGCGGGAAGCGCACGCGCAAAGTAAGTCACGTGCTGGCCGGTGCCGCTCGCGATCTCGAGGACCAGTCCCGTTGGCGGCAAGACTGCCCGCAGCACCTCCAGGATCGGGTCCCGATTCCGCTCCGTGGCAGCGGCGTGCAGGCCCCCGTGCGGGACCGGCTGAGGATCGAAAAAGGGCATCGGTCGTCAGTTTAATGTCAGGGGGACCGATGGAGTCGCCGTTATCATCATAGAAGGATACGGAATCACCCCGCGCGCCGCCGTGTGTCGAAATCAAACGCGGATGGCGATGAATCCCGGAGCCGGGATGGGCGCCCATGATAACGTTTTTCCATGCGTAAGAATGTCTCGAGCCTCCATTGGACCTCGTCGCTCATCTGTTTGGCGCTCGTCGCCTGTGGGACCAACGAAGACGGAGATGTCGTGAGTTCGGCAACGCCCACCACCACCACCGCCGAGGCCGTCACGAGCTGCACCGTGGCTCCCGGCTCGCAGATCGGCACCTTCACCGATCCAGTAACGGTGACCCCCATCGTGCCGCCCAATCCACCCGGGATCAGCCTGAAGGACACCTCGGGCGCCCTGGTCAACGCCCACGGCGGCGGCATCATCAAGGTCTGCGACACGTTCTATCTGCACGGCGAATACTTCCTGAGCACGACGACCGACAACAACTTCAACGGCTTTTCGATGTACTCGTCGAAGAACCTCTCGACCTGGAAGAACGAGGGGATCATCCTGCCGCAACAGTCGAGCGGCCAGCTGGGGCCGAACCGAAAGGGCGAGAGGCCGCACATCATCAAGTGCCCCGCCACCGGCGAGTTCGTCTTGCTCGCGCACGCGGCCGACACGACCTATCAGGTCGACAAGGAGGTCGTCTACGCGACCTCCCCCACCGTGAACGGCCAGTACGCCTTCAAAGGATCTCTGACCAATTCCAGCGGAACGACGGCATCTCACAGCGACATGAGCGCGCTCACCGACGGCAACAACGCCTACGTGATCACCGAGAGCGGCTGGGTCTACACGCTGGCCAGCGACTGCCACAGCTGGGTGTCGGCCAAGCAATACGGCGCCGTCAACGGCACCAGCGGCGGCATCGAGGCGCCCACCATCTTCAAGTCGGGCAGCACCTACTATTGGCTGGGCTCGTCCAAGACGGGTTGGCGCGCCAACGACGATTTCTACTCGACCGCGCCAGCCATGACCGGCCCCTGGACCTACCGGGGATTCGTCGCGCCCCAGGGGGACAAGACCTGGATGACCCAGGTCACCTGGGTCATGCCGGTGGTCGGCAGCAAGGGAACCGTCAACGTGTTCTGGGGCGATCATTGGTACGGCGACCAGGACACGACCGCGCCCGGCAGACACAATTATCTGACCACCTACGTGTTTCAGCCGCTGATCTTCAGCGGGACGGCGATCTCCCTGCCGACCTACAAGGTCAGCTGGAAGCTCGACGTCGGCGCCGGCACCTGGAATTAGCCAACGGCTAACCCGAACCCGAATCGTCCCTGAATCGGCGAGCTACGGGACGAGCTCGTAGGCGCCGATGTCGAAGGCGGCTCCTTGCGGGCGCGGGTTCCCGTCGACGTCGGTCGGGGCGGCGGTGGTCTTCCCGTGGTCGACCGCCGGGCTCTGCGGGGTGAGATGAAAATCGCCCCCGGCGGCGTTGGCGAACAGCGGGGCCCCCGAGACCGAGCCCGTCAGGTACGGCGGCGCCGCGCCAGCGCCATCGAGGAGGTTGTTCGATCCGGTGATCGCCGGCGTGCTGCCGGTGTCGCCGGAGACGTAGCTGCCGCCCGAGAGCGCCTCGATCAGGTTGTCGTCCATCTTGACGCCCACCGGGCCACCGGAATCGACGGCGATCGCGCCGGAGGCGCCACCGCCGCGCGCGCCGCAGTCGTAGAGCGTGTTGTTGTAGATCGCGACGTTGCCGCTCCCCGGTGATCCGGCGTTGGTGATGTTGGCGACGTAGATGCACGCGTAGTCGGAGGAGCCGTCCGCGGGATCGGGCCCCCGGCCGACGTCGTAGATGATGTTGTTGTAGGCGACGATCGCGCCCTGCGACGGGTCGACGGTCGCGAAGTTGAGGCCGTCGCACACCGTTCCGTGAATCACGTTGTCGTGGACGACGATGTCGAACTCGTTCGGTCCGCCGGAGTCGTGGAACTGGATCGCGCGGCAGGTCTTGCCGTCGCGCACGGTGTTCCAGCCGAGCTCGAGGTGATCCGAGGCGAAGTAGATGCCGTGATAGTACTTGGTGACCGACGTGACCTGCGCCGCCGCGTCGTGCACCACGTTTCCGAAGAACTTCAGCGCGCCCGGGGTGTTCGGGGTGTCGGTCCCCGTCACGCAGCCGCTCATGCCGGTGCCGTTCGGGCAAGAGATGTCGTTCCCCACCACGCGCCACCCGGTGGCGGGCCCCTCGAAGTCGAGCGCCTCGGTCTGCCCGCGCAGGGTGAGCTGCGAGATGACCCAGTAGTCGAAGCTGCCGCTGATTCCCGGCGTCAGGATCCCGCGCTCGAGGCCCGACTCGGCGCCGATCGTGGCGGTCGCGCCCGGATACGCGACCAGGGCCTTCGGCGCGACGGCGGTGCCCGAGTTCCCGCCGTCGTTGGCGCTCATGCCCAGCGCACACTTGTAGGCCGCCGTCGTGTCCTCGCTGGTCTGCGAGACCGAATCGCCGGCGCGCACGCCGAGATAGGCGACGTCGCCCGCGGCGATGCTGTTCTTTGCTTTCGGGATGGTCTTCCAGGGGGCGGCGAAGCTCCCCGCGGCCGCATCGCTGCCGGTTGCCGTCACGAAGTAGATGTTGCCGGCGCGGACAGTGAACGGCAGCCCGCCGCTCGCCCCCTTGCCCGCGACGTGCACGACGATGTTCCCGGACGCCGCGGCCGCGCCGAGCTGGAAGGTGATCCGGGTGGCCGTCCAGCCCGGATAGTTGTCCGCGGAGCCGCCGCCGATCGTCACCGTCGAGGCGCCCTGCGCGTTTCCGAAACCGTTGCCCCAGACGGTGACGAACGCTCCCTTGCCGTCCTGGCCGCCCTGATTCGGACCGCTGGTCAGATCGGAGAAGTAGAGCGCGGCGCCGGCGATCGGACCCGGCCCGCTGCCAGCGCTGCCGCCCGCGCCGGCGCTCCCGCCCGCGCCGGCGCTGCCGCTGCTTCCGCCCCCTCCCGCAGCGCTCGCGCCACCGTTGCCTCCGCCGGCCGAACCGCCGCCACACGCAGTCAAAGCGAGCGTAAACAGGCCCAGCGCCGCGCCCGTCGCAGGAACCACGCGCATGTCCAGAGCTTACTACGTCGAGCCGAGCCGACGCCCTCCGCTCGCGCTGCTGGCGAGCGGGGCGCGCTCAAGCCCCCGAACCGCGGGAGCCCGTTACTTGCAAACGAACGTCGTTACCGTCGTCGCGGCGAGCGAGGCAGTGAAGGCCCCGCCCGTCGCCGTGACCGGGGTCCCGGCCGCGAGGTTGGCGCTCGACGAGGTCACGTACGGCGTGCACGAGGCCGGTGCCGTCCCGCCAGAGACGGT
>JADGRB010000516.1 GCA_017881315.1 Pseudomonadota bacterium
GCCCAAGGTGAAGGTCGAAAAGGGGGCGGGCGGAAAGAAGATCTACCGCATCACCGACGAGATCCGGATCGAGGGCAAGATCCAGAAGCCGGAGGCGTTCTTTTTCTACCAGAAGTCGAGCATCAACTACGACTGGCAAGAACTGAAGCAGGACTTCATCCCTAAGATACTGGACAGCGTTTCCCGATCACCGTTTTGATGGAACCTGATCGGATTTGACGAAGGGAACTGACGAATGGCTACCCAGGCAGCGGCTCGACAGGCGCAAGTAGGCTCGACTCCGAAGCCCAAGATCCTGCGGATCGGGATCATCCAGGGCGGACGCATCGTCGAGGAGCGGCTGGTCCGCAAGCGCGAGAACATCACCATCGGACAGTCCGCGAAGAACATGTTCGTGGTTCCCTCCGAGGCGCTGCCCCGTAACTGGTTGCTCTTCGAGGCCAGCGGCAGCCAGTACGTCGCCAACTTCTCGGATGGGATGGACGCGCGAATCGCCGTCGGCAACGAGATCATCTCGCTCGCCCAGCTCAAGCAGACCGGCAAGATCCACAAGAAGGGCGCCAGCTGGCCGCTGCCGCTCGACGAGCGCTCGCGCGGCAAGATCACGCTGGCGGACATGACGATCCTGTTCCAGTTCGTCACCCCGCCGCCGCCCCAGCCGCGGCCGCAGCTGCCCGCCTCGGTGCGCGGGTCGGCGCTCTCGGACGTCGACTGGTTCTTCACCACCATCGCGGCGGTGTCGTTCTTGCTCCACCTCATCCTGGTCATCTACCTCCGCAACGTCGATTGGCCGCGCAAGCCCGACATCGAGGCGGTGCCCGATCGCTTCGTGCAGATGATCGTGAAGAAGCCGGAAGAGAAGAAGGTCGAGAAGGTCGCCGAGGTCAAGAAGGAGCCCGAAAAAGAGAAGGAGGTCGAAAAGAAGAAGGGCGCCGACGAAGAGAAGAAGGTCGCCAAGAAGGAGATGACCGAGGAAGAAAAGGCCAAGGCGGCCGAAGAGAAGGCGCGGCTCGACGCCGAGCGCCGCGCCCGACTCGCCGAGCAGGTGAAGTCGACCGGCCTGCTCAAGCTGCTCGGCGCCAAGGCCGACGGCGAGGGTTCGATCGCCGACGTGCTCGGCAAGGGCGACGTCGATCGCGATCAGGAAAAGGCGTTCCAGGGCGTCGGCGGCGTCGGCGTCGCGAACAACAACGACCAGCTCCGCGGCATCAAGTCGGGCGGCAGCGGCTCGGGCCGGGTCGCCAACGTCGGCGGCCTGCGCGGAGGAGGCTCGATCGCCGGAGGAGGAACCGGCGCCGCGGCGGTCGAAAAGAAGGTCTCGGGCGTGGTCAAGAGCGAGGCGCCGGCCGTCGACGGCGAGCTCGATCCGGCCATGGTCGCCAAGGAGGTGCGCAGCCGCTTGGGTGCGATCAAGGCCTGCTACGAGCGCGGCCTCAAGCGCAACCCCAACCTCAGCGGGAAGATCGTGATCCACTGGACCATCACGCAAGCCGGCACCGTGTCGGGCGTGGACGTCGAGCAGGACACGCTCGGCGACGCCGAGGTCGCGAGCTGCATCAAGTCGCTCATCGCGCGCTGGCGCTTCCCGGCCCCGTCGGGCGGCTCGGTCGAGGTCTCATTCCCGTTCGTCTTCCAGTCGTCGCAGTAGGCGCGCGGCGTGCGGCCGGCGGTGGGCGTGATTCCAGGTCGATGAGATGGTCGCGGAGGCGGCACCAAGGAAGAGGCCTGGCAACCGTCAGAAAAATGGCTAAAGAAGGGTAACTGAGAGGCAGGGGAGAGAAGTACGGACATCTCGGCCGTTGACACACCACAAGGTCATGCTTATAATTCGGCCGTTATTGGTAACTAGCTGATTTTTCTGAGAAATAGCGACTCGATCTGGGGGAAAGGACTGGCGCCGTGGCGAAATCAAAGCTCTTACTGGCGACGATATTCATAGGGGGGACGGTCTTTGCGCAGGCGCCTGCGCCCAGTGCGCCCCCTGCGGCTGCACCCGGTCCCGGCGGTTCGGTCGATCTTTCGGTGAAGCAGCAGCCGATGCTGGCGCCCGCCGACATGGTCAACCAGTCGAAGGAGTACTTCAAGGCGATGGGCGACGTCGTCAAGCGCATCCAGATCCTGCAGGATCAGGCCAAGCGCGAGAAGGACATCATCCGCCTCAACTGCGTGACCGACAAGCTGGTCCAGGCCCGGGTGAACGTCAACATCGGCGAGCAGTCGATGGCGGCCCTTCAGGACAGCATCACTCGTACCGATGCAGGTGAGAGTACGCATGAGTTCACCCGTCTCACCATCGTCAACCAGAAGGTGACAGTCCTGGGCGCCGAGGCCGAGAACTGCATCGGAGAAGACCTCAGCTTCGTCGGCGCGACCCGCGTCGACGTCGAGGTCGACCCCAACATTCCCCAGTACGACCCCACCCAGCCAGGCAGCCCTTTCATCGACATCACGCGCCCCCCCGAGGCGAGCCCCCTGAGCTGAACGCCGACGCGCGAGCCCTCCCCGCGCCGGTCTACACCCACGTCCAGGACAAAGACACCTCTCTATGAACCGTCGTCTCGCACTGTGGACCGGCCTGGGCGCGTTGCTCGCGACGCGGGCTGCGTCGGCGCAGGAAGTGACCATCGGGTATCAGGGGTTGCCCTACAAGTCGACGGGCGAGAGCAACACGGGGATTCAGGTGGGCGACGGCCTGCTCCTGCATACGGGCATTGGCGTCGAGG
>JADGRB010000517.1 GCA_017881315.1 Pseudomonadota bacterium
AGGCCCAGACCCGTCGGTGGAAGAGGGTCCCATCGGCGTCAATGTCGTACGCCGTCAGCTGCTCGCCGTAAGATTCGGCCGCGATCAACGTCGTTCGTCCGCGGTGATGGCCATCCCGTTCGGGAAGGCCAGCCCGTCCGCGACCGGGGTGACCATGCCGTCGTGCGTGACGAGCACGACGATCCGCGGCGCGAACTCCTCCCCGGGGAAGTCGAAGCCGATGCTGTTGACATAGGCATTGCCGTCTCCGTTCACCACGATGTCGTTCCAGGGCTTCGTGGACACCGGGGCGAGGTCGGCGTGCGGCACGAAAGATCCGTCGGGCTCGCGCCGCAGCAGTTGGCGTTTGGCCGACGACACGACCAGCAGCCGCCCATCGGGCAAGAAGTCGATGCACATTGGGAAAGAGGCGACCTCCGCCTCGACCTTGGGGGTGCCGTCGGCAGCAACCGAGAAGACACGGCCTGCGCCCCAGTCGGAAAACCAGAGCAGCCCGTCCCGCCAGCGCGGGGACTCACCAAACACGATGCCGTCCATCAGTACGCCCATGAACGAATCAGACCATTCTCGGCGCTAAAGCTCATCGGGGGCTCGACCACCCGGCCCCACCGGATGCAGTTAATGGCGAAACCATCCGTTGGACGTTCAGCACAAAGCCTGGTGGGTCAACGACCCGATTCGCCGCGTCGACGGGTCGCAGACCCAGTGGCCGCGTGGCTACCTCATCGCAAGCGGATCCCTTCCCGGACGCCGCCGCAGCCGCACCGGGCAGGGTCGGCATTCGGGGCGTTCGCCGGGCCGACTTCACTGAATGCGGAGCGACCGGTTTGCGCCCGCACGAGCGGGCGGTCTGGCTCGCCGCCGGCGGCATCAACCGATCCGCTCGGCCAGGGACACGATGATTCCTTCCGGTCCGCGCACGTAGGCCATGCGCCAGACGTTCTCGTATTGACCCACGCCGCCAAGACCGGTCCTGAAACGTCAAACTTGACTCAGAATTCCGGCTTCGCCGGATCGAGTTTTCTAGTTCGGTGGACATCGCCGCGGGCGACCCTGGCTCATGGTCGGGCCGGAGGAAGCTCGACAGCTCCAGGCCAGCGCCGCCGTCGGGGGGCCGCAGCATGACGATCTCGCTGAGGGAGTCGGGGATGCCGATGACGGTGTCCACAAACTCGCCTTGCAATGACATCCGGCCCTCGATCTCGAGACCCAGCCCGACGAAGAACGCCGTTGCTCTGTCGAGGTCCGCGACGGTGATCCCGACGTGGTCGAAGCGTCGCACATCTGACATGGGGTGCAATCTCCAGTTCTCGTCGTTGGCGACGCCGGCGTCGACACCTGCGTAGGCGGGGCGGGCGTTGAATCCTCCCATCCCGAATGTCGATCACCGACGGCCGCTGCACACGTTCTTCTCGTGCTCCGCTTTCGGTGGACCGGGTCGTCGCACGCAGGGGCCAGTCACCGAGACCGAGGTGCGGGTCGATACGGACTGTTCCGATGAGTTCCCGTCCTGTCAGTTGTCAGTCGTCAAGAACAACATTCCGGGTCGCGCGCCCTGACGCCACGGCCGTCGGCGGGCACGCGGGTGTGCCGTCGTCGCCGGCGTCACGGCTCCGCGACGCCACGATGGAGGTTTCGGTGTTTCGCATCGTTCATTCGGTCCACACGTTCGGCGGCGCTACTGCGACGGCCGCTCGGTCATGACGACGGTCAGGGTGAACGGCGTCACGCTCGGCGTCGAGCATTTCGGCGACGCGTCCGCGCCGCTCGTTCTATGCGCAGGTGGCACGACCATGCTTTCCTGGCCTGACGAGCTCTGCGAGGCGCTCGCCCGCGGCGGGCGTCACGTGGTGCGGTACGACCTGCGCGACTCTGGTGAGTCGCGCACCGTCGATCCCGAGGCCCCCGCGTACACGTTGCGCGATCTTGCCGCCGATGCGGCGGCCCTCGCTCGCGCGCTCGACGACCGGCCGGCGCACATGGCGGGCATCGGCGTTGGCGGGATGGTCGCCCAGGTCGCCGCGCTTGACCACCCGGACGCGTTCTCGGCGCTCACCCTCGCGGCAACGCGACCCGTCGCCCCGGGCCCGGTCGATCACGACCTGCCCGACCATGACGCGACGGTCATGGACCGGCTGTTCTCGCGTCCGATGCCTGACTGGTCCGACCGCGGCGCGGTCACGGAGTACGCCGCTGAGGCCGCAGCGATCCTCGGTGACGACCCGGTCGCCGCGAGAGCAGCCGCCGGTCGCAAATGGGATCGCACGCCCAGCACGGCGCCCGCGGTGCAGATGGCCAACCAGCTGGGCGTGGTGTTCTCCAAGCTCGACTGCAAGCCGCGCTGGCGCGAGCGACTGGCTGAGCTCGCGATGCCAGCGCTGGTGGTGCACGGTCGCCGCGACCCGTTCTTCCCTGTCGGCAACGGCGAAGCTCTCGCGCGCGAGATCCCCGGGGCGCGGCTGCTCGTACTCGACAGCGCTTCCACGGCAATACCCCAAGCGGCCGCGAATGACGTCGCGACAGCAATGCTCGCCCTGTGAGTACTCCCGATCCTCACTGCCACACTTGGCCGGGACCACATGGGAGGAGACCCAATCCCTGCGTCAGCCGCTGGTGTCCGCAAGCGGATGGTCGAACGGGACTGTTTTGGCGTGCGGCACCGACTGGAGTCAACGGGGCTGTCCGCGGCACGAGCGTGCATCACG
>JADGRB010000256.1 GCA_017881315.1 Pseudomonadota bacterium
CTTGCTCATGCCCGTCGTGCTAACAGGCGCTCCCGCGCGCGTCAAGGGTCGCGACAGCGACCTCGGGCGTCTGACCCGGTGGGGACGGCGCGCGGGCGCCATCTGACTTGATAGGTCATATAGATAAGACTAGAATGGTCATATGAAAATGGCGTCGGTGAGCGACCTGAAGGCGCATCTGTCCCGCTACCTTCGTCTGGTCCGGCGCGGCAGCGAGGTCCAGATTCTGGATCGGGGCGTCCCGATCGCGCGCCTGGTAGGCCTTCACGGGGCTTCGGAATCGCCGGATCCGCGCGACAAAGACCGCCTCGATCGACTGGTCAAGGCGGGCGTCCTCAGACGCGGAAGCGGAAGTGTACGTAGCATCCTCGCCGAGCCCCCAGTCGTCGCGACCCGCGCCGATCTACGGCGGGCGCTCGAGGACGATCGGGAAGATCGGCTATGAAGCTCGGCCATGAGGGTCGGCCGTGAGCTCTTGCCCATGAGATTTTGGGATGCCTCCGCGGTCGTTCCCCTTGTCATCGAGGAGGCGAGCACCGGCCTCGTATCCGGCTGGCTCGACACCGACCCCGAGATGCTTCTTTGGGGCCTGACCCGGGTCGAGATCGTATCGGCGATCGAGCGACGCGGGCGAGACGGGTTCCTCTCGATCGCCGCGCGTTCCGCGGCCCTGCGCCGGATCGATCGGATCGCGAGCGCCGCGCACGAGGTGACCGATCTGCTGGCCGTGCGAACGAAGAGTATCGCGCTCCTCGGCCGGCACGCGCTGCGGGCAGCGGACGCCGCCCAGCTCGGCGCGGCGCTGGTGATCGCCGATCCGGAGCCCGCGTCGCTGACCATGGCCGTGCTGGACCGGCGGCTCGCCGAAGCGGCGTCGCGCGAGGGGTTCGAGGTGCTGACGGGGTGAAGGCGCTCCGTCGAGCGTCAAGCGCCGTTCGCGACCCGGCCCGCCGCGGCCAGCAATTGATCGATCCCTTCGGCGGTGGCTGGAAAGTAGCCGCGGATGCGGAGCTGTCGATCGACGAGGACCAGGTTCTCGCCGTGGAAGATCTGCCAGAAGTCGGCCGCGCCTTCGCCGGACGTCTTCTCGCGTCCCATCCCGACCTTGAAGCCGTCCACCACCGCCGCCTGGATCGCGTCGGCCGGGCCGGTGAGGAACGACCAGGCGATCGGGTTCGCGCCGTAGCGGGCGCCGTAGGCCGCGAGCGCCGCGGGCGTGTCGCGCGACGGATCGACGGAGATCGAGACCAGGTGAAAGTCGGGGCCGAGCTTCCGGGCGCGCCGCCCCACCTCGGCCATCTTCTGGCTGAGCAGCGGGCAGGCTTCCTGGCAGGCGGTGAAGATGAAATCGGCGACCCAGACCTTGCCCGTGAGCTCTCGCGTGCCGAACGGCTGACCGCGCTGATCGGTCAGCGTGAAGGCGGGCAGGGTGCCGAGGACCACCGGGGCCGCGCCGAGGTGGCGGGTGACCGAGCGAAAGATCGGCACCCCGAACAGCAGCGCCAGGAGGGCCGCCCAGACAATGGGGTTGCCGGCCAGGCGCGCCGCGGTCGGCGAGCGCCGGCGGCCCAAAGTCTCGGCTGAAGTTCCGTCCATGCGCTGGTCATCCGTCCTGCGGGCAGTGCTGTCAAGGGAGGCCGTCGCGCAAATGATCGCCGGCCGCCGATCGTGCTATCGGTAGAGCACGATGAGCGCGACCGGTTCGGAGATCGCCATCGGGGCGACAGCGCGAGCGCCCGGGCGAGTGGGACCTGCCGGGATGTGGACGTTCCTGGCCACCGACGCGATGGGGTTCGGGGCGTTCTTCATCGCCTATGCCATGCTGCGCGTGCGCGCCGAGAGCTGGCCGGACCCGCGGGCGCGCCTGGCGCTGGCGCCCGTGGCCGCGATGACCTTCGCGCTCCTCACCTCGAGCCTCACGATGACGCTGGCGGTACGTGCGGCGCGGGGCCGGGCGCGCGCGGGATGGTTGCTGGCGACGCTGACGCTGGGGCTCGCCTTCCTGGTCGGGGAGTTGCTGGAATACAGGCACCTCCTGGCGGCGGTCCGGCCCATGCGACTCGGCGGCGATCTCTTCGCGTCGACGTTCTATGCCCTCACCGGTTATCACGGCCTGCACGTCCTGGCGGGCGTGGTCTGCCTCTCGGCCGTGCTGCTTCGGCGCGCGGAGCGACGGACGTTGGAGGTGGTCGCGCTCTACTGGCACTTCGTCGATCTGGCCTGGATGCCGATCTTCACCTTCCTCTATCTGCTGCCCACCCGATGAGCGCCACCGCCCATCCCCGCGACCAGCCCGAGGAGCGCCGCATCCGCCCGACGGCGATCGGATTCGTCGCGATCGTCGCGCTGACGATCGCGGAGCTAATGGTGATGGCCCTCGATGTCGACGTCGCCGTGCGGGTCACCGCGCTCTGCGGGTTGCTCATGGCCAAGGTGGGCCTGGTGCTGGTGGTTTTTCTGGGCGTCCGGTTCCGCCGCCGGGATCCGCGGCTCGCCTTGGCGGCGCTGTCCTTGGCCGCCGGGTTCGCCGTCGTGCTGATGCTGGAGATGGCCTTCCGGATGCGCCAGCGATGACGGCCCGCCGGTTCCTGGCCGCGGTCGTCGGCGCGACCGGCGCGCTCCTCACCGCGACGCCGAGCTGGGCCCTCTGTCCCAATTGCCTCGGCCAATCACCGACGCTCAGCCCCGCGTTGCGAATCGTTGGCCTGTTTCTCTTGGTGCCACCCGCGATCTTCTTCGCGGTCGCGATCGCGATCCAACGATTCTCGCGGCCCCGATCGTGAGGCGCGGTCAGGGCCCGGCGTCGCCGGCCCCGTCGGTATCGGCGCCGGCGTCGGGCGGCGGCGGCGGCGACCAGGCCGGTTGATCGCGGAGGCGCTGCTCCAGCGCGCCGGCCTCCGGGCTATCACGCAGCGCGACCAACGATCGAACGTAGTGGGCCATGGCCCACAGGTCGGTGTCGGGCAGGACGTTCTTCCAGGTCGGCATCGCGGTGCCGCCGATGCCGGCGGCGATGGCGCGGTAGATGTCCTCGGGGGTGTCGCCGCCGCGCAGTTCGTTGAAGGTGAAATCCGGTGGGAGGATCTTCACGCCGTAGTCGCTGTCCTTGGCGACGGCGAAGTAGAGATCGGGGCGGAACTGTCGAACCTCCATGCCGGTCAGCTCCTTGCTGAAGGCGTAGATCTCGGCCTTGGTCGCGTAGGCCGGGTGGCAGGCGACCGCGCACTGGGCGAGCCCGTGGTAGACGCGCTTGCCGCGTTCCACGGCCTCGGCTTCGCGCCCGCCCCAGGGATCGGGCGCCGCGACGATCGCCTCGCCTGCGCTTTCGGTTCGCCATCTTGGAGCGAAATACTTAATGTATTGGATGAGGTCGTCGAGCTCGGCCTCGGGGACGTCCCAGGCCAGCATCGCCGTGCCGTGCAGCCCGTGTCGGATGGTGCGGACGAAGTCGGCGTCGCGTGGGAGCTGGCCAGCGGGGACGGCGGCGAACTTGTAGACGCCGAGGCGCAGATCGCGCGGCGGCGTTTGCAGACCGGCCGCGGAGGTTCCCTTTCCATCGCCCGCGTCGCCGTGGCAGGGACGGCAATAGTGCGTGTAGACCTCGCGCCCGTGCTCGAGCGCGGCCGGCGCGATGGCGCGGCCTCCGAGCGTCACCGGCCCAGTGAAAGGCGGAGGCGCCCCGGCCGGACGCCGGCACGCCGCTGTCGCCAGCACCAGCGGCAGCATGAGAAACACCGGAACGCCGCGCGCCTTCACAGCAAGCACACCGCGACGTAGATGACGATCCAGACGATCAGGACGAAGTCCCAGTAGATCGTCAGAAGGCGGGCAGGGCGCGCTCGGGTCGCGGCCAGCACGACCAGGCCCGCCAGGACGTGCAGCGCGTGGAAGGCCGAGAGCGCGAAGAAGACGTCGCCCAGCGCCCCCGCGCTGGGGCCGAGGTGGGTGGCTGCCAGCCGTCGCCAGAGGGCGGCCTGCAGCACGAGGAACGCCGCGCCCAGCGCCGCGGCCGCCAGCGCAGGCCAGCGTCGATCCGTCGAGCGGGCCGCGCGGAGCGCCAGGGTCGCCGCCAGCAGGACGACGGTGTTGGCGGCCGCGGCGCCGCGCGGGAACGGCGGCGTGCCCGCGGGCGGCCAGACGGGCGCTTCCGCGCGGAGGATGGCGTACGCCAGCAGCAACGCCGCGAACAACATCGCCGTGGCGCCGAGAAAGATGAGCAGGCCGACCGCCCGGTCGAGCTCGCGGCGCCGCGGGACCGTCGAGGCCGCGGCGGTCACGCTGCGCCCTCCGTCGATCCATCGGGCGGCGATCCGTCCGTCGATCCGTCCGTGGCATTGTCCGCCGAAGGTCGCACCGGACCCTCGTCCTGTCCGAGCCAGTCCTTGCCGAGCGCCCGGGCCGCGGGGTGGCCGAGCTCGTGCGGCCCGCGCACGACGACCGGGATGCGATCGAAGTTGTGGTGCGGCGGCGGCGACGCCACCGTCCATTCGAGGGTCCCCACGGCCCAAGGATTCTTCGGCGCCTTCTGCCCGCGAAACAGGCTCCAGAAGAAGTTCACCACGAAGATCAGCTGGGAGGCGCCCAGCACGTAGGCCGCGCGGGAGATGAACCGGTTGAGCGGCAGCAGCGGGCGCAGGAATTCGTAGACGGACGGATCGTAGAGCCGCCGCTGCATTCCCGCGTAGCCGATCAGGAGCTGACCCATGAAGACCACGTTCAGCGACACGAACGTGGGCCAGAAGTGCCACTTGCCGAGGGCCTCGCTCATCATCCGGCCGAACATCTTGGGGAACCAAAAGTAGATCGCCGCGAACGAGGCGAGCAGCAGCGCCGCCGCCATGATCAGATGAAAATGCCCGACCACGAAGTAGGTGTCGTGCAGGTACATGTCGGCGACGACGTCGGCCAGATAGAGGCCGGTCAGGCCGCCCACCCCGAAGGTGAAGACCAGGCCCAGGCAGAACAGCATCGGCGTGGTCATGCGCGAGGCGCCGCGCCAGAGCGTCCCCAGCCAGTTGAGGAAGAGCAGCGAGGTCGGCACCGAGATGATCATGGTGAGAACCATGAAGCTCTCGCCGAGGAGCGGGCTCATGCCGGTGGTGAACATGTGGTGGCCGTAGACCACCGTCGACAGGATCACCACGCCGACCAGCGCGGCGACGGTCACCCGGTAGCCGAAGGCCGGCTTGCGCGCGAAGAACGACAGCAGATCGCTCACGATCCCCCAGGCGGGGATGATCAGGATGTAGACCTCGGGGTGGCCGAACAGCCAGAAGAGGTGCTGGTACAGGATCGGATCGCCGCCCGCGCCCACGGTGGTGCCGGCCACGAAGAACTGCGTGCCGAACACCCGATCGAAGAAGAGCAGCACCATCGCCGCCGCCAGCACCGGAACGAAGAGCGCGTTCAGGATCGAGGTCAGAAAGAATCCCCACACCGTGAGCGGCATCCGGAGGTAGGTCATCCCCGGCGCGCGCAGCCGGATCACCGTGGTGATGTAGTTGACCGCGCCCATCACCGACGACGCGCCGTTGAGATAGATCGCGACCACCCACAGCGTCTGCCCGACCCCGGGCGCGCCGATCGCCGTCGACAGCGTCGCGTACGCGGTCCACCCGGCCTGCGGCGGTCCGAGCGGCACGAAGAAGGACGCGGTGAGAACCGCGGTCGCCGCCGCCATGGTCCAGAACGACGCCAGGTTGAGGCGCGGGAACGCCATGTCGCGCGCGCCGATCAAGAGCGGCAGGCAGAAGTTGCCGAAGCCGCCGATCAGGATCGGCGTCACCGCGAAGAAGATCATGATCGTGCCGTGCATCGTGAACAGCGCCGTGTAGGCGGCCGGCGAAATGAGGCCGCCTGCGCGGCCGAACAGGAGACCGCCGACGACCGGGACCGGAACGCCGGGGCGGGCGAGCTGCCAGCGGATCAGCATCGCCATGACGCCGCCCACGGCCAGGAACGACAGCCCCAGGAACAGGAACTGTCTTCCGATCACCTTGTGGTCGGTGGAGAAGACGTGCCGGCGCAGGAAGCCGGCCGGCTCGGGTGGGATCTCCTCCAGACCGTCACCGGGGCCGCCGCCGGGACCGCCGGCATCTCCGCCGGCATCTCCGCCCTGACTCTGGTCGGTCGCGGTCATCGCCCGGTCTCCCAGTCCCACCCGTCCGCCTCGCCCGCCACCGGAAGGGCGGCGTCACCGCGCAGCCGGCTGTCGGTCTCGGCGCGCGCGAGCCAATCGTGGTATTCGCCTTCCGGGCGCGCGATCAGCAGGCCGCGCATCTTGTAGTGGGAGACGCCGCAGTGCTGGGCGCAGCCGATCTCGAATCGACCCGCCTCCTGCGCCTGGAACCAGAGGCGGGTGGTGCTGCCGGGGATGGCGTCGATCTTGGTGCGGAAGCTCGGCAGATAGAGCGAATGCACGACGTCCCGGGAGCGGAGCTTGAGATAGATCGGCCGGCCCACCGGCACGTCGAGCTCGCCCAGCGTGACCACGTCGTCCCCCGTGCCGAAGCGGCCGTCGGGGCCGGCGGTGCGGAAGGTCCAGGACCACTGGCGCGCCGTCACCTCCACCCGCAGCGCGTTGGGATCGCCGTCGGGGTAACGCCAGAACCGTCCGGAGAGCTCGCCCGCCGTCCGCGCCACCAGCGTCACATCTATGGCGACGAACATCACCAGCGCGACCGCGAAGGTCAGCGCGCGATCGCGCGGCCGGTTGCCATGGGTGTGGTGCGCGCGCGTTCGCCCGGCGCGCTCGCGGTGAAAAACGATCGCGATCAGCAAAAAGACCAGCACCGCTAGGAACGCCAGCCCCGTCGTGAGGGTCAGGTAGCCGATCACGCCGTCGACGAGGTGCCCGTCGAGCGAGGCGTCGTGGGGAAGCACGATGTGCACGGGCGGTTCATTCCTAACTCGCGGGTCACGGCAAAATCAAACGCCGCTGGGGCGGCTTATTGGTTAGGATTCGCGCGCGATGGCGAATCCCGAGGTCCTCGTCGGCCAACAGGTGGGGCGTTACGCCGTCATCCGTCACCTGGCCTCCGGCGGAATGGCCGAGCTCTACATCGCGCGCCAGCAGGCGGTGGGCGGGTTCGAAAAGCCGGTGGTGCTCAAGATCCTGCAGCCGCGCTACGCCCAGAACCCGCGCGTCTTCGCCATGTTCCTGGACGAGGCGCGCCTGGCGGCCAAGCTCAATCACGCCGCGATCGTCCACGTGTACGACGTCGTCGACGAGGGGGGCGTCAAGTACATCGCGATGGAGTACATCCATGGCGAGACGGTCGCCGACATCGTCA
>JADGRB010000518.1 GCA_017881315.1 Pseudomonadota bacterium
GAAAAGCTCGAAACTG
Source organism: Pseudomonadota bacterium (assembly GCA_017881315.1). Taxonomy (GTDB): domain Bacteria; phylum Myxococcota_A; class Polyangia; order Fen-1088; family Fen-1088; genus JADGRB01. The sequence continues at coordinate 17 of JADGRB010000518.1, forward strand.
GCGCGAAACCGGCCTTTGGGCCGGGGGCCAGGTCAGGACTCTCCCGGAGTCGGGGGCGGGTTGAGCACCGCGTGCACAAGTTGGGCACGGCGGGGAGCGCCGCGTGCTCAACGCTGGCCGGGCGTGCTCAACAGCCGACGCGGGCGCTCCAAATTCGAGCCGCCGGACGCTCGACGGACGGAGCGGCTCCATCTTTGGGCCCCACCCGCAAGATGCGCTGTGATACAGGTGGAGCCTTAAAAGGGGACGTTCGACATGAAGCTTGGTGCGCTGTCCGTTGGGTTTTTGGTGGTGGGCTTGGCTGTGGTCGGCTGCGGGGGCAGCTCGAAGCCGATGACGCCCCAGTGCTCGCTCAACAGCGACTGCGCCAAGCTGTCGACCCCCGGCCTGGTCTGCGCGCTCGGCTACTGCGTCAAGCCCTGCAACGTCTCGAGCGACTGCCCGATTGCCGGGCAGCGCTGCATCATCCTGACGGCCGCCGGCGACGCCGGAACCAGCACCGCAGACGCGGGCGTCGCGCAAGGGACGGCCTGTCAGGCGCCGGAGCTGTCCACCTGCAACTACAACAGCATGTGCACGTCGCCGCTCGTCTGCAGCAGCGACCGCCAGTGCCGCGACATGTGCGAGACCAACGCCGACTGTCCCGGCATGGGAATGGGGACCGGGGCGCAGGTCTGCACCTCCACGACCCACCTCTGCGCGGACCCCGCCGTGGACAAGGACTACAACGCGACGATCAACGACTTCGTCGTCAACGACGCGGGCATGGGCATTCCCCAGGGCGGCAACAACGGCACCGGCAGCGGGGGCAACGGAGCCGGGGGCAGCGGAACCGGCGGCGGCAGCGGGGGATCTGGCGGCAGCGGCGGTTCAAGCGGCAGCGGCGGTTCAGGCGCCAGCGGCGGTTCAGGCGGCAGGGGCGGCGCCGGCGGCGGCACAACCTGCACGGTGATGACGCGTTTCGGGCGCACCGCGACCAGCGACTCCAAGCCAGGTTACACCTCCGGCGTCGGCGTGCGGACCGCCACCGAGCTCCTCGTCTTCAGCGGCTACGCCGGGCCCCCGGAGGTCGACGGAGGGACGAATGCCGACGCGGGGGTTGCCAGCTACGTCGAGCGGGTCGACGTCCAGCATTTCGACCTCACCACGGGCGCAAGCAAGGGGCGATCGTCGCCGCTGTTCAATTCGAACGCGACCGGCACGGGCACCGTGGCGGCCATCCAGGTGAACGGCGCGGCCGTGGCGCCCGGGGGCGAGGTCGCGGTCATCTACGACGCGGAGTCGGCTACCGGGAGCTCTTATTGGGGTGTGTACCTGACCTTCCTGAACGCCAATCTGGCCGTTCAATCGACGACGCAGCTCGAGGCAGTTGGGTACGACCTCTTTCATCAGCAGTCCCACGTTCAGTGGTTGAATGGCACGTTCGTGGCGTCCTCGCTCTCCAACCATGGACCGATAAAGGTCGGTCAGTTCGCCGCCGACGGAACGCCCGCCGGGAGCATCACCGTTCCCACCGAAGACCCGAACGGTCTCGTCTGGAACTCACCGCAGCCAGACGGAGACTTCGCCCTCTCCGGGGGCCTCTTCGCAACGAGCTACATCAACGTCTCAGGCTTCCCCCAATTGACTCTGCTCAATCCGAACGGAGCCGAGATCGGAAACCCGGTGGCGCTCCCCTACCCTCAACAGTTCTCTCCGATGTCGGTGGCCGGGACCTCGCAGGGTTTCGTTGCCGTCTACAACGGAGCCGATTCCGGCGATGGAGGCACCAACGCGGCGTCGGTGCTGGCGACCTTGGTCTCCCCCGCCGGGGGCCTGGGTGCCACGTACAACTTCACCGGAGGTTTCGCCTTCGGCGCCGTCAGTCACAACGTCGACGCCATACGGGGCGCCGGCGATGGCATGGGCGCTGGATTCGCCGTCTTCTATCCCGATGGCTCGGAGAGATTCCTCTACGTGAGTGGCGATGGCACGAAACCCGTCAACCCCCAGCCGGTGCTCCAGCAAGCGAACCCCGCCGGAAACTCGGACGAGGGACACCTCACGAACTTCGCCGGTAGCTTCGTGATGTCGCTCTACAGCAATGCCGAGCACCTGACCCGCGTCGCGGCCACGGGCTGCCCGTAGCGATGCGCGTGGGCGAGCTCGAGAACGGGGCGTTCGAGATGAGGTTCTCGCGGATGCTACGCGTCGGAACCTTGGCGATGCTCGCCACCGCGGTTCTCGGATGCGGCGGCAGCTCCAAGCCGACGACGCCCCAGTGCTCGCTCAACAGCGACTGCGTCAAGCTGCCGACCCATGGCCTGGTCTGCGCGCTCGGGTACTGCGTCAAGCCCTGCAACGTCTCGAGCGACTGCCCGATTGCCGGGCAGCGCTGCATCGTCCTGACCGCCGCCGGCGACGCGGGCAGCAGCACGGCCGACGCCGGCGTCGCGCAAGGGACCGCCTGCCAGGCGCCAGAGCTGGCGACCTGCAACTACAACAGCATGTGCACGTCGCCGCTCGTTTGCAGCAGCGACCACCAGTGCCGCGACATGTGCGAGACCAACGCCGACTGTCCCGGCATGGGAATGGGGGCCGGGGCGCAGGTCTGCACCTCCACGACCCACCTCTGCGCCGACCCTGCGGTGGACAAGGACTACAACGCGACGATCAACGACTTCGTCGTCAACGACGCGGGC
>JADGRB010000519.1 GCA_017881315.1 Pseudomonadota bacterium
CAGTTCCTGAGCTGGATCTTCACGCAAAACCGAGGGATCAAGGATTTCTATACGACGCCTGTCGGTTTTGTGGACTCGCTGCTGGCGCCACTGTACGGCGTGACGGGAAGCTACTCGAGCGACCCGGTGATGCTGACCCAGGTCAATCTCGATCCGAGCCAGCGGTCCGGTTTGTTGACACAGGCCGGGTTCCTGTCGTCGTACATCGGAGTGGGCAACGAGCCGGACATCATCCACCGCGGTGTGTTCATCGCGGAACGATTGTTGTGCAGGACGCTGCCACCGCCCCCCGCCGCGGCGGCCGGGGTGGTGATCCCCGTCACCCCGGGCCTCACGAACCGACAACGTGTGGAGATGACGACGGGGAAAGGGACGTGCGGTGAGAAGTGCCACTCGGTGTTGTTCAACCCGCTCGGCAACGCCTTCGAGAACTACGATGCGATCGGCGAGTTCCGGACGATGGACGTCGGACAGACGGTCGACGCGGCGGACAGCTACACGCTCGACGGACAGCTTCAGACCTTCAAGAACGGCGTCGAGCTGTCGCACCTGCTCGCCGACGCCAAGGAGATGCATGCCTGCTACGTGCAGAACATGATGACCTACCTGCACGGGCGAACTCTCACGGCCGACGAGCTGACGACGGTGGTGGACTACTACGCTCGGCTGTCTCGTGCCGGAATGGTCTCGCTCCACGACCTCGAGCTCACCGTTGTGACGAGTGACGCGTTCCTGAACCGCCTCCCCTGACCGAGAGAGACGCCATGAAAAAACCGGGATCGCTCGAAATGAATCGAAGGATGGTGCTTCGCGGGGCCGGCGGGCTGATGCTGGGGCTGCCGCTGCTCGAGACGTTCATGCCTCGCAAGGCCTCGGCCCAGACGGTGACGCGCTCGCCGTTCGTGCTCATCGTGGTCGGGGACAACGGCGTGGTTCAGGCCGGCGTCAGCTTGAGCGTGAGCTCAGAGCCCGAGATGTTTTGGCCAACGGCGACGGGAGCGTTGACCCAGGCCAGCATGACCGCCGACAAGGCGACGCGGTCCACCGGCGAGCTCGCCTCCTACGCCGACAAGCTGCTCATCGTCCGCGGGATCAATCTCCCGTACAGCTCCAACGGCTGCTCGCACTCGGCGGCCGACGCCCAGATTCTCACCGCCTCCAAGATCACGGCGGGCAGCACCAACTGCAAGGCCATGGGAATCTCGGTCGACACGGCCATCGCGAAGGCGAAGAACCCAGCCGGGCGAGACCCGCTGGTGATGCACGCCGGGATGTTTTCTCCCGGCGGGACCGGCTTCGACATCCCCGGCTACGTTTCCTACGTGACGCCGCAGCAGCCGCGCGTCTACATCGACTCGCCGTACAAGGCGTACCAGGCCATCATCGGCGCGGTCGGGACCGGGACGACGGCGACCTCGGCGGAGGCCCAGGCCCAGATGCAGAGGGCGGCGCGCAGCAAGAGCATCAACGACATTCTGCGTCCGCAGATTCAGGCCCTGCTCAACCGGTCGGACCTCAGCCAGAGCGACCACGATCGACTCGATCAGCATTTGACGGCGATCCGTGACATCGAGGTCCAGATCACGACCACGACGATCACCATTCCCGACGCTGACGTGGCGACGATGAAGACGATCGACCCGAAGCCCTACGATCAGTCGACGCGCGACAACTCCGTCAAGCTGTTCATGGAGCTGATGGCGTTCTCAGCCGCCGCGGACTACAGCCGCGTCGCCGTCCTGAAGATCGGCGACCGAATCGACGATCACGTCTACACGTACAACGGCCAGTCCGCCAAGTTCCACGACGTGTCGCACCGGCAAGTCTCCAATGCGATCAACTTCCACAATTACATCGACCGCATGATGCTCAACTACTACAAGTACCTGTTGGATACGCTGTCCGCGTACACCACGCCGACCGGGCCGCTGCTCGACCAGGGCGTCGCGATCTACTGCAATCAGTGCGCGACCGGGGCTCACTCGTTCAGCAACATCCCCTGGATCCAGGCGGGAACGGCCAACGGTTACTTCAAGAAAGGACAATACGTCGTGGTCGGCAACGGCCAACAGCCGACTGGCAGCCAGGACGGCAAGGGGGGGGATGGCTCGGTCTCGGGGGTGAACAAGGTGCTGAACACCGTGCTGACCGCGGCAGGCGTCACCAACACCGGTGGTGCGCCCACCGACAACTTCGGAGACGCATCCCTCCCCAAGGGGATCTTCACCGAGATGGTGGCCTGAACAGGCCGCCGATGCCGCGAAGTGGATCCGGCCGGCAGGGGCCTCGCGGCGCAGTCCGAATCGTCGGCCTTCTCGGCGTCGCAGCGAGCCTGGTGGCGTGCGGGGGACCCGCGTCGCAGCCGTCGACTGGGGGCGGGGGCGGTGGCGGGCGTGGAGGTGGCGGCGGTGGGCCAGCGACGGGGGGAGCGGCGGGCGAGCCTCGGACGGGCGCCGCAGGGCAAGGCGGGAATGCGGCGGGCGCGACGGGTTCGGGTGGCGGGCCAGCGGGCGCGACGGGTTCGGGTGGCGGGCCAGCGAGCGCGACGGGTTCGGGTGGAGGGCGGGCCGGCGCGAGCGGCGCGCAAGCCGGAGCCGGCGGTGCCCAGGCGGGTTCGGACGGCGGGCCTGCGGGTGGGGGCGGCACGCGAGCGGGCGCGGGCGGGAGCAGCGGCGGCGCCGGCGGCACGGCGGGCAA
>JADGRB010000520.1 GCA_017881315.1 Pseudomonadota bacterium
TTGCGGCGACGACGATCAGATCGCGCAGGTGACCGTCGGGCATGACGCGCAAACGCATGACGGCCTTCCCTGGCACGCCGCGCTTGCGTGCTTCATCCGGATAGTTGCGCTCGAGCATCTCGCTCAAGACGGGTGCGCGGGGCGGCTTCGGAGAAGCCTGCAAGCGGACGCTGCGCGACTCGCTCTGGTCGCCACCGCTCGACCTCGAAGCGCGACCGGTGTCGACCTTCGTGAGCTACACCTGCACCTTCGAAGTCCACTAGGGTAGTGTTGACGTGTTGAAAGTTCTCATCGTCGACGATCAGCCCGCGGTCCGCACGGCGCTCCAGGTCCTGTTCGATCTGAACGGCCTCGAGTCGCTCACGGCGGCCGGGCCCGAGGAGGCGCTGGACCTGGTGGCCAGCGAGGACATCGGAGCCGTGGTCCAGGACATGAACTTCACCCAGCACGACACCTCGGGCGAGAGCGGCGTGGCGCTTTTTCGCGCCGTGAGGAACCTCGACGCCGACCTGCCGATCGTCCTTCTCACCGCCTGGGGATCGTTCGAGATCGCCGTGCAGCTCGTCAAGGAGGGGGCCAACGACTACATGGCCAAGCCCTGGGACGACGAGAAGCTGGTCCGGATCGTCCGGAAGTTGTTGCAGCTACGCGGCTTGCAGCAGGAGAACATTCGTTTCCGAGCCCAGGGCCTGCGCATGCGACGAACCCTCGCCGCCCGCTACGACCTCTGTGGCCTCATCTATGCCAGCGCGCAGATGCAGAGCGTGGTCAGCCTGGCGGTCACGGTCGCGGCCTCCGACGTCCCGGTCTTGATCACGGGCGCGAACGGTGCGGGCAAGGAGAAGCTGGCCGAGATCATCCAGGCCAACTCGCGCCGCAAAGACCGCGCCTTCGTCAAGGTCAACGTGGGCGCGCTGCCCGACCAGTTGCTGGAGGCGGAGCTGTTCGGCGCGGAGGCGGGGGCGTTCACGGGGGCGGCCAAGATGCGGATCGGTCGCTTCGAGGCGGCCGCCGGTGGAACGCTGTTCCTGGACGAGATCGGCAACTTGTCGCCCTCCGGACAGGCCAAGCTGCTCCGCGTGCTGCAGACCGGAGAATTCGAGCGACTCGGATCGAGCACGACCCGCAAGGTCGATGTCCGGATCGTGAGCGCCACCAACGTCGATCTGGCGCGCGCCATCGCCGAGGGAACGTTCCGCGAAGATCTCTTCTTCCGTCTGAACGTCATCGAGCTGCAGATCCCGCCGCTCGCCGACCGTCCCGACGATATTCTGCCTCTCGCGGAGCACTTCCTCGCGACTCTGGGCGGACAGGACGGCGGGACCGCGCCTGGCTCGTCCACGCTGGGAGAGCCTGCCCGCGATGCGCTCTTGCAGTACGAATGGCCGGGCAACGTTCGCGAGCTCGGAAATCGGATTCACCGGGCGATGCTGGTCTCCGCGGGTGGCACGATCACGCCGGCGCACCTCGGCCTGCCCCCGGGGAATGCCGCCCCGCGCTCGCCCGGCGCGCGGCTCGAGGCCTCGGCGGTTCCGCGAAGCGCCACCGGCCCCGAGCCCTCTGCCCGGCCGCCGGGTTCAGGTGCCGACCCAGCCGATCCGGATCGCGCGATGGTCGAAGATGCGCTCCGGAAAGCCGGTGGGGTCGTCTCGAAGGCAGCGGCGGAGATGGGCGTGTCGCGCCAAGCACTCTACCGCCGCATGGAGCGGGCCGGCATCGTCCTCGAACGTCGACTCAAGATCTGAGGACCTCCACCTCTTCATGTCGAGGCCACTCACCGCCGACCTGACCATCGTGATGATTGTCGCGGCCCTGTTTTGCGCGTCACCGGCCGTGGCGCAAAACCCGATCATCGACCAGGGCTCGGCCGATCCGTCGGTGAAGGTCTTTGGGGGTCGGGCCTATGTGTACGGAACGCACGATTTCTCGCCGAGCGACACGAACTGGATCGCCAAGGACTGGCACGTCTTTTCCAGCAGCGATCTGGTCACCTGGGTCGATGCGGGCGTGGTTCTCGACGACAACTCGCTCGCGTGGAGAGGGGTCACCGACGAGGACTGGGCGCCCGATGCCATCTTCTTCGGCGGCCAGTACTACTTCTACTTCCCGCTCGGAGACGCCACCATCGGCGTGGCCGCCGGGAGCTCGGCGGCCGGGCCGTTCACGGACATTCTCGGCAAGGCGCTGGTCGACAGCTCCACGACGCCGGCGGCCAACATCGATCCGATGGCGTTCCAGGACACCGACGGCTCCAGATACCTCATCTGGGGCAACGGCAGCTGCTACATCGCCCAGCTGAACGACGACATGAAGTCGTTCAAGACGTCACCGCAGAAGGTGACGATCTCCGGCGCACCCTCGTACGAGGAAGGGCCGTTTGCCTGGACGTACGGGGGCAGATACTACTTGCTCTATTCGAGATGTGGCGCGAGCTGCAACGACAGCCTCGATTACGGCGTCGGCACCTCGATCGGGGGCCCGTATACGTACCGGGGGACGATCGTGGCCCATGGCAAGAGCGGAAACGAGCACGGGAGCGTGTTCCAGTTCAACGGCCAATGGTACGTCGCGTACCACGACCTCTATCCGACGGATTACTATCGCAAGACCAAACTCGAGCTCATTCATTACAGCGACAACGGGGACATTCCCCGGGTGTATCCGACGGATTACGGCGTGGGTCGCACCGACGG
>JADGRB010000257.1 GCA_017881315.1 Pseudomonadota bacterium
CCCGTCGTCACGCGGTCCGTTCGGCTCGTGCTCGGGCCGGCCCGCCCCGACGCAGAGGACGTGGTCCAGCAGACGCTGCTGGCGTTCGTTCAGGCGCTGGCCGGTTTCCGCGGCGATTGTCACCCGGCGGGGTTCGCGTCGCGGATCGCCGTGAATCTGTCGCTGACCGCTCGGCGAAAGCAGCGGGATCTGCGCCTCACCTTCTTCGATCCTTCGGCGCTCGGCGACCGCTCCCCGCTGTGGGGGACCGAAGCGACGGACCACGAGCTGGCCATCTATCGCCAGCGCTTCCTCCACGATCTCTTGGTGCGGCTCCCCGTCGAGCAGGCGGAGGTGCTCTCGCTCCACGTCATCGTGGGACATTCCCTGTCCGAGATCGCGGCGGCGATGTCCACGCCGGTGGGTACGGTCAAGAGCCGGCTTCGCCTGGCCAAGGAGAGCCTGCGGCGATACCTGGAGACCGACCACGCGTTTGGCGAGGGACGAGCATGATGGTGCGAACCGAGCACCCGGACGAGTTGATTCACCGCGCGCGCAATGGCGGGTCCCTCTCGCCGCGTGAACGGAGGCTGGTCGATCGCCACCTACGGCTGTGCGCCGTCTGCCGTTTCTTGGAACTGACAGCGCGCGACTACGATCGCGAGGGAGACGCGGTTCTCGACGGCATCGACCTCGACGTCATCGTCGCGAGGACGATCGAAAGCCTGCCCCGATCGGACGCCTGGGGCGGGCGAGGCGCCGCGCCTGGCAGAGGTGGGGGGCGCTTTTCGTCGCGCGCGGCGGTGCGCGCCTCGACGGGCTTCGCCGCCCTGCTGTTGTTCGGAGGGGCAGCGATGGCCGCGTTCGTCGTGGCGAGGCGCGCGCCGCCCCCGCCGGAGAAGCCCGCGGTCGCGTCGGTCGCCACGGCCGCGCCGCCGAGGCCGCGCCGGGCGATCACCCGGCCCCTGGTCGCGACCCTTCCGAACGCGACGGAGCCGGACCCCGCTGGCGACGATCCGGTGCAGGCCCCTCCGCCGCGGTCGCCCCTAACCTCCTCGCGCGTCGTCGCTCTGCGATCGCGGGCAACGGCGGCGACGGTGGCGGCGCCGCAACCGACCGCGGCGGAGCTGTTCGTGCAGGCCAACCAGGCTCGGCGCGACGGTCGGGCGGCGGACGCGACCGCGCGCTACGCGCTCTTGTGGGCGCGGTTCCCCACCAGCGAAGAGGCGCGGACCTCTCGCGCCATCGTCGGCCGCTGGCTCCTCGACCGAGGCGCCACCGGCGACGCCGTCTCCGCCTTTCACGACTATCTCCGCGTGTCGTCAGGCGGGCTCCTCGAGGAGGAGGTGCTGGTGGGGCTGGCCACCGCGCTCGAACGGATGGGTCGGGGCGCGCAAGCTGCGGCGACCTGGCAGCAGCTTCTCGACGAGCACCCGCGCACGGCCCACGCGAGCCGCGCCCGGGTTCACCTCGGGCGCCTCCGCACCGCGGGCTCGCAGGGAGACCTCCGGCCGTGAGGCCGTCCGCCCGCGAGGTGCGCGACCGCGTCGGCGGCCGGGCGGTCCGGACGATCATCGCCGTCCTCGTGCAGCTCCCGGCCGCGCTTGCCGCCACGGGCGCGCGAGCCGCCGACACGCAGGCGTCCCCCGTCGCCGCTCCCGGCGTCGTCTGGCTCGAGCTGCACGCCGACGGAGACGAAGCAACCACGCTGAGGGCGACGCTGACGGAGCTATGCGCGCGCCTCGGTCTCGTGTTGCGCGACAGGCCCGGCTCGGGTGACGCCGTCGCGGAGCTGTCGATCGATCTTTCGCGATCGGCCCCCGCCGGCGTCGTCGTGAGGTCGGGGCACGACGGCCGCCTGATCTTGCAGAGACCGCTGCCGATGGATTCGTCCCGTCCGGTGGTGCTGGAGTCGGCCGCCACCATCGCGTACACGGCGCTCGAGACGTTGGTCCAAGAATCAGAGCAAGCACGACAGAACGAGCGAGCAGCCGCAGCGCCCTCGGCGATGCCCTCGCCGGCGAGCGAAACCGCCATCACGGCCGTGGGGCCGACTGGGTCGCGGCCTGCTCACTTCGGGCTCGAGCTGGCTCCTCTGTTTCAGGTGCGGACGGGCGAGGTTCAGCCGGGGGCGGCCTGGGGAGGCGGGCTGCGCGCCGGTGGGGGCTGGCGATCGGTGCTCCTCGAACCGGCCTTCGCCTTGACCGGGACGATCCGCCAAGCGACCGCGGACGCGCGGACGTACTCGTTGCGGCTCTCGACGACGGCGACCCTCCTCAGCTTGCGCGGGATCGCGTTCCAGATCGGGCCGTCGTTCGCCGTCGAGTCGACGACCTGGTCTGCCCCGAACCCAGGGATGTTCGGGATGGGAACGCCCGCGCCGGTGCAGACCTCGGCGCTCCGACCGGGAGCAGAGGCGCATCTCCTGCTCGGGCTCGTTCCGGGCGTGCAGGCTTTTCTCGGGGTGAACGGGGACTGCGCCTTGGCCCCGCCGACGCCTCCGGCAGTGTTACCACCAATGGGTGGAATGGGTGCGCCGCCGCCGAGCCCGCAGGCCGCGCGCTGCGGTCTGGCCGCCGAGCTCGGCGTCGCCGTCACGCTGTTCGGCGCGCCGGCCGTCCACCCGCGCTGATCGGCTCACCGCTCCCCCTGGCCGACCAGGCGCAGCCCTTCGGCGATCGACTTCGAGCGTGGCGCGGAGGCGAGCGCCTGCAGGAACTCGCGCTTGGCCTCGGCCCGGTTGCCCTGCTTGAACAGGGACCAGCCGAGCCCCGCCCGCACGTCCGCGTCGCTCGGGTAGCGAGCGAGCAGCTTCCGGTAGAGCGCCTCGGCCTCGGCGAGCCGGCCGAGATTGTAGGTTGCGAAGGCGAGGCGCAGGCTGGCGAAATAGTTGCCCGGCTCGACCGCCAGCACCGTCTTCGCGAGCGACTCCACCTCGGGCCACCGCCGGAGCGCGATCGCTGGCAGCATGGCGCCGAGGCGTGCTTCGACCGAGTCCTGCTCGAGATCGCGGGCCTTCGCGTAGGTAGCGGAGCTCTCGGTCTCCCGGCCGCCGAGGTGGAGGAGCCAGGCCCGGCGCAGCGTCGGCAAGTACGTGCCGCGCTCCTCGACCGACAGCGCGTCGAGCGCGGTCAGCGCCTCGCGGGTGTGGCCCGCCGCCTCCTGCTCGTACGACGACTGCAGGATCTGCGTCGCGTCGGTTCCTTGGGGGGAAGCCTCGCTGGCCGCTGCCGGCGCCGCTGGAGGCGCCGGCTCAGGGAAAGAGACGTCCGCGATCGCGCGGTGGCGCTGGCGGTGGTCCGCCTTGTGTTTCGACCGCGCCGCCGCGCGCGAGGAGGACAGAGTCACGCTCAGCGCCAGCGCGAACAGGACCGGATGTGCTCTCATGCGATGTTTCCTCTCGTCTCCTCGATGGAACCAGCACGGGGATTGCCCCGCGCCGCGCCGAACGGAGGCCGCGCGCGGTCGCCACGTCGATCTGAACGATCCCTTCACCCGGCGCGAACAACACCCGCGTTCGAACCGAGGGGAGGCTCCGGGGGTCCCTCGAGACCGCCTGACCCTCGACGACGAGCAGCCCGCCGCGCTGGCGGTCGAGTCGATACTCCATCTCGATCCCCTGGTTCGGAACGAACGGCGCGACCAGATCGCGCCACGGCGGGCGGCGGCCTCGCCAGTCAGCCGAGGGGAGCCAATCGCGCCAGCGGGCGCGGCCCGGCGCGCCCATCGACACGGACGGCAACGCCATCCGCACGAGTTGCAGGAAGGAGTCCGGAGCGGCCGCGCAGGTCGTCGTGAGCAGCTCATTCGCCGTCCGCCGGAACGCGAGCCGTCCCTTGTCCGAGGCGAGCGCCGTCTCCCCGAGCAGGTCGATCTCGACGGAGATCGTCTCCCAGCCGCGCACGCCGGTGCCTTCCAGCTGGTAGTTCCAGGACCGTCCGAGCGGAAAGTCGAAGGCCGCCAGGCTGTCGGCGTCGACCGCGAGGTTCGACCAGCGCTCGTCAACGGCGGGGATCGCGTTCCGCAGGGCGAGCCCCCCCTGCCCGTCGCCCTTCACCGCGACCGCGAACGCGCAGGGCAGCGTCGGCGCGCCGACCACGGCGGTGCCTTGAAGCTGAAAGTGCAGGTGGGGGCGCGGTGAGCGGCCTGAGTTGCCGCAGGCGCCCAGCGCCTGACCGCGCACCACGCCCTGCCCTTCGCGCACGGTCGAGCTGCCGGGCTGAAGGTGCGCCACCAGGGAATAGAGCCCCGGCGCGTGCCAGAGGAGCACGAGATTCCCCCAGTTGCGCGCGACGTTGATCGTCCCGATGGGGTTGTCCGGCACGTCGCCGACGACCTTCACGACGGTCCCGTCGGCCGCCGCGATGACGGGCAGGCCGTAGCAGTGATGGTCCCCGACCTCGCGGCCGAAGCCGCGGTGAAAGCTGCCGCGGGCGTCGCGGATCTCGAAGTCGAAGCCGTGGCGCCACGCCCCCCGATGGGTGAGGGGCCCGTCGACGCCCTGGGTGCAGAGCCATTCACCCTGGAACGGGAGCGAAACCGCGACGGCGTGTGGGGCGGCCGGGTTGAGGCCGCGGCGCAGGCGCGTCTCGAAGACGGCCAGGTTCTGCTCGGGGGTGCCCGGCAGGAAGTCGACCGACTTGGGATATTCATCGCGGAGCCGAGCCCGACAGGCGACGAGGAACAGCAGCGACGCCGCGTTGAACGGGAGCACCGAGAGCGGCCAGCCGAGGAGCTGCCAGGGAGCCGCCAGGCCCCAGGCCACCAGCCCGGCCGCGAGCGCGCCGGCGAGGGCGAGGGCGAACGAGCTGCGGCTCGGCACGAACCAGACGCCGCCCAGCGCGACCGCGGTGAGACAGCCATTGAACACCGCGACCAGCGTGGCGGGGCGCCCGATCTGCAACGCCTCGGCGAGCACGAGCAGGGCGGTCCCGGCGAGCCAGGCGAGCAGGAACCCGATCCGGCTGTGCCAGAGCAGCGCCGCGCCGACCAGCAGCCCGGCCTTCCAAGTTGGCGCGAACACCAGCGCGCCGAGCGAAGCGAGCAGCGCGGTCGGTCCGGCGCCGAGCGGCGCCACGGAGGCTGCCAGCATCGTCTCCGGCGGTCCGGGTGCGAGCTGCAAGTGGCCCGCCGCTCCCCGGAGCAAGAAAGCCAGCGCCACCGCCGGTACCGACAAGACCGGCAGCGCCCAGCCGCGGGTCAGGACCGCGATCCCGGCCGCCACGACGAACGCGCACAGCGCGCCGAGCCCGAGCGCGAGTGCGAGCGCGGCCGCCGTGAGCCCGGCGACGTGCCCGACGGCGAGGCCCACGAAGAGCGCGTTGGCGCCGTAGGCGCCGCCCCCCTCGGCCGCGCCCTCGAGGCCGACCGCGCGCGCGGTCGCCAGAGCCGCGAGCGCGCAGGCGATCCCGCAAGCCAGCGACGGAGGGCTAAAGGCCGCGGCCAGCGCCAGCAGCACCGCGGTGGGGCGAGCCTCCGAGAGCACGATCTGTGAAAAGGCGCGGAGCAGCGCCCGACCGGCCCAGACGATCTCCCGCCCGAGGCGCGCGCCCGTGATCGCTACTGCAGCCACTCCGGCATCGCCTCGTGGGCGTTGATGTCGTCCACCGTCTCGGGACGCCGGATCACGGAGACCTCACCCGAGCGGCCGACCATCACCACCGCCGGGCGCAGGGTGATGAACTGCATCCACTGCGTCACGTTGTAGGCGCCGACGTTGCGGAAGACCAGCCGATCGCCCACCGACAGCGGCGGCAGCGAGACGCTGTCGCGCAGGACGTCGATGTTCATGCAGAGCGGGCCGTAGAGCACGGTCGGCTCGGCCAGGCCTCCCACCTCCTGCGCGGGGACCACGTCGTGCCGATACCAGAACGCGGTGAAGAGCAGGTTCGCGCCGGCGTCGAGCACCAGCGCGCGCCGCCCATCGCCGAGGCGCTTGGTGGCCTCCACGGTGGTCACCAGGCTGCCCGCCTCGTCGACCAGCGCCCGGCCGGTCTCGAGCACGAGCGTGGGGAGATGCTGCGCCGGGTACTCGAGCTCGCTCAACCCCTCGCTGATCGCCTGCGCGTACTGAGAGAAGCGTGGGTTGCTCTGGCCGCCGTCGAGGTACTGCTCCTTGAGCGTGTTGCGCGAGGGGAAGCCGCCCCCCATATCGATGAACGACAGCCGCACGCGGTGCCGGGTGCTGAGATCGTTGGCGAGCCGCGCCAGCTTGCCCGCCGCGATCTTGTACGAGGTGGGATCGAGCATGAACGTCCCGATGTGCGTGTGCAGCCCGACCAGGTCCATCCCTTCCCCGTCCACGATGCGCGCGGCCGCCTCCGCGGCCTGCCCCGACTCGAGGTTGAGGCCGAACCGGCTCCACGACGGCACGCCGTCCAGGGACATGTTCACCCGGACGGCGACCCGCGCCGTCTTGCCGAGCCGCTTGGCGATGCGCTCGATGCGCGCGATCTCGTCGAAACCATCGACGTGCAGGAAGCTGCCACCGTCGATCGACCGCGCCAGCGCGTCGTCCGGCTTGAACGGGCCGTTGAAGTGAATCCGCTCCGGCGGGATGCCCCCGCGGATCGCCTTGTCGTACTCGAACGGCGACACCACCTCCGCCCAGGCGCCCAGCTTGTGGAAGACGCGGCAGATCGCCTGCAGGTAGTTGGTCTTGTAGGACCAGGCGATCCGCACGCGCGGGTAGCGGCGCACGAAGGCCTGCTCGAGCTCCTGGTAGCGCTCGACGAGCGTGCGCTCCGAAAAAACGAAAAGCGGCGAGCCGTACTGGGCCACCAGGTCGGCGATCGGGGCGCCGTCGAGCTCCTCGAGGACGCGTGAGCGCTGGTCCTGGCCGAACTTGTTGAGGCCACCCATCTGGTGACGAACGATGCTCGGGCGTTCATAGGCTGGTTTGTTGGACACGGGCAATTTCTCCTGTCGTGGCAAGCGAAGCGAAGTCGGACATGTCGACGATCTGATCGATGGAGATGCGGACGAACATCTTCCCGACCGCGTACGGTTTGGGGCGCGGCGGCCGGTTCCCGCGGGCCAGCTCGACGACGGCGCGTGGGAGGTTCACGCCGGCGCCAGTCGCCAGGTGGACCCAGGCGGGGAAGCGCGGGTTGATCTCGATGAGATGGTATCGACCGTCGTTCGATCGGATGACCTCGGCCTCGAACGGCCCAGGCCAGCGCGTGAACGATACGAACTTCTCGGCCAGCGCCAGCAGGCGGCGATCGTCGATCGTCACGCCCGCCCAGCCCTTTCCCTTGTCGGTCAGGGCCAGCTTCTTCAT
>JADGRB010000026.1 GCA_017881315.1 Pseudomonadota bacterium
GCCGGGTCCAACAACCCGGTCTTCATGCTCGACGAGATCGACAAGCTCGGGCACGACTTCCGCGGCGATCCGGCAGCGGCGCTGCTGGAGGTCCTCGACCCCGAGCAGAACCACACTTTTTCGGACCACTACCTGGAGGTCCCGTTCGATCTGTCGAACGTGATGTTCGTGGCGACGGCGAACATCCTCGACCCGGTGCCGCCGGCCCTGCGCGACCGGCTCGAGGTGCTGGAGCTCCCCGGTTACACGCGGGAAGAGAAGCTCTCGATCTCGAAGCAGTTCCTAATTCCGAAGCAGCTCTCGGAGCACGGCCTGTCGAACGAGAAGCTGGTCTTCGAGGACGCCGCGCTGGCGGAGGTCATCGACAGCTACACCCGCGAGGCTGGGGTTCGAAACCTCGAGCGCGAAGCGGCCAACGTGATTCGCGCGATCGCCGTCCTGGTGGCCGAAGGCAAGGCGCAGCCCACCGAGACGATCACCGCCGAACGGATCGGCGAGCTGCTGGGGCCCGCCAAATACATCTCCGAGGTCGCCGAGCGAACGGCGGAGCCGGGCGTCGCGACCGGACTGGCCTGGACGCCGGTCGGCGGGGACATTCTGTTCATCGAATCGACGAAGATGAACGGCAAGGGCAACCTGGTCCTCACCGGCCAGCTTGGCGATGTGATGAAGGAGTCGGCGCAGGCGGCGCTGTCGTTCATCCGCTCGCGCGCGCGCTGGCTGGGGCTGGAGGAGAACTTCCTCGAGAAGACCGACATCCACGTCCACATCCCGGCGGGGGCCATCCCCAAGGACGGCCCGTCGGCCGGGGTCACCATGTTCGTGTCGATGGCCTCGCTCCTCACCAACAAGCCGATTCGCAGCGACGTCGCCATGACCGGCGAGATCACTCTGCGGGGTCTGGTGCTGCCGGTGGGTGGCATCAAAGAAAAGTTCCTGGCGGCGCACCGGGCCGGCATCAAGCGGGTGATCCTGCCGGAGCGCAACCGCAAGGACGTGAGCGAGATCCCCGAGCAGCCGCGCAACGAGATCGAGATCCTCTACGTCAAGCGGATGGACGAGCTCCTGCCGCTGGTCCTGACCGAGATGCCCGAGCTGGGCCTGGTCTCCTCGCCCTCGCTTCCGCCGCAGGCGCCGCCTCCGCCGGCAGCCTAGGTCCTCTAGGCGGGGGTTCTGTCGGCCTGCGTGGCCGGTGTATCTCGGATCAGCACTTCGGTGACCTGGAAGTGCCGGCGCAGGAGACCGTGGCCGGCGTAGATGAGCGGCGTGAGGCCGATGGCCAGCGCCACCTTGACCAGGTAGCCGTTGCGGGCGGTGCGCAGAATGAAGGAGATGGGCTTGGCGCCCGACAGAAACACGAAGCTCACCACCAGCGAGTCGACCCCTTGCGAGACCACCGTCGAGCCGGTCGACCGCAGCCAGAGGAACCGGTGACCGGTGATGCGGCGCAAGAGGAAGAAGATCGAGATGTCGAGCAGCTGACCGATGAGGTAGGCGGTGAGGGACGCGATGTAGAGGCGGGTCGACCAGCCGAACACGTTCTTGAACATCGCGCCGGCCATGGGCGACTCGGGGCTGGTCGGCAGCCAGATAGCGACGTTGATGATCAGGAAGACGAAGATCGCGACGCCGAGGCCCACGTAGGTGATCCGGCGTGCCCCCTCGGTGCCGTAGAACTCGTTGACGATATCGGTGAGCAGGAAGGTGAGCGGGAAGGGGATCATGCCGACCGAAAAATCGAGGCCGCCCACCCGGAAGAACTTGCTGCCGATGAGATCACTGGTGATGAGCGCGGCGACGAAGATCGCGGTCAGCCAGACGAAGAATCTCTGTTTTCTTTCCAAGGGTGTGTTGTCCCGCGGGCGGTCTCGACCCCGTCTCGAGCTCTCGGTCGCCGATCTCCGGCGCTTGCGTCGAGTACCGCGCTCCCCTCGTCGCTGTCAATCGGGGTCGTGCTAGCTTGCCGGCATGTCGACGTCCGGTCCAGAGCGCGTCGCGTTCACCGTCCGCGACGCGGACGTCGGGCGGCGCCTCGATCAGGTGCTGGCGGCGCGGGTTCCCGAGCTGTCGCGGACGCAGGCGCGCGTGCTGCTCGACATCGGGGGGGTCTTCGTGGGAGGGCGTCGCGTGAAGGTCGCGAGCCGCGCGGTCCATGCCGGCGAGGAGGTGGTCGCCGTGATGGGTGGCGCGTTCTCCCGGGCCACCAAGCGGCCGGGACGGGAGGCGCGGGCCGAGGACGAGCGGCGTCTGCCGGCCCACACCATCGTGTTCGAGGACGACGATCTGGTGGTGGTGGAGAAACCGGCGGGCTTGCTCACCGCGCCCACCCCCGAGAGCGATCGCAACAATCTGGCGATGCTGCTGTCGCGCCGCGCCCCGGGGCCGGAGCCGAGCGTCTTCGTGGTTCACCGCATCGACCTCGAGACCAGCGGCCTGGTGGTCTTCGCCAAGACGGCGCACGCGAACCGGACGCTGTCCGAGAAGTTCCGCACCCACGACATCGAACGCGCCTACCTGGCGGTCGTCACGGGCACATTTCCGGAGGATGTGTCGCGGATCGCGCGACCGGTGGGCGGACGGCCCGCCGTCACGCACGTGGCCATCCGGGAGCGTTTGGGTACGTTGGCGACGCTGCTCGAGTGTCGGCTCGAGACCGGTCGCACACATCAGATCCGACTCCACGCGACCGGGTTGGGTCACCCGGTCGTCGGGGATGCCAAGTACGGTGTCCCTTTCCGCGCCGCGCCCGCGCCCCGCATGGCGCTGCATGCCACCACCTTGGGGTTCGCGCACCCACGCAGCGGTGCGCCGTTGTCCTTCGCGAGCCCTTTGCCTGCCGATCTGGTCGAGTGGCTCGATCGCGTCCGTCGTCTGTCCGCCTGACGCACTTGACCTGACCGTGGCGGGGTTGCCACGCCCCGGACGTCCAGCTGTGTCCTTCCGGACTGTCCGACAAGCAGAAAGGGGGATCGGGCCGACAAAAGGCCCCTTGGCAGCCTGGCATGGCGATTGCCTTTTCTGGTGGATAGGTGCCCCGATGAGCTATCCCAAGATCAGGATCGTCGCCCCCGCCGAAGTCCGTCGAGCGCTCACCAGCGACGGCGACATCCGCTCCGAGATCGCGTTTCAGAACGACATCAACAGCCTGCTCGCCTGGTTCGAGGAATTTCCGCTCCCGCTCTGTGCGCTGGCGGAGATCGAATCTTAGGTGGCGGCTTTGCCGATGGCGGTGCCGAGTTTTTCGCGTAGGCCGAAGTAGTCCTGGCTGATCGCGAAACGGAGCAGCTCACGCAGCGGCTCGTTCGTCTGCGCCAAGCGCCGGATGTCCTCGGTGGATTGCAGGTCCCCGTCCGGCAGCGTGCCGCTGTCCTTGATGACGATGCGGGCGGCGGTCGCGAGATCGCCACACAGGGCCAACCCGGTGCGGTTGCCGATCTGGTGGACCACGGCGCGCCAGCGCAGCGAGCTCCAGGAGGTCGTTCCGAGGCCCTGAAACAGCTCCACCAGTTGCTTGGAGACCTTGTAGGGGACGTTCTTCTTGAGCTTGGCGGCCTGCTCCGCGGCGGCGTCGCCGGTGGTGGCGCGGCGCTTGGCGTGGCGGGGATGGAAGGCCTTGAGCACGCTGGCGAACAGCGCGGTGAACTGCTTCGGTCGCACGCCGGCGGCCAGGATGTACTCGGGGCGAGTCAGCTCGAGGCCGCGCGCGATCTGAAAGCGCACGTCGGCGGCCGGGATCTCCGCGGCCAGGCCCGGGCCCACGATCAGCGCCGGCGGCGCCTGCACCACGATGGTGACGTCGTCGCTCGGGCCGTCGCTCCGCACGTAGAGCGCCGTCTTCTTGTTCCCCAATGCCTTGGCCACCTGGCCGTAGATCCGGCCGAGATCGAGATCGGCCATCGGCGAGATCTTGTCGCGGGCCGAGACCCCGAAGTCGTCGAGACGCTGGCCGATGAGCCCCGGCGCGCCCGCCCACAGGCACGAGAAGATCTCCGACATCATGGTCGCTTCGGGAAGGGCCAGGTGTCTCTGGCGGTCGCCGTCGTCGAGGCTGGCGGCGTACGGCTGGTCGGGCTTCATCGCCGTGGCGGGATGGCTTTCGAGGAAGGCCCGCTCGGCCGGCGTCGCGGTGCCGAGCAGCGCCAGCACCTCGTGGCAACAGCGGGTCCGATCGAGCTCGCCGCGGCGGGCGTAGATCGCGCCGAGCGCGCGGAGCGACGACGAGCGGGTGATGTCGGCATCCAGGAGCCGCCGGTGGTTCTCGATGGCCGCGTCGTCGTGATTGGGGCGATCGCCGTAGAGCACCGCCAGCTCTTCGCGCGCCGGGAGCTTTTCGGGAACCAGCGCGACCACCTGCTCGAAGGCGGCGATGGCCGCGTCCGGATCGCGCGTCCGGGAGAGCTCGCCGTGTCGCTGCAACAGACGCGCGCGGCGGGCCCGCGCGGCCGGTTGGTCGGCGGCCGGCGGCAAGGCGACCAGCGCGCGGGTCAGCCGATCGGCCAGGCCGAACCCCTCGGGCAGCCGATCGGCCATGTCACAAAGCGCGGCCAGCGCGCCCTCGTCGTTGGGATCTTCGCCGAGCGACTGGTCGAGCAGCGCCGCGGCCTCGCGGGTTTCGCCCTGTTCTGCCAGCAAGACCGCGGCGTCGCGGCGCCGCTCGGCGCGCTCCTTGGGATCCTTGACCAGGTCGATCAGCAGCGCAGAGGTCTGCGCGGCGTTCTCCGATTCGCCGCGCGACCGCTGCAGCTTGAGGGTCTTTTCGAGCAGCGAGACCTGCTCTTCCGAGGGGGCGCCGGAGGCCCGCCTGGCCTCGCCGTAGGCCCACAGCGCCTGCGCTTCGTCGTCGAGCTCCAGGTACTGATCGCCGAGCTGCTCGAAGGTCTGCGCGCGCTCGACGCGGTCGGAGGACTCTTCGGCGATGCGGCGCAGGTAGCTGGCCGCCTTCTCTTTCTCTCCCCGTTCGAGCGCCAGGTCGGCGAGCGCGCGCAGCGAGGCGCGATGCCCGGACCGGAGCTTGAGCGCCGATTCATAGAGCTCGATGGCGCGCTCGGGCCGGCGAAGCTTGGTCTCCGCCTGCGCGGCGTGGGCCAGCGCGTCCGATACTTCGTCCGGGTAGAGCGCGGCGTCCGGGTGATCGCCCAGGCCGCCCAGGTGCAGGGCCGCCTCCCGCCATTTGCCGGCCCGGAAACGATTCTCGCCCAGCGACAGCTTGGTGAGCAGCTGACCGGGGCCCATCTTGTCGGCCTCGATGAGCTGCCGGTAGGCCTCGTCGAGCTTCCCGGTCTTCTCGTGAACCTCGGCGAGTCGCTGGAAGAGCCGCGCCGCTTGCTGGGGTTGGTGGCGCAGTCTGCGAACGGCCTCGGTGAGGCGCTTCTCCGCCAACTCCCACTGCCCCTCCTTGTAGTAGATGTCGGCGATGGCCAGGATCGCGGGCAGGTGGTCGGGGACCAGCGCCAGCGCCTCGTCGAGGTAGCGCTGGGCCTCGGGGGCGTCGGCGAAACCCTCCCAGGCGATCCGCGCGATGTCGCTGAGCACGGCCGCGCGCGCCGTCGGCTCCTGGGTGAGCTCGAGCTGCCGGGTCAGCACCTTGCGCGCCTCCTCCCACTTGGTCTCGGCGGCCAGCACGGCCGCCAGCGAGCGAAGCGCCTCGGCGTTGGCGGGGTCCTCGACCAGCGCCGCTTCGAAGCATTCCTGCGCCTTGTCCGGGGCGCCGAGCTGCTCGCGGTAGACGCGACCGGCGTCGAGCAACGCCTCGATCGCCTCGGGTTGACCCTTGAGGGCGTGCGCCTCGCGGACCCGCGTCGCCGAGTAGCCCTTGAAGTCGTTCTCCTTGAGATAGAGCCGCGCCAGCGCCGAGAGGGCCGCCGGATTGTCGGGCGAGGCCTGCAGCGCCGATTCGACCTCCTTGCGCGCCGCCGCCGGATCGTTGAGGTCGTCGAGCCTCAGCAGGCTGAGCTCCAGGTTGAGCTCGGTGATGCGCGCCATGTTCGCGTTCTTCTTGCGCGCCCGTTCCATGTCGATCCGCTGGGTGAGCACCCGCGCGGCCTCGTGCGCCAGCCCCGCGCGCCGCAGGTTGCGCAGCAGGGCGGCCAGCAGGTCGTCGTCGGCGATCGCCTCGGTGCCGAGGTCACGCAGCGCCCCGGCGGCCGCCTCCGGGTTGTTGAGACGATCCTGCAGGATGCGCGCGCGCCGCCGCACGATCTCGATCCGTTCGGTCCCGGTCGCGACGGCGGCGCGACGGCGGAGGATGTCCTGCAGGTCATCGAAACGGCCATGTGATTCGGTGAGGCGATCGAGCGCCACCAGCGCCTCGGCGTCCTCGGGGATCTCGGCCAGGACTGCCTCGTACGCTTCGATGGCCCGATCGGGAAGCGCCAGCTCCTTTTCGTACACCGCGGCGACCTCCAGCCGCAGGGCGCGCGCGCGCGCCCGATCGCTGGTGAGGTCCGCCTGGTTCTGCAGGCTCTCGACCACCTTGGCCCAGAGCCCCACCCGCGAATACAGCCGCGCCAGAGCTTCGTACGCGCCCAGCGTCTCTTCCGGCGAGGGTACGTCGGCCGCCGAATCGGTCGATTCTCTCGTCCCGCGCTCCTCCTCCGACGATTCCCTGAGCAGGCGCTCGAGCGTGTCGATCGCCTCATACGGTCGCTCCAGGCGCTCTTCGTAGAGGGTGGCCAGCTCGCGGAGGCGGCGGCGGCGCTCGGAGCCGTGAGGCATCGCCTCGGTCGGCGCGCCGGTCCGTTGCTCGAGCACGTTGGCCAGATCTTCCCAGCGCTGCTGATCGCGGCAGATCTCTTCGACCCGCTGGATCGCCTTCGCGTCGTCCGACTTGAGGCGCAAGATCGACCGGTAGAGCTCCTCCGCCTGACCGATCTGGCCGAGCCGCTCTCGCACCAGCGCGGCATCGTGGTGCAGGGTGACGGCGGCCTCGATCGGTCCGAATTCGTCGATCGAGCCCAGGTAGATCTCGGCGATGCGCTCCCAGCGGTCGTACTGTTCGCCGATCCGTTCCAGCTCCGCGCGGATCTCGGTGTCGGTGATGTCGAGCCGGAACGCGCGCTCGAGCGCGTCGAGCGCGCGTTCGACGTCGTGCTGCCCGCGCTCCCAGACCTCGGCGATCTTGCGCAGGTAGACCCAGCGATCGTCGGTGTCCTCGGCGGGCAGCCCCTCGTACGCTGCGGCGAGCTCCTCCCAGGGGGTCGCAAAGCGCTGATCCTCGGGTGACCGCGTCATCGGCGGCGGCGCCGGGGGGCGGGCGGCCGCCTCCTCGTCCTCGCGCTCCTCGAGCAGCTCCTCGTCGCCGATCTCCTCGATCTGGTCGTCGGTCTCGTCGGAGAATTCCGAGCCGGCGTCGACGCTGGTTGCGGAGGTCGACAGCTCCCCGGCGACCGCGACGGGGGGGGGCGTCGGCGCCTCCTCGTCGCCGAAAGGACCCGCGGTGGCGCCCGCGCCGTCTCCCTCCACGTCGACCTCGACGGAAACGACGTCCAGATCATCGGGCTCGGCGGCCGCCTCGGCCTCGACCTGCCGACCGCCTTCGTCCTCCATCTCCGCCTCGGCCTCGGCCTCCACTTGCGCCTCGGCCTTCACTTGCGCCTCGGCCTCGGCCTCCACTTGCGCCTCGGCCTTCACTTGCGCCTCGGCCTCGGCCGGCGGCTCTTCGAGGCCCTGAGCCTTGTCGAGCTCCGGCGGCGTCCCGGTGAGGTCGGGCGTCAGGCCCGCTCCGCCGCCGTCGTAGCGGCCGATGCGAGCCGCCAGCCGCCAGAGGTGGCCGACGATCTCCTCGTCGTCGGGCGCCAGGCGAAACGCGTTCAAGTAGGCCCGGAACGCGCGCACCAGATCCTTGACCTCGTGCTCGACGAGGTGGGCCGCGCTGCGCGCGACGGTCAGCTTTTCGGTCAGCTCCTCGGCCAGCGCGAAGAGCTGGCCCTGAACCTTGATCGCCTCTTCCCATCGCCCGGTGATCCGCGCCAGCCGCAGCACCTCCTCTTGGGTCCGCGGGTTCTTGGGCTCGATCGCAAAGCTGCGCAGGGTCTCGTCGAGCGCGCCCGACGGATCGCCCATGCGCCGCTCGCGCACGTCGGCTCGCAGCCGGAGCAGCTCGACCCGCTCCTCGGTCTCGGTGCGCGCCCGCGCCACCTGCGCGTAGACGTCGAGGAGGCGCTTCCAGTCCCCCGTCCGCTCCGCCAGTCGTTCGAGGTTGTGGAGCAGCTCGTCTCCCGCCGGATCGGCCGGCAGGGTGTCGACCAGCGTCTGGAAGGCCCGCGTCGGGTCCGCCAGCTTCTCCTCGTAGATGAGCGCGATCTTGAGCGACGCGGCGAGCTGCTCGAACGATTCGGTCGCGCGCGCGCGGGCCCCTTCGTAGATCTGGATCAGATCTTCGAAGAGCCCGTGGCGTTCCGCGGCCTGGTCGACCAGCTGCAGATTCTCCGCGGTCGGATCTTCGATATAGGCGCGGCGGTACCAGTCGAATCCCCGGCCGGGCTCCTCCAGGTGTGTCTCGTAGATCTCGCCGATCGCGACCAGCAGTTTCCGGCGGGCCGCGGGGTCTTCGATCCGTTCGAGCAATTTCTCGTCGGCGTAGGCCAGGCGCTGGTAGTTGCCGGTCGTCCCGTAGAGGCTCGCCACCGCCTCCAGCGCGGCCAGATTTTCCGGATCGATCTCGAGGACGCGTTCATAGATCGAGATCGCCTTGCGGTCGTCACCCAGCCGATCGCGCACCAGCGCCGCGAATTCCATCGAGCGCGGCACCCGCTCGGCCGGGTCCTCGGTCAAGAACAGCTGCCGCTCCGCGATCTTGACCACCCGCGGCCAATCCTCGTCCTGCTCGTAGTAGGCCCGCAGGCGGGTGTGCGCCTCGGCGCTGCGCGGATCGATCTCGGCGATCAGCCGCTCCAGCGCCTCGGCCGCCGCGTCGACGTCGTGGAGCTTTTCGTCGAAGACCTGGGCCCGCAGCAGGGCGAGCTCCACGGCGCGCCCGGGCTCGGTCGCCAGCGGCGCCTGCCGATCGAGGATCCGGACCAGCATCGGCCAGTCGCTCTCGGCGGTGTAGAGGCGCGCCAGCGCTTCGAGCGCCTCGGCGTCGGTGGGCAGCAGGTCGGCGATCTGTTCCCACGACTTGCGCGCCCGCGGGCCGTCGCCGAGCGGCCCTTCGACCAGCCGGGCGAGCTGGCGCAGATACTCGGCCTGCTCCGCCGGATCGGCGATCACCCGCTCGACCTGGATGTCGAGGACACGCGCCAGATCTTCGTGACGGCCGAGGGCCGTGTAGATCTCCATCAACCCGGTCAGCGCCTTGGCGTCGTCGGGATCGAGGCGGACCACCTCCTCGAGGCGAGTGGCCGCCCCGGTCGGGTCCTGCAGCTTGGTGTAGAGGATCTCGGCGATGCGCCGGAAGAGCTGGAGCTTCTCGTCGGCGTTGGCGGCGTGCTTGGCGTGAAGCTCCAGCACCCGCACCAGATCCGCCGGCTGGCCCGCCCGCTCGAGGATTCGCTCGAGGCGCGTCAGCGTGTCGCGATCGCCGGGGACCGCTTGCAGGATCTCATTGGCCGCCCATTGCCCCTGCACCAGATCCCCGGTGCGCTCGTCGTAGATCACCAGCACACGGCGCAGCAGGCTCACCCGTTCCTGCTTGGCGGTGGTCAGCTCGATCTGTTCGCGCAGCGCGTTCGCGAGGCCGGCGAAGTCCCCCTCGCGCTCGTAGATCTCGACGAGGGCGCGCATCGACACCGCGTCGTGCGGGTCGGCGCGCAGGATCTCCCGGTAGACCTCGATGGCGCGCTTGGCGTTTCCCAGCTTCTCCCGGTGGAGCTGGGCCACCCGGCGCAGGATGTCCATCCGCGCGGCCGGCTCGGTCTGCGCCGCCGCCTCGCGTTCGAGCAGCGCCGCCAGACGATCCCAGCTCTTGGCCTTGAGCAGGATCCGGCGTTGCGACTCGCGCGCGCGGGCATAGGTGGGCGCGATCTCCTCGGCCCGCTGCCAGGCCGCCAGCGCGCGCTCGGGATCACCGAGCTGCTTTTCAGTGACGGCCGCGATCTCTTCGAGCCGCGGCAGCAGCTCCTCGGTCGGGGCCCCGGCGACGCGCGCCCGCTCGTACGCGAACTCCAGCAGATCCGCCAGCGCCGCCCAATCGCCCTTCTCGCGGAAGTGCTCGGCGTAGGCGGCCAGCGCGATCTGGTTCTCGGGCTCGATCTCCAGCACCGCGTGCAGGTAGACCGCCGCCTGATCGGTGTCGCCCAGCCGATCTCGGTAGAGCGCCGCGAGCTCGAGCATGATCCGCGCCCGTCCCCCCGGATCCGCGACGGCGCCCAGCTGCCGCTCGCGCAGCTCGGCCAGCCGCGCGTAGTCGTGTCCCGCCAGGTACAGCTCGACCAGCTTCTCCGAGGCCGGTCCCCCCGGCGGTTCGATGAGCGAGATCTCGTTGTAGACCCGCTGCGCCTCGGCCCGATCGTCGAGCTCGCCCTCGGACAGCTGGGCGCGCTTGTAGAGGAAGTCGACCCGCTCCGCCTCGGCCGTCGCCGCCGAGACCCGTTCGCGGTAGTAGCGGTCGAGCTCCTGGAACCGGCGCGCCTCGTAGTAGACGCGTTCGAGCAGCTCCGAGGACTCGGTGTGGCCGGGAACGGCCGCCAGGGCCTTGCGCAGCGATCCGATGGCGTTCTCGGTGTCGCCCGCTTCTTGTCGTCGGCGCGCGACCTGAAAATAGATCGCCGCGGCCCGTTCGATGCCGTCGGCGCCGATCCAGTTCGGGTTGGCGTAGACGGCGGCCAGAAGCTCGAGCGCCTTTTCATCGCGGGGGCGGATCCGCACCGCCTCGGAGAGACGCTGCGCGGCGGCGTCCAATTCCTCCAGCTTCTCCCCCAGGACCCGCCCGAGGCCGAGCAGCAGATCGGCCCGCCGGCGGGCGTCGGCGGTCCCCTCCAGCTCCAGCTCGTAGAGGCGGACGACGGCCCGAAAGTCGCCCAGCGCGCGGTAGATCTTGCGCGCCGACTCGATCGACTTGAGGTGCTCGGGCGCCAGCTTACCGGCGCGCTGCGGGTTGCGGACGGCGCGTTCCAGCTTGGCGAAGTGGTTGAGGAACAGCTGCCCCATCTCCGCTTCCAGCTCGGCGATGCGGGCGGGGTCGCGGGTGCGCGCGACGGCGGCCGCCTCCATCTCCAGCATCGTCATGTAGTCGGCGGTTCGCCCCTGCTCGCGGTAGATGTCCTTGAGCCGCGCCGCCGCGCGGATATGGGTGGGATCCCGATCGACCGCGTTGACCAGATCCGCTTCCGCGCCCTCCGCGTCGCCGAGCTGATCGATGCGCAGCTCGGCCGCCAGGTAGAAGAGCTCGCCCGCCTTGGCGTGGTCCTCGATCGCCTGCGCGCGCGTCTCGTAGAGCGTCACCAGCCGATCGTGTTTTTGCGCTTGACGATATGCCTTGCGCAAGGAAACGAACGCCTCGGTGTCGGCAGGGTTCCTTTGCAGTGCGGCTTCGTATTCGCGGACGGTGGGCATGCGAGGGGGACCCCGAGACGACGACGCGAAGTGCCGAAAAACCTAAGGCAGGCGCGTACCCTAGCACGCCTGCCAATCCGAAACCAAGCCCCGGATCAGCCCCAAACGGCTGATTCGACAGCGTTTGTAGGTTCGAGGTTACTGGCAGGTGCCGGGGTTGCCGGGCGACCCACTGCAGGTTGCGCCCGAGGCGCAATCGGTATCCGCGGTGCAGCTCTGCTTGCAGGCGCCCCCCGCGGTATCGCAGGCGTAAGGTGCGCAGTTGACGCTGGCGGGCGTGCACAGGTCCACGGCGGTGCAGGTAGACGTCGTGATCGTCATGCCGTCCGGGCAGCTCGGGGTCGCGCAGGCGGTGCCGAGGGGGTAGGTGGCGCAGTTGCCGCCGCTGCCACAAACCCCGGTGGTCCCGCAGCTGGACGCCCCGGTGTTCACGCAGAGGGCGGCCGGATCGGCCGCACCCACCGCGACGGGCGAGCAGGTGCCCTGTCCGTTGAGCGCACAGGATTTGCAGCTTCCGCAGGACGGTCCGCTGGTGCAACAGACGCCATCGGTGCAGAAGTTGCCGAGGCACTCGGTGCCGAGCACGCAGGTGGCCCCGAGGGGCTTCAAGTTGGTGCAGGAATTCGACTGGCAGGTGTAGCCGGTGCCGGTGCAGTCGCCGTCGTTCGAGCACATGGTCTGGCAGATGCCGGCGCCGCAGGTGTAGTGGCCGCAACCCACCGGCATCTGGGCGCAGGAACCGACCCCATCGCAGGCGCCGACCGGCGTGTAGGTCGATCCGGTGCACGAGGCGACGCCGCAGCTGGTGGTGGCGGCCGCATTCCGACAGGCGCCGCTGCCGTTGCAGGTGCCGTCGAAACCGCAGGGGGGATTGGGGGCGCAGCCACTGTGTAGCTCCGCCGCGCCCGCGGGGGTGGGCTGGCAGGAGCCGGCCTGGCCGCTGATGTTGCAGGCGCGACAGGTCCCGCAGCTCGTCGACGAGCAGCAGACCCCATCGACGCAGTTCCCGCTGTCGCATTCGCCACCGCCCTGGCAGAGCTGGCCGAGGCGCTTGAGGCCGCACGAGCCGCTGTTGCAGACGTTGCCGGGCGCGCAGTCGCTGTCCGCGGCACAGACGGCGATGCAGGTGGTGCCGTTACAGGCGAAGGGCGCGCAGCTCTGGGTCGTCGCCGGCTTGCAGGTGCCCGCGCCATCGCAGCTGCGGGCGAGCGAGGCGGTGGTGGTGCCGACCGCGCAGGAAGGACCGGCGCATTGCGTGCCGGCGGCATAGAGCTGACAGCCGCCGTTGCCGTCGCAGAAGCCCGTGGTCTTGCAGCTCGATGCACCCTGATCCGAACACTGGCCGGTCGGATCGGTCCCGTTCGCGGCGATCGGCGTGCAGGTGCCGGCGCTGGCGGGGAGTGCGCACGACATGCATTTCGAACCGCAGCTGGTCAGACAGCAGACCCCCTGGGCGCAGATGCCGCTGCCGCACTCGGGGCCGCCGCTGCAGACCGTTCCTGGCGGCTTGAGCCCGCACGACCCCGCGTTGCAGGAGGCCGGTGGGGCGCAGTCGGCATTGGCGGTGCAGGACGATTTGCACACGCCCGCGCCGCACGCGAAGGGGGCGCAGGAGCTCGACATCGGCGTCAGGCAGGCGCCCGCGCCGTCGCAGGTGGAGGCCGGCGTGAAGCTCGTTCCGGCGGCCGGGCAGGTCGCGCCGGCGCAGGGCGTCCCCGTTACATACTTCTGGCAGGCGCCGGCCTGGCACTTGCCGTCGGTGCCGCAGCTCGTTCCCCCGTGGTCGACGCAGGTCTCCGCCGGATCGGGCATTCCCGTGGGGACGGGGGCGCAGGTGCCCATCATGCCGGTGAGCGCGCAGGATTGGCAGGCGCTCGCGCAGGCGGAGACGCAGCAGACGCCCTGCGCGCAGTTGCTCGACTGGCACTCGGCTTTGGTCGAGCAAAAGGCGCCGTTGGGCTTGAGCCCGCACGAGTTGTTGGTGCAGACCTTCCCGGGGACGCAATCGATATCGGCGGTGCAGCCCGTGAAGCACCTGGCGCCGTTGCACACGAACGGGGCGCAGGGGAGGGCGTCGGGTGCCATGCAGTTCCCATTGGCGTCGCAGGCGGAAACCCCGGTGTAGATCCCGGCCGTGCACTGCTCGCCGGCGCAGGTCGTCCCCCGCGGGTACTTGTGGCAGCTGCCGGCGCCGTCGCAGGTGCCGTCGGTGCCGCAGGAGGGCGCGTGCTGGTCGGTGCACTTGCCGTGCGGATCGGTGGCCGCCGCCGGGCTGGGCGTGCAGGTGCCGAGCGACGACGCCAGCGCGCAGCTGTGGCAGGCGCCCTGGCAGGCGTCGGCGCAACAGACGCCGTCCACGCAGAAGTTGCTGGCGCACTGGCTGGCGCCCGTGCAGGCCTGTCCGTTCGACTTGGGGCCGCAGCTCCCGCTGACGCAGGTGTGACCGGTCACGCAGTCGCTGTCGGCCGTGCAGCGGCCGACGCAGGCGCCGTCGATGCACTGGTACGGGGTGCAGTTCTGGACCCCTTGCGGCCGGCAGGTGCCGAGCCCATCGCAGGTGCCGGCCGTATTCAGGCGAGTGCCATTGCAGATGGGCGCGAGGCAGACTGTCTCGGCGGCATACTTCGCGCAACCCCCGATCCCGTCGCAGCGCCCGGTCTGTCCGCAGGTCGCCGAGATGGTAGGCGCGCAGATCTGATGCGGGTCGGTGTTGCCGACCGAGATCGGCCAGCAGGTGCCGATCCGCCCGCTCTGGCTGCAGCTCACGCAGGCCCCGGTGCAGGCGACGTTGCAGCAGAATCCGTCGGCGCAGAACTTCGAAGCGCACTGCGAGCCGGCGGTGCAAACCGCGCCGATCGGCTTGGGCCCGCAGCTTCCGTTCACGCATTTGATGCCGCTGGCACAGTCGGCGTCGGCGGTGCAGCTGGCGTTGCAGG
Organism: Pseudomonadota bacterium; assembly: GCA_017881315.1. Lineage (GTDB taxonomy): Bacteria > Myxococcota_A > Polyangia > Fen-1088 > Fen-1088 > JADGRB01. The sequence continues at coordinate 14,427 of JADGRB010000026.1, forward strand.
CGTTGGACTTGGTGTCGCAGCCGTACGGGGCGCAGATCGTGGCCGGGCCCGAGGTGCAGGTGCCCTGACCGTCGCAGACGCGGATGTTCTTGACCGCGGCGCCGTCGCAGGTCCCCTGGGCGCAGATGGTCCCGGCCATGTGGCTGCGACAGGCACCGTTGCCGTTGCAGGTGCCGTCGAGGCCACAGCTCGAGGTGTCCGACACAGGGCAGGTGCTCGCCAGGCGCGGCTTGGCTCCGTCGGGGACGAACCCACAGACGCCTGGCGAGCTCGGCGTGTTGCAGGACTTGCAGGTTTCGGTGCAGGCGCTGTTGCAGCAGAGGCCATCGACGCAGAACCCGCTGGCGCAGTCGCCGTTGCAGCCGCACGTGACCCCGTTCGGCTTGCGCATGCCCTGCGTGCCGCTGCAGGCGACGCCGTCGGTTGCGCTATCGGGTCCGCCGTCCCCCTTGGGGCTGCCACCGCCGCTGTGGCAACCCGCCGCGCTGGCGGCGGCCACCACGACGATCGCGGCGACCCAGGCCCGCAGGGGGGATCTGGCAGTCAGGTGCCGGTCGGAATGTTCACCCACGCGGCACCCGCTGTTCTAGTGATACATGAAGACGATCTCGATGCGATTGTTCTTGGCCCGGCCGCTCGCCGACTTGTTGTCGACGAATGGGTCCTCGCCACCGAGCCCACTCACCATCAGGCGCTTGACCTCGACGCCCCGCTCGGCGAGCGCCGAGTAGACCGCCTGCGCGCGGGCCGCGGAGATGGCGATGAGCTCATTGGACTTCCCACGGTTGTCTGTATATCCAATGACCTGGACCGGGTAGCTCGGGTACTTCTTTAACAATGTCGCGACCCCGTCGAGGATGTTGTCGTGCCCGGGGGCGATGCTCGGCTCCCGCTTCTTGAACAGCTCCGGAATCACGATCACCAGCCGCTGCAGATCGCCGCGCGGATCGATGCGAACCTTGACCCCCGCGATGGTCGGGGCGTCGCGGGCCAGGGCCTCGTTGCGGGCCTTGTTCTCGTTGGACTGCGCCGCCTGCTCGTACTGCGGCTTGGCCAGCTCCGCGGCGCGATCGGCGTTCTTCTTGGCGACCTCCGCGCTGGCCTGGGCCGCGGTGTAGTCGTTCTGCTTGAGCTCGGCCGATGCCTTGGCCAGCAGATCACCCGCCGCCGTGTATTCGGCGCTGGCGTACCGGCCCGCCTCGACCGTGTCGGCCGTTCGCATGGCCAGCTGCGCCGCTGCGATCTTCTGCTCCGTGACGAGCTGCTGCGACAGCCGCTGCTGCTCCGCCTGCGCCTTCTGCTGCTCGCTCGACATCTGCTGGGACAGGCGCTGCTTGTCGGCGTCGGCTGTCTTGCGCGCGTCGACGTACTTCTGCAGGAGCGCCAGCTTCTCCTGCTCGCTCGCCAGATCCTTCGAGAGGCCTGCGCTCTCCTCTTCGGCCTGGGCCTGCTGACCGGAGAGGCTCTGGAGCTTCGCCTTGAGCTGTTCCTGCTCGTAGATCGCCAGCGCGGATTTGAGCTTGATGGTGGCGATGAGGGCGTCGCGGCGGCACTCCGGCAGATCGTTCGACTGCCATTCGTCGCGGGCGGCGGCGGAGCGCCGGTCGGCCTCCGCCGTCAGATCCGGAGACCGCTTGGCCGCCTCCGGCAAGTTGGCCTCGTTGGTCTTGCGCAAGGTATCGAACAGCTCCAGCTCGCGCGGTTTGGGCGGCGTCGCACAGGCCACGCCCATGGCGCCGACGAGGAGCACCATCGCACCAGTGCGAAGCTTCACGGGGCACCCCCTTCCAGCGCCTTCTTCTTGGCCGCGGTCACCTGCAGCGCCTTGCGGGTGAGCGCGATCTTCGCCCGCAGCTCCTGCAGGGTGGCCTCCCGTTTCTGTACCTGCGCCCGCAGCTTCGAGACGGCGATCTTGGTCCGGATCAGATCCTCCTGCTTGAGGGATCGGTCGAGGACTTCGCGGACCTGATCGTATTCGTGCTTCGCACGCAGGTTCCAGGCCTCCTCCAGCCAGCTCTTGAGCAGGGAGATCTCATCGGTCACGCCCTTGAGCTCGTCCAGTCGCTCCAGATCCGCGACGCTGCCCTTCTGCGTGTCGATCTGGCGCTGCAGATCGTCTTCTTCGCCGGCGACGGCGATCCGCGGGAGCACGCCCCAGCTAAGACCGATTCCGATTGCCAACAGTTGCCACGTGCGTCTCGACCACCCTGTCATCAAGCCCTGGCCCTCCGGTTGCGTGTCTCGTGAACGGACTCCAATGGAACTGCCCGGATGAACTTAAGCCTCAGGTTCGCCAAGTTCAAGAGCCGCGGCGTGCGGGGCGCATCGTCGTCGCGGGTCCTCGTCGGGTCCTCAGCGCGACCTTGGGCCGACGGGCCAGTCGAAAATTCGGTGGATCGACCAGTCGATCGCGGCGGCCAAGAGCACGCCGGTGGTGGCGCCGATGAGGTCCCAGGTCAGATCGCGCCAGGAGGCGTCGCCGCGACCATTCAGGTCCCAAAGCTCCTTGCCGATTCCGGCGCCCAGCGCGAGCGCCGCGCCGGCACCGACGCGCGTCGGCCGGTCCGTGGTGACCATGGCGGCGCCCGCGTATCCCACTATTGCCAGCGACGCCGTGGCTTCGAAGTGCAGCACCTTGTCGTGCCCGAACCATGGATCGGCGTCGGCGGCTCGCAGCGGAGGCGGGTGACCGAGCGCGACGACCGCGACGAGCGCCGCGCCAGTTCTTCGCAACGCTCTCGGTGGTCGTGCCATTGTTGCTGGATGCTAACGCGATGGCACGCGTGGTAACATCACCACGTGGAGAACGTAGTCGAAGTTCGCTACGCGGGCGTCGGGATCGGGCGTTCCACGTTGCTCCGAGATTGGAGCGCGGCCGGTGCATTCATCGGGTTCGCCGAGCCGATGCCGACCGGGACGCCCCTGGTGCTCAAGGGTGAGGGGATCGAGCAGGTCGCCCGTGTCGCCGAGGTGATCGAGTCCGCCGATCTCGCCGTGGCGGGGATGCGGGTCAAGTTCGTCAGCGGCGCCCAGGCCACCCGCCCGCCACCTGCGGCCGAGCCGGTCGCCACGCCGCCGGCCTCCCGTCCGCCCCCGGCGGCGCCGGTGGTCGCGGCGCCCGCACCGGCTGCAGAGGTCGCGGCGGTCGCGGCGCCCGCGCCGGCGGCGGCGCCCGCGGCGCCCGCACCGGCTGCAAAAGTCGCGGCGCCTGCGCCAGCGGCGGTCGCGGCGCCCGCACCAGCGGCGGTCGCAGTGCCCGCGCCAGCGGTCGCGGCGCCCGCGCCGGTCCCGGCACCCACATCGACTCCGCAGGTCGCGGCGGGCCCGCCCCCCCAGGTGGACGTTTCGGGCCCGGCATCGCCGCCTCAGCCCAATGATGGAGAAGCGGGGTCGAGCGCCGGATCGGGCAAACGGCGCCGTCGCCGGAGGTGATCCGTCCGCCGCGCCTCGAGCCGGGCGCCACGATTCAGATCGTCGCGCCGTCGGGACCGGTGCCGAGGGAAGCGTTCCTGGCGGGTCTGGCCGTCCTCGGCGCTCGCTACGACGTCCGTCACGATGAGGGGATCTTCGCGCGAGCCGGCTACCTGGCGGGCGATGACGATCGGCGCCTCGCCGAGCTCACCCGCGCCCTCTCGGAGCCGGACGTTCGCGCCGTCGTGATGGCACGTGGCGGCTACGGCCTGCTGCGCCTGCTGCCGTTCGTCGATCTGGCCGCGCTCGCCGCCCATCCTCGGGTGCTGGTCGGGTTCTCCGACGGCACCGCCCTGCTGGCCGCCGCCGCGCGCGCCGGCGTCGTCTCCGTTCACGGCCCGGTGGTCACCCAGCTCGGCAACCTGTCGAGCGAAGATCAGCGCGCGCTCTTCGAACGGATCGAGACGTCAGGTCCGGGGCCGCTCTTGTCGGACCTGGAGGAGATCATTCCGGGGCGTGTGCAGGGGCGTCTACTGGGCGGGAACCTGGAGGTCTTCTCGCGGCTTCTGGGCACGCCGTACCTTCCCGACGTCGCCGGCGCGATCCTGTTCTTCGAAGACCTGGGCGAGCGTCCCTATCGGCTCGACCGTCTGGTCACGCATCTCGATCTGGCCGGTCTGTTCAGCGCGGTCAGCGCAGTCGTGCTCGGCGATTTCTCCGGCTGTCGCGAGCCGGAGCCGACCCGCGCCGAATCGCCGACGGCCGATCAGGTCCTGATCGAGCGCCTCGGCCGCCTGCCGATCCCCGTCGTGCGCGGGGGCGCCTTTGGACACGGGACCCGCAACCGCGCGCTCCCCTACGGGGCCCTGTGCGAGCTCGACACCCGCAGCGGCACCCTCACCACCCTGGAAGGCGCGGTTAGCTAATAAGCCCGCCGGTTGGGTACGGCTGCTCCGGGGCGGGCTCTTCGATCTTCCCAAAACGCTCCTCGTAACGGCGCAGGTTGTGCTCGAGGGCGCGCAGGAGGCGCTTGGTGTGCCGCGGCGACGAGATGATGCGGGCGCGGACGCGTGCGCGCGGCGTCGACGGCTGCATATAGGCGAAGTCGAGGACGAACTCGTTCTCGTTGTGGTTGATGAGGACCAGGTTCGAGTACGCGCCTTGCGCGATCGCTTCGTCGACGTCGATCTGGATCTGCGGCGCGTTCGGATCGCCCGATGGGGCTTTCGGATGGTCGGCCATGGGGTACGGTATACACTAGCCCCGTGCCGCAGAGGGTGATCGCAATCGATCTCGGCACGCGTCGGATCGGCGTGGCGGTGACGGACGGCCTCGGCATCACGGCCCAGCCGCACGCGTTGATTCCGCGGCGGGGCGGCCAGCGCGATCTGGAGGCGATCGCCGCCGTGGTGCGGGCGCAGGATGCGGGCCGGGTGGTCCTGGGTCTTCCGCTCGATCCCGACGGCGAGCATGGACGTGCCGCCCGAAGTGTCGAGGCGTTCGCGGCGCGTTTGCGGGCGACGCTCGATGTCCCGGTCGAGCTGATCGACGAGAGCTTCAGCACGGTCGAGGCCGAGGAGGTCCTGCTGGCAGCCGATCTTTCGCGCGCCCGGCGCCGGGAGGTGGTCGATAAGGTGGCGGCCGCGGTTATTCTCCGCCGATGGCTGGACGCACACCGTGGAGACGAGCCCGCGTGACCCGGCCGATGAAACGCGCGCTCGTCGTCTTCGCGATCACCAGCTTGCTCGGGTTGGTCGCGATGACCTTCGTGGCCCGCACCGCCTGGCGCTATGGCGATCGGCCCGGCGGGAGCGCTCGGGGCCGGGTGACGGTCGAGATCCCGAATGGCGCAAGCGCCGGGGAGGTGGCGGAACGTTTGGCCCAGGCCGGTTTGATCGGCAACCCGGCCGTGTTCCGTCTCTACGCGGGCCAGCGCGGGGTCGCTGGTCGCTTCAAGGCCGGCCGCTACGAGATCGGCGCACCGGCCTCGCCGCGGCAGATCCTCGACACGCTGGTCAAGGGGGCCGCCGACGAGCTGGTCGCGATCGTGATTCCGGAGGGGAAGAACCTGGTCGAGGTCGCCGAGATCTTCGACGCCGCCGGGATCGCCGACAAGTCGGCGCTCATCATGAAGGCGACCGATCCGGCCTTCGCCGCCGAGCTGGGCCTGCCGGGTGGGTCGCTCGAGGGGTACCTCTTCCCGGACACCTACCGCATGCGCCCGCACACGGCGCCCGCGCGCGTGCTCATTCCGCTGGTGCGCCGCCATCGCCAGGTCTTCGCCGAGCTGCGCGCCGCGCACGCCAAGACCGTCGCCGAGCTCAAGAAGACCCTCGGCTTCGATGACCACAAGATCGTGGTCCTCGCGTCGATCGTCGAGAAAGAGACCGGCCGCGCCGAGGAACGACCGCGCATCGCGCAGGTGTTCATGAACCGCCTGCGGATGCCGACCTTCTCACCCAAGCTGCTCCAGACCGATCCGACCATCATCTACGGCTGCACCGTCGGCACGCCGCGCTCGCCGGCCTGTCTCAAGTGGGACGGACGCATCCGCCGCATCCAGCTCGAAGATCGCGAGAACCCCTACAACACCTATACCCACGAGGGGCTGCCGCCCGGGCCCATCTCGAACCCCGGGCGGGCGGCGCTGGAGGCGGTGATGGCGCCCGATCACACGCCCTACCTCTACTTCGTCGCCAAGAACGACGGCACCGGGTCGCACTATTTCTCGAAGAGCGTCGCCGAGCACAACGCCGCGGTCGTGAAGTATCAGCGCGGGGGCAAGCCCCTGGCACCATGAACGCGGCGCCGGCGATCGTCGTCGAGGGGTTGGGCAAGGTCTTTCAATCGCCCGCTGGAGTGCGCGAGCTCCTTCGCGGGCGCCTCTTCGGTCGCCCCGTCGAGGCGCTGGCGGGCGTGTCGTTCACCGTCCCGCACGGCGAGATCGCCTGCATGATGGGGCCGAACGGCGCCGGCAAATCGACGCTGGTGCGGATCCTGGGTGGGCTCTTGCTGCCGTCGGCCGGACGGGCCGAGGTAGGGGGCATCGACGCGGGCGCCGGCACCTCCGAGTTCCGGCGCCGGGTGGCGTTCGTGGTCGGCGACGAGCGGAGCTTCCACTACCGCGTCTCGGGGCGCGGCAACCTGCACTACTTCGCGGCGCTGCACGGGCTGCCGGCGGCGACCGCGCGCCGGCGGACCGGCGAGCTGCTGGAACGTGTGGGCCTGGCGGAGGCCGCCGATCGCCGCTACCGCGAATATTCGCGCGGCATGCGGCAGCGCCTGGCGATCGCGCGCGGTCTGCTCGGCGATCCGAAGGTGCTCCTGCTCGACGAGCCGACGCTGGGGCTCGATCCGAAGGGCGCGCGCGATCTGCGGGCCTTCCTCCGCGATGAGATCATTCGCGGCGCCGGTCGCACGGCGATCGTGTGCAGCAACGATCCGGCCGAGGCGCGCGCGATGTCCGACCGGGTGCTGTTCCTGGATGGGGGCCGGCTGCGCGGCGAGTCGGCGCCCGACCGCATCGAAGCGGAGCTGGGCCTGTGAGCGCGGCGGCGGTCGCACGTCTTCCGTGGTTCTTGCGGGTGCTGGTCGCCTTCATCCGGCGCGAGCTGGCGGCGCTCGGTGGCTACCGCACGGCGTTCATCATCCGGATCTTCGGCTTCGGCCTGGCGGTGGGATCGTTGCTGTTTCTTTCGCGGTTCGTGGGCGCGGCCATCAACCCGCACCTGGCCGTCTACCGCGGCAACTACCTCGGGTTCGTGGTGATCGGCTTTCTCGCCACCGAGTTCCAGCAGGTCGGTGTCTCCGGCCTGGCGCAGCGGATCCGCTTCGCCCAGATGATGGGGACGCTGGAGGCCGAGGTCGCAACCCCCGCGCCCCCCTGGATGGTCCTGGGCGCGCCGCCGGTCTACGAGTTCGCGGCGTCCTCCCTTCGCTCGGCGGCCTACCTGCTGGGCGCCAAGCTGCTGCTGGGGCTCGATCTGTCGAGGGTCAACCTGCTCTCGCTGGCCATCTCGGTGCCGCTCATCATCGCGGCCTTCTCGGGCCTCGGCCTGCTGGCGGCCGCCACGACCATGCTGGTCCGCCGCATGAACCCGGTGGCGATGGTGATCGGCTCGCTCTCGTTCTTCCTCTCCGGGGTGATGTACCCCGTGACCGTGCTGCCGGCCTGGCTGCGCGAGGTCGGCCGCCTGCTTCCGCTCACCCACGCGCTGGCGGTCCTGCGGGGCGCTCTGCTGGTCGGGGCAGGACCGGGCGAGCTGCGCGACTCGCTGCTGGCGCTGCTGATCTTCGCGGGCGTCCTCGCCCCGGTCGGCGCCGGCCTCTTCGCTTTCGCGCTCAAACGCGCGCGGGTCGACGGCTCCTTGTCCCACTACTAACCGCCCGCCCGATCAAGGCAGGTCCAGCAAGGCCCGCGGGGGGAGACCGATGGGCAACTTCCTCCGTCGGCGGACGATATGGGGTCGTGCCGACGGTCCTGCGCGTCGAGGGGTTCCGATTCTTCTTCTTCAGCAACGAAGGGATCGAGCCGCCGCACATCCATGTCGAACGAGGAGAAGGGCACGCGAAATTCTGGCTCGAGCCCGTGACTATGGCGATCGCGAAGGACCTGAAGAATTCCGAGTTGAGACGCGCTAGACTGCTGGTCATTCAGCATCGGTCCGATTTCCTGGAGAAATGGCGTGAGTATTTCGGCGACTGAAGAACCCAGGGCGGTCAGAGTCGAGTTCGCCGACGGCGAGCTCGTGGTCCACCTGGAGGACGGGCGGGCGGTCCACGTTCCGCTCGAATGGTTTCCGAGACTCTCTGAAGCCAGCACCGAGGATCTCGCCGATTGGCGGCTCGTCGGTCACGGCGTAGGAATCCACTGGCCGAAACTCGATGAGGATTTATCGGTGCGAGGTCTACTGGCACCCGCGCGCGCGGACCAGCGTCGCAGCGGATAAGAGCGCCTTCGAGCGCCCATTTTCAGTCCGATAGAGGTTTATTCGGTGCACTGGATTGGCTGCCAGGTCCCGCACACGCACTTCATGCTCTGTCCGTCGCAGCTCCCGGAGCCCCACGTCGTGCAGGGGAGGGAGCAAGCCGTCCCAACGTGCGGTCGCGTGGCGGGGCAGCCCGCCACCGCGGGCGCCGTGCAGGTGAGGCCCCCCGCCGTACACCCGCAGGTCCCATCCGGGTAGCGGCAGGTGAGCTGCCCATCGGGCGCCGAGGCGCAAGCGTTCTGGCCGCCGGACATGGCCTCGGCGAACGAGGCCGGGCAGCCGGACGGCAGGGTGGTCGGACAATCCGGTTCGCTCGAGGCTATCGTGTACCAGCCGCCCTGAGAATCGCAGTACGCGACCGTGTTGCAGGCATACCAGGGATCGGTCCCGTACTCGCACAAGGCGGCCGACCCACGGGCCGTGCAGGGCGCGCCGTCGGCGGGCAGCGTCGCCGGGCAGGCCTCGAGCGTCGCCGGGCACATCAACTGGTTCCCATTGCAGCCGACCGCGCCGACGGCCAGCACCATGAGGAACATCCAACGATACAATCTAAGATAGGGGTTAGGCATGAGCTGATGCTAGGCGCCGACCCGGGCCGCGGCAACTGCGCCTCGACCCGCCCGAAGTCGCGCCGAAACCATCTCAAATTTCTGACGATCGGCATCGACTCACCGATACGACCGTCGCCGCGCCGTGCTACAATGAACCTTCGCCGTTCCTGGCTCCTGGCGCCGGGTAATGGCCTTTACAGCTTCGCGTCCGAAAGGAGAAATCCCGATGGCCGTTTCCGAATCGACCGGCAAGACGGGCGATACGCCCGCGCTGATCGCGAAGGTCGCCGCGCTGCAGAACTTGAAGGAGTTCGCCGCTCTGAACTGGACGGGCGCATTCGACGAGTACCTCGCCCTCATCCGCAAGAACCCCGCCGTCACGCGCAGCGCTTTCCAGCGCGTCTACGACATGATCCTGTCCTACGGACAGGAAGAGTACATCGACAACAAGAAGCGGCTCATCCGCTACAACTTCTTCAAGGACGAGCACCACAACGGGCGCGACGCCATCTTCGGGCTGGACATCCCGCTCATGCGCCTGGTCAGCGTGCTGCACAGCGCGGCCCAGCGCTACGGGACCGAGCGGCGCGTGATCCTGCTCCACGGTCCGGTGGGCAGCTCGAAGTCGACCATCGCGCGGCTCATCAAGCGCGGGATGGAGGAGTACTCGCGGACGCCCGAAGGCGCGCTCTACACCTACGACTGGGTGTTGCCCGAAAAGCTGGCGCGCATCACGGGCGGCCAGACCACCTTCAAGTGCCCGATGCACGAGGAGCCGCTGCGGCTGTTCCCGCCGGAGTGGCGCGACAAGGCGCTCACCGAGCTGGGGATCAACGTGGCGGGCAAGCCCCAGGTTCACATCGAAGGCGATCTGGATCCCGCCTGCCGCCTCATCTTCCGCGAGCTCTTGGCGGAGTACAAAGGCGATTGGGCCGAGGTGGTCAAACACGTGCGGGTGCGGCGGATGATCTTGTCCGAGCAGGATCGCGTCGGCATCGGGACCTTCCAGCCCAAGGACGAGAAGAACCAGGACTCGACCGAGCTGACCGGCGACATCAACTACCGGAAGATCGCCGAGTTCGGCTCGGACAGCGATCCGCGCGCCTTCAACTTCGACGGTGAGTTCAACATCGCCAACCGCGGGATCATCGAGTTCATCGAGGTCTTGAAGCTGGACGTCGCGTTCCTCTACGACCTTCTGGGGGCCTCGCAGGAGCACAAGATCAAGCCCAAGAAGTTCGCCCAGACCGACATCGACGAGGTGATCCTGGGCCACACCAACGAAGCCGAGTACAAGAAGCTCCTCTCCAACGAGTTCATGGAGGCGCTCCGCGACCGGACGGTCAAGATCGACATCCCCTACATCACGCGTGTTTCCGAAGAGCAGCGGATCTACGCCAAGGACTACAACGCCGGCAAGATCCGCGGCAAGCACATCGCGCCGCACACGCTGGAGATGGCGGCCATGTGGGCGGTGCTCACGCGCCTCGAAGATCCCAAGAAGCACCAGCTGACCTTGGTGCAGAAGATGAAGCTCTACGACGGCAAGACGCTGCCGGGCTTCACCCAGGACAACATCAAAGAGCTGCGCAAGGAGGCGGTGCGCGAGGGGATGGACGGGATCAGCCCGCGCTACATCCAGGACAAGATCTCGAACGCGCTGGTCAGCGATCGGGGCGAAGGGTGCGTCAACCCGTTCATGGTCATGAACGAGCTCGAGTCGGGCCTGCGGCACCATTCGCTCATCACCAACGACGAGCAGCGGCGGGGCTACGGCGTGCTGCTGGGCCTGGTCAAGCAGGAGTACGAGGACATCGTCAAGAACGAGGTCCAGCGGGCGATCAGCGCCGACGAAGAGGCCATCGGCAAGCTCTGCGCGAACTACATCGACAACATCAAGGCCTATACTCAAAAGGAGCGGGTCAAGAACAAGTACACCGGGCAGGACGAAGAGCCCGACGAGCGGCTGATGCGGTCGATCGAAGAGAAGATCGACATCCCCGATTCGCGCAAGGACGACTTCCGCCGCGAGATCATGAACTACATCGGCGCGCTCGCGATCGAGGGGCGGCAGTTCGACTTCCGCACCAACGAGCGGCTGCAAAAGGCGCTGGAGCTCAAGCTGTTCGAGGACCAGAAGGACTCGATCAAGCTGACCAGTCTGGTCTCCGCCGTCGTCGATCGCGACACGCAGGAGAAGATCGACGTGGTGAAGAACCGCATGATCCGCAACTACGGCTACTGCGAGATCTGCGCCACCGACGTCCTCAACTTCGTGGCCTCGATCTTCGCCAGAGGCGACGTCAAGGACTAGGGCGAAAGGTCGTCGCCAGGCATGGATCGCACCACGCGTGAAGCGCTTCCGGCCGTGAACGTCGAGGTCAACGGCCAGGCGGCGGCGTTGCTCGTCAAGCTCATGGGGGATCTCAAGACGGAGCAGCCGCTGGCGGTGCTCACCCGGGCGCTCGGGATGCTGGAACAGGCGGTCTCGGCCAAGGCCAAGGGGCAACGGCTGGGGGTGTATGACCCGGCCTCGGGTCGCTTCGTGGATCTGGTGATCTGATGGCGTTGCGGATCGATCCGGACCACGGCCGCTTTCGCGACATCGTGCGCGGAAAGATCAAGCAGGACCTGCGCAAGTACATCTCGCAGGGCGAGCTCATCGGCCGCAAGGGGAAGGATCTGGTCTCCATTCCGCTCCCGCAGATCAACGTCCCGAGGTTCCGCTTCGGCAGCAAAGATCGCGGCGGGGTCGGGCAGGGGAGCGGCGATGTCGGCGACAGCCTGGGCAAGAGCGATCCCAACGCCGACGGCAGCGGCAAGGCCGGCGACCAGGCGGGAGAGCACGCGCTCGAGGTCGAGCTTTCGCTGGAGGAGCTGGCGCAGATCATGGGCGAGGAGCTGCAACTTCCCCGCATCGAGCCCAAGGGCAAGCAGCGGATCATTGCCCAGAAGGACCGCTACGTCGGGATCCGGCGCGCCGGCCCGGAATCGCTGCGCCACTTCAAGCGGACGTTCCGCCAGGCCCTGCGCCGGCAGATCATGACCGGCACCTACAACTCGGCGAACCCCATGATCGTGCCGGTGCGCGAGGATCGCCGGTACCGTTCCTGGAGGACCTCGCCGCTTCCGCAGTCGAACGCGGTGATGCTGTTCATCATGGACGTTTCGGGGTCGATGGGCGACGAGCAGAAGGAGATCGTCCGGATCGAATCCTTCTGGATCGATGCCTGGCTGCGCAGCCAGTACAAGGGGCTGGAGTCGCGCTACATCATCCACGACGCCGTGGCAAAGGAGGTCGACCGAGACACGTTCTTCCGAACGCGCGAGTCGGGCGGGACCATGATCTCGAGCGCCTACAAGCTGTGCGCGAAGATGATCGAGGACGACTTCCCACCCTCGGAGTGGAACATCTATCCGTTTCATTTCTCCGACGGGGACAACTGGTCGGTCGACGACACGGTCCAGTGCGTCGATATCTTGAAGACCCAGATCCTCCCCAAGGTGAACCTCTTCTGCTACGGCCAGGTCGAGAGCCCCTACGGCTCGGGGCAGTTCATCAAGGATCTGAACGAGCACTTCGACGAGGACGACAGCCTGGTGGTCTCGGAGATCAAGGGCAAGGACGCGATCATGGAGTCGATCCGCGACTTCCTGGGCAAGGGAAAGTAGAAGCCGGGCCATGGCCTCCCTTCCCCCGTATCTGTCGGACATCCAGCGCGAGATCGAAGGGTACGGGCGCGCCTATGGGCTCGACTTCTGGGAGGTGGAGTTCGAGATCCTCGACTACAAGCGGATGCAGGAGGTGGCCGCCTTCGGGGGGTTCCCGGTGCGCTATCCGCACTGGCGCTTCGGCATGGAGTTCGAGCACCTCTCCAAGAGCCACATCTACGGGTTCTCGAAGATCTACGAGATGGTCATCAACAACAACCCGGCCTACGCCTATCTGCTGGAAGGCAACTCGCTGGTCGATCAGAAGATGGTCATCGCGCACGTGCTGGGGCACGTCGACTTCTTCAAGAACAACTACTTCTTCTCCAAGACCAACCGCCGCATGATCGATGGGATGGCGAACCACGCGACCCGCGTGCGCCGCCACGTCGAGCGGCTCGGCATCGAGAAGATCGAGAGCTTCATCGACTCCTGTCTGTGCCTGGAGAATCTGATCGACCCGATGTCGCCGTTCATCACGCGCCGGGCGCCACCCGAGCGGGAGAAGGAGCGGCAGGAGAAGACCGCGGAGATTCCACGCATCCGCGCCAAGGCCTACATGGACAAGTTCATCAACCCGCCCGAGTACCTGGACGAACAGCGGCGGAAGATGGAGCGCGAGCGCGACAGGCCCAAGAAGAACCCGTCAGAGCCGGAGCGCGACGTCCTGCTGTTCCTGCTGCAGAACGCGCCGCTCGATCCCTGGGAGCGCGACATCCTGGAGATCGTGCGCGACGAGGCCTATTACTTCGCGCCGCAGCGCCAGACCAAGATCCTCAACGAGGGCTGGGCCGCCTACTGGCACAGCCGGATCATGACCGAGAAGGCGCTCAAGGTCTCGGAGATCATCGACTACGCCGACCACAACGCCAGCGTGCTGGCGACCGCGCCGGGACAGTTCAATCCCTACAAGATCGGGATCGAGCTCTTGAGAGACGTCGAGGAGCGCTGGGACAAGGGGCGCTTCGGGCGCGAGTGGAACGAGTGCGAGAGCCTCGATGCGCGGCGGACCTGGGACAAGCGGGTGGGCCTCGGGCGCAAGAAGATCTTCGAGGTGCGCAAGCTCTACAACGACGTCACCTTCATCGACGAGTACTTCACCGCCGACTTCTGCGAGCGGAACAAG
>JADGRB010000521.1 GCA_017881315.1 Pseudomonadota bacterium
CCTAAGCACGATTTTTCGATCGGGTAGCTCGTCGCGTGCGCTGCCACAGCTGACGGTGCTGGCCGCCGGACGGGCCTTGAACCATGAGCCGATTGTTCACAAACGCGAGCCCGACGATCGGTCGAGGGCGCGGGGTGCAGGGGCATCTAGGGCCAGAGGTCTAACTGCGCGACCCGCCCAAGATGCCCGTTCTTGAGGCTCAGGGCTTGGGAATCCGCAGCGTCTTGCTCACCATCCCACTGCCGTGGAGAAAATACAGCACCGCGGGCGGGTGCAGCGTGAAGGGCCCGAGGGCGAGTGCCCCGAGCGGGAGCGACGCCTGCCAGCGGCCCAGCGCGGCGAAGATCGCGACCATGGCGACCAGCGCCAAGCTGGTGGGGATGGGCAACCCCTCGAAGTGGGTGACCTTGGCTGTTCCGGGATCGACCGAGGCGTCGGTGCGACCGGACAACGCCTCGGCGGTGACGTTGTAGCGGGCCAGCCGGCTGATTCCGCACCCGACGAAATAGATCAAGAACAGGGCGTCCCAGCCTCCCCGCATCCCGGCCGCGAACGCCATCGCCGCCGGCGCGACGCCAAACGAAACCGCGTCCGCCAGCGAATCGAGCTCTTGCCCGAAAGGGGAAGCCTGGCCGCGCAGCCGCGCGATCCTGCCGTCGAGCGCATCCATCACCAGGGCGACGGGCAGAAGCGCCGTCCCCAGCCAAAAGTAGGAGATCCGCCCATCGACGACGAACCGCATGAACGAGAGCAGCGCGCCTGCGCCGGTAAACCCGTTCAGGAGCGTGAACAGATCCGCGAGCTGAAACTCACGGAGCATCGAAAAGTGACGGGGCGGGGGGGTCATGTGGGCATCCGTGAGGCGGTCCGGGAGAAGCTAGTCATGCGGCGTGGCATTGGAGCGGAGATTTCGTGATCTGGAGGCCCGCCAGCGTTCCTACGGCGGTCCGGAGAAGCGAGTCTACGATTCCTCGGGGACGTTGGTCGGCATCCGGCTGTCGTCCGAGCCCTCTGATTTCGTCTGCCCGTCGGATCCCACGAACGCCAGCCCGCAGAGCGGCTTCCTGGTATCCGGACAGTTCCCGGACGCCAGCTGCCCGACGATCCCCTGCTCCTGCGGCCACGGCGGGCTGACCTGCCCCCCGCCCGACGCTGGGTCGGATCACTGACGTGGGCCGGGTGATCGACGCCCTAAACTAGCGTCGGATTTTCTCGCGACTTTCTCGCGAGGCATCTAGCATCACGTAGGTACACGCGAGGATGGCGGAACTGGTAGACGCGCCAGACTTAGGATCTGGTTCCGAAAGGAGTGGAGGTTCAAGTCCTCTTCCTCGCACCGACTTTGGTTACGCAGGGTTACGCGGCAGCGGCTGATTGGGACTGGGCAAACGGCGCTAGTGTCCCGATCGCCCATCGGTGTCTCAGTTTTCTGAGAGAGAATGCCAGCGATGGCGCGATCGCGCGAGGTTCGTACTGGCATGCATGTTGCGGATCGCATGAGCATGCGATCGCTTGTGCTATTGATGACCGTTGGGCTAGTCGCCCTAGCCGAGGGTTGCGGCTCGGGCTCGCTCGCTCGCAGCGACGGTGGCAAGACCTGCGAGCAGCTCGTAAGCGACTACCAGGCTGCTGTGTATGCCGCGCGCGCGTGCACGCCAGGCGCACCGAATCAATGTCTGGCGGCCGTGCCGGTATTCTTGTGCGCGGGCTGCAACTCCTACGTCAACGACGGGACGCAAGCCATCGCAGTCGAAAAGCAGTTCTTCGACCAAGGGTGCGACAAGAAGGATGCAACCAGCTGCTCTCTGGAACTGTGCCCTCAGGCTGGCCCGTTCGCCTGTGTGGCGGCCGATGGTGGTGCGCTCGGCGGGCTCTGCTCTATTTCACCAACCGCGACGAACTAACTGAGTTTACGGCGCCGTGCGCGACCGCAGTAGGTGCACAATCCGCCGACCAGCGGTCGAAGTACGGCGGGGTCGAGTGCGGTTGGTGGCCGACTCATCTTGTGCGGCGGTGCTTTGGCGGAGGCCATGGCGTGCCGAAGCGCGAGAATTTTGGTTCTCCGTCGGAGACCGACGTCCGAAAGGGGCAGGTGATACCCACCATTCTCCAGTGGCGGCGCGAGGTTGGAGCACAGCGAGTATCACGCGCGATCCGCGTGATACCTACATTTTGATAACCACGACGGGCACTTAGGCCCTGAGTGGTATCACTTCTTTATCTTGCCCTGCACAACCTCCCTACCGAGATGCCTTTCGCGTCGCTTCTTCGCACCGATCTGGAATCCGCGGTGAACAACGGTCGGCGTCGCCGCGCGCTCTGATCGGCAACGCTCGACGTGTCGACTGCGAGAACCGTGGACGAGAAGGAGAAACGTCCATGGACATCACCATCGAGCGAATCGAAGAGATCAGACGCGAGCTCGTCGCGCTTCCGCCGGCGCCGAGAATCCGGACCACCGCAACGAAGGTGGAGGCCGTCGAGAGGATCGCGGCGGAGCTACTGGTGCTGCGACAGAACGGCTATGGCCTGGAGACCTTGGCGGCACTGCTCTCGTCGAAGGGATTGGTCATCGCGCCGGGCACGCTCAAGAACTACCTTCGACGCTTCGGCGCGACGACGAGGAGGCGGCGAAAGAGGCGCGGCGGGGTCCAGGTCGGTGGGGGAGGGGAACCCGGGT
>JADGRB010000027.1 GCA_017881315.1 Pseudomonadota bacterium
GGTCTGCAGCCAGAAGAGAGGTACCGTGCGGACGCCCGACTCGGCCTCGAGCGCGCGCGCCACGGCGACCGCCGAGGCCGCCTTGTAAAACGAATAGAGTGGCCCCAGAAAAAGCCCGACCTGCTGGCCGGTGGCGACCACCGCGGTGTGGCCGGCGCAGAGCGCCTCCAGGTTGGCCGCCCGCGCGGAGCTGGCCGGCAGCGCCGCCTGCTGCGCGCGCAGGACCGCCGCCAGCTCGGGCGCGATCCGCCGCGCCGACGCGGCCCGGGTGCGGGCGATTCGTTCCTGCGGCGCCCGGAAGTCGAGGGCCATGAACGCCCGCGCGTCCGCCTCGCCCGCGAGGTATGAGCTTGAGAATGGGCGGCCCACCGGACGCATCAACTATACTCCGACGCCACCTCCCGATGCCGCCACGTCTCGTCGTGCTCACCCTCACCTTCGTCACCGCCGTTTCCGCCAGCGCCAGCGCGGCTGGTCCGCCGGCGCAGCCGAACGCGGCCCAGATCGCGCTCGGCCTGCGCAAGCTGGGCGTGGTGGGCAGCGTGCTCTACATCGCCGCCCACCCCGACGACGAGAACACGGCGCTGCTCGCCTACCTCGCCAACGGCGCGCTGGTCCGCGCCGGTTACCTGTCGGTCACCCGCGGCGACGGCGGCCAGAACCTGATCGGCTCCGAGCAGGGGCCGGAGCTGGGCCTCATCCGCACGCAGGAGCTGCTGGCCGCGCGGCGCATCGACGGCGCGGAGCAGTTCTTCACGCGCGCGCGCGACTTCGGTTTTTCGAAGAGCCCGGAGGAGACCCTGCGGATCTGGGGGAAGGAGGCGGTGCTGGCCGACATGGTGACCGTGATCCGGCGTTTTCGGCCCGACATCATCATCACCCGTTTTTCGCCCGGGCCGGCCGATACGCACGGCCACCACACGGCGTCGGCGATCCTGGCGATGGAGGCGTTTCGCGCCGCCGCCGATCCCCACTTTCACCCGGAGGAGCTGACCGGCGGCGTGACGCCCTGGCAGGCGGGGCGCCTGCTGTGGAATCGATCGTCCTGGAACATCAAGGCGGGGGAGGATCTGTCGGGGCAGATCAAGCTGGACGTGGGCGGCTACAATCCGCTGCTCGGCGTTTCCTACGGCGAGATGGCGGCCGACAGCCGCAGCATGCACAAGAGCCAGGGGTTCGGCGTGGCGCGCTCGCGCGCACCGACGATCGAGTACTTCAAGGCGCTCGCAGAGGCGGGGCCGCCGTCGAAGAAGGGCCCGGTGGGGCTCTTCGACGACGTCGATCTTTCCTGGGGGCGGGTCGGCGGCGGCGCGCGGCTTCGCCCCTTGATCGACAAGCTGGTGGCGAAGTTCGATCCCGCGGCCCCCTCGGCGTCGATCGCCGGCCTGCTGACGCTCGACGCGGCCCTCGACGGCGTCGCCGACGCGGGCTGGCGCGCGCTCAAGAAGCGGGAGGTCCGGGAGCTCCTGCTGGCCTGCGCGGGCATCTTCGCCGAGGCGACCGCCCCCGATTTCCGCGCGGCGCCGGGGACGGAGATCGAGATCGTCGCCACTGCCGCCGGTCGCTCGCCGGTGCCGGTTCAGCTGGAGGAGGTGCGGTTTCCGTTCGCGCCCCGCGCCGACAAGGTCGTGCACGCGCTGGTCGCGCCGAAGGGCGGGGGCGCGGCGACGGCTTTCGAGAGCAAGCGCAACGTGCGTCTTCCCGCTGATCTGGCGCCGTCGACCCCGTACTGGCTGGAGACGCCGCCGGAGGCGGGGCTCTACCGCGTCGCCGATCCGGCGCTGGTTGGCGCGCCCGAGGCGCCGTCGAAGCTGGAGGTCGATTTCACCTTCGCGGTCGCTGGCAAGAGATTTACCGTCGCGCGGCCGGTGGCCTACAAGTGGACCGATCCGGTGATGGGGGAGCGCCTCCGCCCGCTGGAGGTGACGCCGCTGGTCTCGGTTTCCCCCGACACGGCCGTGATGCTGTTTTCGGGCGGGGCGGCGAAGACGCTGGGCGTGCGGCTCTTGGCCGGCGCTCCCTCGGTCACCGGCACGCTGCGCTTCGAGGCGCCGCCGGGTTGGTCGGTCACGCCGCCCAGCGTTCCATTTTCACTGGCCGGCAAGGGGAGCGAAGCGACCTTCAGCTTTCAGGTCGCCACCGCCGGGAAGAACACGGGCGCGGCGCCGGGCACGTTGCGGGTGGTCGCCGACGTCGACGGCCGGCACCTCTCGCGCGAGGTCGTGCGGATCGAGCACGCGCACATCCCGATCCAGACGCTGCTGCTCGACGCCGACGTGCGCCTCGTTCCGATCGACCTGCAGACCGGCGGCAAGAAGGTCGGCTACTTTTCGGGGCCGGGGGACGAGGTGCCGGCCGCGCTCCGCGGCGTCGGCTACGACGTCTCGCTGCTGGGGGACGAGGCGCTCGCCGCCGGGGCCGCCACGCTGGGCCGTTTCGACGCGATCGTGATCGGCGTGCGCGCGTTCAATACCAGCGAGCGCCTGCGCGCCGCGCACGCGACGCTGATGGCCTACGTCGAGGCCGGCGGCGTGCTGGTCTGCCAGTACAACACCAACAACCGCTTCGCGCCGCTGGCGACGCCGATCGGCCCCTGGCCCTTCGAGATCAGCCAAAAACGCGTCACCGACGAGACCGCGGCCGTCACCTTCGCCTCGCCCAAGCACCCGGCGCTCACGACGCCCAACGCCCTCGGGCCGCAGGACTTCGAGGGCTGGGTGCAGGAGCGCGGCCTCTACTTCCCCGACAAGTGGGACCCGAAGTTCGAGACGCCGCTGTCGATGCACGATCCCGGCGAGGCGCCCTTGTTCGGCGGTCTCCTGTGGGCGCGGGCCGGCAAGGGGACCTTCGTCTACACGGGGCTGGCGTTCTTCCGGCAGCTCCCGGCCGGCGTGCCGGGCGCGTTTCGGCTGTTCGCCAACCTCTTGGCCGGAGGCGGCGGACGACATGGGCGATGAAGGCGCCGGCGCGGCGGGCGCGGGCGCGACGGGTTCGGCGGGTTCGGCGGGTTCGGCGGGTTCGGCGGGTTCGGATGGCCCGCGCGCCGAGCTGGGCGACGCCCCCCCGTTTCTGAGCTGGCGCGCGATCTATCTCATCGTCCTCGGCGCGCTGGTGATCGAGGCGGCGCTGGGCGTCGCGCTGACCGTGCTCTTTCGATGAGCGCCCTCGACTGGGTGGTCCTGTTCGGGACGCTCGGGGCGATCGTCGCGTACGGCCTCTGGAAGACGCGCGGGCCTTCCGACATGGCGGGCTATCTGCACGGCGGCTATCGCGATCGCTGGCTGACCATCGGTCTGTCGGTGATGGCGACCCAGGCCTCCGCGATCACGTTTCTGTCGGTGCCGGGGCAGGGCTACCAGGACGGGATGCGCTTCGTGCAGTTTTATTTCGGCCTGCCCATCGCGATGGTGGTGCTGTCGGTGGCCTTCGTGCCGCGCTTTTACAAGCTGCGCGTGCTGACCGCCTACGAGTACCTGGAGGGGCGCTTCGATCTGAAGACCCGCCAGCTGGCTGCGTTCCTGTTCCTGCTCCAGCGGGGACTCTCGGCCGGGATCACGATCTACGCACCGGCCATCGTGCTCTCGAAGGTCCTCGGGTGGTCGTTGAACCTCACCTGCCTGGCCATCGGCGCGCTCGTCATCTTGTACACGGTGGCGGGCGGCACCCGCGCGGTCGGCCAGACGCAGAAACATCAGATGGTGGTGATGCTGGGGGGGATGGTGGTCGCCTTCGTGGTGATCGTGCGCCGCCTGCCGGCCGATCTCTCGTTCGGTCACGCGCTGTCGATCGCGGGGACCTTCGGCAAGATGAACGTCGTCGACCCGTCGCTCAATCTCGGCAACCGCTACACGCTCTGGTCGGGGCTGGCGGGCGGTTGCTTCCTGGCGATGGCCTATTTCGGCACCGACCAGTCGCAGGTGCAGCGGTATCTGTCGGCGCGAACCATCACGGAGAGCCGCCTGGGCCTGCTCTTCAACGGCCTGCTCAAGGTCCCGATGCAGTTTTTGATCCTGCTGGTCGGCGTGATGGTTTTCGTCTTCTATCAGTTCAATCCGCCGCCGCTGTTCTTCAACGAGACGGAGCTGGCGCGCGTCGAGCGGACGCCCCACGCGGCGGAGCTGCACCACCTGGAGGCCGAGCACCGGGTCGCCTTCGCCGCGCAACGGGGCGCCGTCCTGCAGCTCTCGGGCGCGCTGCGCGACGACGACGCGACCGCGATCGCCGCCGCCCAGACCCGCGTCCGCGCGGCCGCGCTTCGAACCGGCGAGATCCGAAAGGAGACGCGGGCGCTCATCGCCGGCGCGTTGACCCGACCGGAGACCAACGACGCCGACTACGTCTTTCTGACCTTCGTGATGGCGAACCTCCCGCGGGGCCTGGTGGGCCTCTTGCTGGCGGTGATCCTGTGCGCCGCGATGTCCTCGACCGCCGGCGAGCTGACGGCGCTGGGCGGCTGCACCGTGATCGACTTCTACCGCCGCAGCTTGCGCCCGGCCGCCTCGGACGCGCACACGCTCCGCGTCGCCAAGATCTGTACGGGGGCCTGGGGCGTCCTGGCGGTCCTGTTCGCCGCGTCGGCGGCGCTGCTCGACAACTTGATCCAGGCGGTCAACATCCTGGGCTCGCTGTTCTACGGGACCATCCTGGGCATCTTTCTGGTCGCGTTCTTCGTGCGCCGGGTGCGGGCGACGCCGGTCTTTTGGGCCGCGCTGGTCTCGGAGGCGCTGGTGATCGTCGTGTGGCTGACGACCAGCATCGGCTTTCTCTGGTTCAACCTGATCGGCTGCGCCGCCGTGTTGCTCTTGTCATTGGCGTTCGAAGCGGCACACTAGGCGCCGTCCAACTCAACTCCGGAGACCCCTCATGAAAAGTCGCTCGCTCGCCCTCGTTCTCGCGGCCTTTGCGCCGTTGTCGGCTTTCGCGGACCACGCGCAGGCCGCGCCACCCAAGAACGCGTTCCAGACCGATTTCGTCAGCCAGCTCGATTCCACCGAGAAGAAGATCGTGTCGCTCGAAGACGCGGTGCCGCAGGACAAGCTCACCTGGCGGCCGGCGCCCGGCGTCCGCTCGATCTCCGAGGTCTATCTCCACCTCGCCTACGGGAACTACGGCCTGCTCAAGATCGCCACCGGCAAGGAGCCGCCCGCCGACGCCGCCTTCGATGCGAACGCGCCGAAGTGGGAGGCCAAGACCACCGACAAGGCCGCGATCAAGAAGATCCTGGAGAAGTCCTTCGACAACATCCGGACCGTGGTCAAAGGTCTCTCCGACGCCGATCTCGAGAAGAAGGTGAGCTTCTTCGGAACCGAGATGACGGCCCGCCAGGCGCTGATGGTGCTGATCGAGCACCAGCACGAGCACCTCGGCCAGTCGATCGCCTACGCGCGAATGAACAAGATCGTGCCCCCCTGGAGCAAGGGGTAGCGGCCTGAAACCGCCGCAACGCCTTTAGAGGCCGGCGCATTCCGTCGAGGATCGCGGGATGCGCCGACTGGCGGTGGCTCGCGTATTTGGGCTGGCGGCGGTGGCCGCCGGTTGTGGTGGCGGCGGGACGGCACCGGCGGGCGCGGGCGGCGCCGGCGCACATGCGGGCACCGGCGGCTCGGCTGCGGCCGGTGTCGGTGGCTCGGCGAGCCCGGGCAGCGGGGGTGCGACGGGGGTCGGTGGCGCTGGGGCAACCGCCGGGAGCGGTGGCTCGGGGGCAACCGCCGGAAGCGGCGGCGTTGCCACCAAGCGCCCGTGGCCCGACTCCACGGCCAAGACCCTGGTGCTGGCCGACCAGCTCCCCGGCAGCTTGACCGCCGCGCAACAGATGTTCGTGGTCACCCACATGGTCGGGACGCAGAAGCTGACGCTCGCGCAATCGCAGCCGCTGCGCGCCCTGCAGCCCAACTTCCTGGTCCTCCACTATCACCTGGCGATCTGGCAGTCGGCCCCGTCCGTCACCTTCATCGTGGACGGCATGAGCTGGGGCAACGATTACCCCACCGTCACCACGCACGAGAGCTGGTTCTGGCACAACCAGGCGGGGATGCGCGTCGCCTCGAACAACGACGGCAAGCTCCTGATGAACCTGGGCGACTCCGGCTTCGCCGCCTACTGGGCGCAATCCTTCATCGCGCAATCGGTGGCCGGCGACTACGACGGCGTGTTCGCCGATTCCGCCTCACCGGCGCTGCTCCAGGCCGAAGCGCAGTCTCCGGCCGAGCCGCGCCTGGCCGGGACCGGCGCGCGCGACACCGCCATCGCCGAGCTGGGCGGGCAGACCTACATCCAGGCCTGGCAGACCTTCATGACGGGGCTCGACGCCGCGCTCCGCGCGCAGGGATTGCCGCTCATCCCCAACACGAGCGCCTTCACCACCGGCTGGGACAACACCAACTACGGGCTCACCGCCGGCGCCTTCATCGAAGGGTTCGCCGATCCGAGCTTCGCCGTGGCCGACTGGCAGCACTCGACCACCCAGATCCTGGACCTGGCGGCCAAGCACAAGATCGTGATCGTGCAGAACTACCTCGGCAGCACCGGCGACGTGGCGAAGCGCCTCTACTACCTCGCCAACTACCTGCTGGTGCGCGGCGACAAGACGTACATCGACTACTTCGCGAGCGACCCGCTCGAATGGTACCCGGAGTGGGGGATCGATCTGGGTGCGCCGGTCAAGACGGGCGCGACCGTCGCGGATCTGGCGGTGGGCGGCGCCTATGAACGCGAATTCGCGAAAGGCTGGGCGGCCGTCAACCCGGGCGCCTCGTCGGTCACGCTGACCTTTCCGACGGGCGCCCGCCTGGCGACGCCCCAGGGCGGCGGCGCGATCGACGCCGCTGGCGACGAGCCCGGCACGATTTCCTACGCCGGGGTCACCTCGGTGAGCTTGGCGGCGCACGCTGCCGCCATCGTTCTCAAATGATCGGCGGGCAGGGTGGATTGAGACAGATTGGATCGGGATCGCCCTGCGGGGGGATCGAGACGCTCTCCTCGAGATAGAAGCCAGGGCCTTCGGCGACCACGGTCAGGTCCGACGCCCCTTCGGGCGGCGTCAGCTCGAAGTGACAGTCGGCGTCCACGTCGGTCTCGGCGTCGTCGTCCACCGCCACGCCCACGCCGCGCAGCGAGACGGTCTCGATGGGGCAGCTGTCGCCGCTCGGAAATCCGATGGTGCCGCGCACGACCGGCAGCGCCGCCAGGGCAACCTCCAGCGCGCGGGCCGGCGCGGCGATGCTTCGCAAGGTCGACGTTCGGACCTTCGGGCCGCTGAAGACCAGATCGTACCGACGGCCGGGGATGAGCCCCTCGATCGAAAACTTGCCCGGCTCGACCGACAGCGGCCCTGTCGCGTGCGTCGCACCAACGACCGACGCGAGCAGGGTGATCTCGGCGTCGTCGGGAGCGGTCAGGTTGCCGGCGATAGTGGCGGCAGGTCCGAGCTGAATCGCGATGTCACGGTCGTCTTCGCCGCCGGCCGGGACGTCCGTCGTCATGCCAGCAAGATCGCCGGCCGCGGCGTGGAGGGTGTACCGACCGGGGGGGAGGTGAAACGAAAAACGGCCGCCGGAGCTCAATCGCGCGGTCACGGCTCGCGTCCCGTCGTCGGCGATGACTTCGAGGTCGTCGAAGACCTCTTCGGCGTCTGTTCCCACCGGGGGCAACACGCGGCCGTGCAGGTGGACCACCGGAGCCCGCACCGGGTGACTGACGGGAGCGGCGTGCCAGGTCGGGCGGGGCGCGGATTCCGTCTGGAACGGGCGGAGCGGGCCGGGCGAGGTCTCGGCGTGGGCGGGTCGGTCGTCCAGCGCGGCCTCGCGATCCTCGATCGGGGCGTGGGCGACGCGCCGCGGTTTGTGAGACGTGATCTTGACCGTCGCGACGATCAGGGCGACCAGCACCAGCGAGAGCGCAACACACCAACGCATCACGATCTCTGACAACGATTGTCGGCAAGGGTTCCCGGCGAGGCGTGCCCGCGATACGATGGGAGGGGGCGCGATGTCGACCGCACGTGCACGACGCTTGGGTCTGGTGGCGGCGCTGGCCGTCGCCGCGGGCGGGGCGTGCGGCGGCTCGTCGGGGTCGCACCCGGACGGCGGAGGAGGGTCGGGAAACCTGGGAGGACCTGGCAACGGTGGCGCCTCCGGCGGCGGCGGTGTGGGCGCCACGGGGGGCGCGGGCGTCACGCCGCAGTTCTCCTGCAAGCCCGCCGTACCGGGGCCGTTGACGCCGACGTACTTCGTCGACTTCGCAGCGGGGAGCGACGCGGCCGACGGGCTCTCGCAGACGACGGCCTGGAAACATGCGCCGGGCGACAGCGCGGCCGGCGGTGGCCCTGCGGCCGCCAAGCTGATGCCGGGCGACGTGGTGACGTTCAAAGGTGGCGTGAGCTACCTCGGAAGCGTCACCATTGCCGCCAGTGGCACCAGCGGCGCGCCCATCATCTATGACGGGAACAGCCGGGGGACCTGGGGGAGCGGATTGGCGATCATCGACGGTGGAGAGACGCGCACCGGCGGGTTCACGGTGAACGGCCGGTCCTACGTCGTCATCGATTCGTTCGTGATCAAGAGCTTCCGCAAGACGCAAAGCTCGACCGCGGTCGCCATCGACGGCGGCGCCAATGACCAGGTCAGCAACTGCCAGATCAGCGACGTCTACTACCCGACCAACCCGAATCCGGGAACCACCACCTGGGAGAGCCAATCGGGCAACGGCATCACCGTCAATAACTCGCCGGGCACGCGGGTGAGCCACAACACGGTGCGCGACGTTGGCAACGCCGGGATCTCCTGGTCGGCCGGCAGCGGCATGCAGATCGCCGGGGGCGAGATCGACTGCAACGAAGTCACCAACATGAACTGGGGGATCGCCGTCGCGCTCGGCAACTCGACGCCGAATACCAAGATCACGGGACTCAAGATTCTCGGCAACACCATCCACGACTTCGATCAATACGAGGTCTGTGCCGTCTGGCACCGCGATGGGTTGTTCGTGTTCGCGCGCCCGGACAGCGCGGAGACCAGCGTCGAGAACCTGGAGATCGCCTACAACTACTTCGAGGACACCAAGACCAAGGACTTCGGGTCGACGGCCTGGATCTACATCGAGTACGTCTGCACCGGCTTTCACATCCACCACAACATCCTGGGACCCTCGCGATCGTACTTCGCGATCCGCGTGCACGGCGACGGGTTTCAGGTGGCGGGCAATCACCTCTTCGCCAACAACCTGATCGACAACGCCAACGGCATGGGGATCGGGATGCACGTGCAGTCGTCGAGCGGCATCAGCCTGCGCAACAACATCTTCTACGACGACAACGAAGCGTACATGGTGCACACCACCTCGATGACGGGGTTTTCGGCGGACTACAATCTCCTCTATCGACTCGACGGGCAGAGCCCGATCGTCATCTTGAACGCGGGGCCCGCCGAGACGCCGAACCAGACCGGATCGCAGAGCTACGACTTCGCCGATCTGAGGTCGATGACCCCCGACGAGGCGCACGGCGTGAGCGGCGATCCGCAGTTCTCGGTCGATCCGACCACCATCGCCCTCGATCCGAGCGGGTATGCGCCCAAAGCCTCCTCACCCGCGCTCAACCACGGCACCGACCTGGGATTCACCCAGGACTTCGCCGGGAACCCGGTGCCGGCCGGCACCGCGCCCGACATCGGTCCGTACGAGCGCGAGCCTTAGCGATCACGAGACGGGATCAATGCAGCGTGAGCTTGCCGCGCAGCTCGATCTGCCGCGCCGACGATCCCACCAGGACCTCGAAGACGCCCGGCTCGGCCCGCCACTGTCTGGTCTTCACGTCGAAGTAGGAGAGGGCCCGCCGGTCGAGCGCGAGCTGGACGCGCTTGGTCTCGCCGGCCGCCAGATCGACCTTGGCGAACCCCTTGAGCTCCTTGGGTGGGCGCGGCACCGGCGCGTGGCGATCGCCGACATAGAGCTGCGCGATCTCGGCGCCCCGGCGCTGGCCGACGTTGCTGACGTCGAACGAGACGGTCACCGGCCCGTCGACCGGCATGGCTTCCGGTGCGATGGAGAGCGCGCCGTACTTGAACCGCGTGTAGGAGAGCCCGTGTCCAAACGGGAAGAGCGGCTTGCGACCGGTCTTGTCGAAGTGCCGGTAGCCGACGAACACACCCTCGCTGTAGACCACCTTCTTGTCGGCCCTGGGGGCGTAGCTATCGGCCGTCGCGCTGTCCTCGAAGCGTCGCTCGAAGGTCACCGGGAGCTTCCCCGATGGACTGACGTCGCCGAGGAGCACCTCCGCCAGCGCCGTCCCGCCCTCCTCGCCCGGGTACCAGGTCTCGATGACGGCCGGCACCTGGTCGACGAAGCTCCGCATGTCGACGCCGCCGCCCGAGGTGACGGCGACGACCACCTTCTTGTTGGCGGCGCGCACGGCGGCGACGAGCTCGTCCTGTCCGGCGGGCAACTGGAAGGTTCGATCGTACCCTTCGCCCTCCGTCATCGGATCGAACCCCGCCACCACCACCACCGCGTCGGCGTGCGCCGCCAGCACCTTGGCGGCGGGGTCGACGAATTGATCGGCCCGGCGGACGCCCAGGCCAACCCGCGCGTGGTGATCGCCGTGGAGATATTCGAAACGGATGGCGTACGGTCTCCCCGCCACGAGCTTGAGCGTGGCCAGGTTGATCGGCTGCGGACCGCGCGCGCGGTCGAGCACCAGCTTGCCGTCGACGTAGAGTCGATATTCGTCGAGGCCATACGTGAAAGCGGCGAAGCGGAACTCGCCCGACGAGGTGGGGATGAACGTGCCGCTCCAGCGGGCCGCCGATTCCTCGCGCTGTCCGGTCGGCCAGAAGTTGGGTTTGTCCCAGGCGAAGTTGACGTGTTCGTCGACGCGCGTGAGCGCGGGCGGTCCGGCCAGGCTGCGCTCGTTGAAGTACTCGCCGGTGAGGCCGGGCTTGCCGCCGGTCGGCGCCGTGAGGAAGACCGTCGAGTCGAAGATCTCGGCCAGCGTCGGAACGCCATGGTTGACGGTGACCGTGGCGCCGCCGCCCAACCGACGGGCCAGCCCTTCTACAAAGCTGACCGCCGAAAATGGCCGGACCTGCGCGCTGCCGCCGCCCACCGGGATCGCCGGGTAGGCGTTGGGCCCAATCACCGCGATCGATTTGATCTTCTTGCCGTCGAGCGGCAGGAAGCCGCCGTCGTTCTTGAGGAGAACCAGGCCGGCGCGGGCGGTCGCGAGCGCCAGCTCGCGCCCGGCCTGGCTGAAGAGTGGCAAGCTGGCATCGGTGGCCGGCCGATCGAGCCAGCCGAATCGAACCGCCGCCCGCAGGATCCGCCGCACCTTGTCGTCGAGGGTCGCGACCGAGACCTTCCCCGACTTGATGGCGGGAAGTAGCGTCTCGCGATTCATGAACTTTCCCGACGGCATCTCGATGTCGAGGCCAGCGTTGGCCGCGGCGACGCCGTCGTAGGTCGCGTCCCAGTCGGAGATGACGACGCCGCCGAAGCCCCATTCCTTCTTGAGCAGACCGTCGACGAGGGGCGCGTTCTCGGTCATGTGAACGCCGCCGACCAGGTTGTACGAGGTCATGAGCGCGCCGACGTGCGCCTCCTTCACGGCGGCCTCGAAGGCCGGCAGGTAGATCTCGCGCAGGGTCCGCTCGTCGATCTCCGAGCTGGTGTGGTGGCGATCGATCTCGGAGTTGTTGCCCAGGAAATGCTTGACCGTCGCGCTCACCCCCTGCGCCTGCATTCCCTCGATGTAAGACACGGCCATCCGCGACGCCAGGAACGGGTCTTCGCCGAGGTATTCGAAGTTACGGCCGCACATGGGCGCGCGAGTGATGTTCACGCCGGGCGCCAGCATGATGTGCACGCCGCGCGCCCGCGCGTCGCGGCCGATCGCCGCCCCCACGCGATTGGCCAGCTCGCGGTCCCAGGAGGCCGCCAGTCCGATGCCGGCGGCGTAGGCCGTCGACGGACCGACATTGCGGACGCCGAACGGTCCGTCCGCCATCCGGAGCGCCGGCAACCCGAGTCTCTCGTTGGCGCGCACGTAGAACGCGTCGACGCCGCCGATGGTGTCGACCTTCTCTTCGAGCGTCATGCGCGCGAGGATCGCCGTCACCCGCTTTTCGATCTGGGCCGGCGTCGGCCCTTCGGGCGCCGCCTCGGCGCGCGCGGGCGCCGGCGCGACCACCGCCAAACGCAACAGCAAGCCCCCCAGGGCGCCGGCGCAAAGGGCCTTCAACGTGGATGGCAGCATGGTTGCGGTAGCGATACCCGCCACGCGGGACGAAGGTCAAGCGTCAGCGGTCGTGGCATCCTCGTCGCATGGATCGTGCACAGGAGCTGATCGAACGACTGGGGATGGCGCGGCACCCGGAGCGCGGATTCTACGTCGAGACCTACCGCGCCACGTTGGCGCTGGACGGATTGCCGCACGGCGGGACCCGCGCGGCCAGCACGGCGATCTACTTCCTGGTCACCGCCGCAGAGCCGTCGACCTATCTCCATCGACTCCGCTCCGACGAGCTGTTTCATCTCTATGAAGGCGGGCCGCTGGAGGTCTTGCTCCTCGATCCGTCGGGTCCCGGCGAGGTGCGCCGCCTCGGGCTCGACCTCGGGGCCGGTGAGCGGCCGCAGCTGGTGATCCCGGCGAAAACCTGGTTCGGCGTCGAGCTGGCGGCGGCCGCCCCTCATTGCCTCTTCGGTTGCACCGTCGCCCCGGGCTTCGACTTCGCCGACTTCGAGCTGGCCGACGGACCCGAGCTGGCTGCTCGCTATCCGGTCCACGCCGATCGCATCGGGCGGATGGTTCGCCGCCGGACCTGACCGGCGTCCGCCACCCATCAACCGCCGTTCTTGGGCTCGCGTTCCATCGTGTCGGCCAGGCAGGTGGGGCAGTAGCCGCTCTGTGTGTCGACGTGGCCGCAGATGCGGCAGGAGAACCGGGGCGGGTCGCCGGCGTGCGCGCGCCTGGGCAGCTCGCGATCGTTCTTCAGCTCCTCCTCGCGACGTTGCGCCTCCACTGGATCGATCAGCTTGCGCAGGCTCTCGACGATCGACATTGATTCAGGCTAGCACGCCCCCGATGGAGGGCGCGCGCGCCTCATTTCGATCGTCGGCGCCGGCGCGCGATTGAGCTATTTGGCCTTCAGCTTCTTCGCGCGGCGGGCTTCACGGTACTTCTTGATCTGGGCCTTGGGGAGGTCCTTGTGCTTGGAGCAGACCATCCCAAAGACCGGCGCCGCCGGGTTCTTGCAACCGGGAACGGGGCAGAGCTGTTTGGGCCCCTTCTTCCGCTTCTTGCGGCCGATGACCGCGATCGCGGCGCTGGCCGCCTTGGGGGGCCGGCCACGGCGGCGCGCGCCGACGCCGAGAGCGCTCTCGACGGCATTGCGCGCGCGGTCGAGGGCCTGGCCCTCCATCAGCGAGCTCAGTTTGTTGGCGAAGTCCTCGATCAGGGTTCGAATTGTCATGGCCGCGGATAATAACCAGATTTCACTCGCAAACAAGGACTCGTGGCCCTGCCCACCCTTTTATTTTTGGCCGATTCGGCAGGTCCGCATTCTATCGATTACAAGTTCGTTGCGAGTTTCCGGCGCCGCCAACGACGGCGGCCCGATTTACCGAATCCAGACAATCCAGAGTTTCGGCGAAGGAGCGTCCTCGATTTCCAAATGGCGCGCTAGGCTCTGCCCATATGGCCGTCGTCCCCCATCCACTTCCAGGTCTCACGCCGCCTGCGCCCGAGGTCGGACTCGGCGCGCGGCTCAAGGCCAGCGCCAAACACTCGGCGCGCGCGCTGGGCCTGGTCTGGGACTCCGCGCCCGGCGGCGTGATCGCGCTCGGTGTGTTCACGGTCATCGCGGCGGCTCTCCCGCCTTTCGTGGCCTACGTCGGCAAGATGATCATCGACGCGGTGATCGCGGCGCACGCGGCCGCACCCGGGCTCGCGCGGCACGCGGCGTTGCTGCGCGCGGTGCGGCTGGTCGGTCTCGAGCTCGCGGCGGTGGTGGTGATCGCGGGCTGCGAGCGGGTGCTGGGGTTGGTGCGACAACTGGTCGGCCTGCGGCTCGGCATCGATCTCAACGTGCGGATCCTGGAGAAGGCGTTGCGCCTGGATCTGGCGCACTTCGAAGACGCCGAGTTCTACGACAAGCTGACCCGCGCCCGGCGCGAGGCCTCGACGCGGCCGTTGTCGCTCATCCAGAGCAACTTCCAGGTGGTGCGCGGCGCCCTCACGCTGGTCGGGTACATCGCGCTGCTGGTCCGGTTCTCAGGCTGGATGGCGCTGGCGGTGCTGGTGGCGACGATTCCGGCGTTCATCGCGGAGGCGCGTTTCTCGGGCGCCGCGTTCCGGTTGCGCAACTGGCGCTCGCCGGATTCGCGCCGGCTCACCTACCTCGAATACGTGCTGGCCAACGACGAGCACGCCAAGGAGGTGAAGCTGTTTGGCCTGGGACCGCTCTTGCTGGATCGTTACAAGACATTGGCGGAGTCGTTCTTCGCCGGCGATCGGGCGCTGGCGGTCCGGCGCGCGGCCTGGGGCTACGCGCTGTCGCTGGTGAGCACCGCGGTGTTCTACGGCTCCTACGCGCTGATCGTCGCGGCGACGGTGCGCGGGCGGCTGTCGCTGGGCGACATGACGCTGGGCCTGGTGGCGTTTCGCCAGGGACAGCAAAGCTTCCAGGCGGTGCTCTCGGCGCTGGGTGGCATGTACGAAGACACGCTCTACATGTCGAACCTCTTCGACTACTTCGCGATCCCGACCGACGTGCCGAAGGTGTCGGGCCCGCTGGCGGTGGTGCGCGCCGAAGAGGGGATTCGCTTCGAGGGCGTCGGCTTCCGGTATCCGGGCACGGGCCCGGACGGCGAGCGCTGGGCGTTGCGCGGCGTCGACGTCTTCATTCCGAAGGGGCAGAGCCTGGCGCTGGTCGGCGAGAACGGCGCGGGGAAGACCACCTTCATCAAGCTGCTCGCCAACCTCTATCAACCGACCGAAGGGAGTGTCCTGCTCGACGGGCGGGATCTGCGCAGCTGGGACGAGCAGGCGCTGCGGCGGCGGATCGGCGTCATCTTTCAGGACTTCAACGAGTACCAGCTGGCGCTGCGCGAGAACGTCGCCTTCGGCAGCGTCGAGCACCTGGCCGACGATCTGCGGGTGGGACGCGCCGTGGATCAAGGCGGAGCCAAGGAGCTGGTGGCGGGTTTGTCGGCCGGCCTCGAGACGCAGCTCGGCCGCTGGTTCGGCGGCGGCGTCGAGCTGTCGGGGGGCCAGTGGCAGAAGGTGGCGCTGGCGCGCGCCTTCATGCGCACCGACGCCGACATCCTGATCCTGGACGAGCCGACCGCGGCGCTCGACGCCGAGGCAGAGCACGCGGTGTTTCAGCGCTTCAAGGCGCTGGCGGCCGGGCGCACGACGATCTTGATCTCGCACCGATTCCCGACGGTGCGGATGGCGGATCGGATCCTGGTGCTAGAAGCGGGGAGGGTGGTCGAGGACGGCAGCCACGCGCAGCTGGTCGCCGCCGGCCGTCGCTACGCGCGCATGTTCGGGTTGCAGGCCGCCGGGTATTTGTAGGCAGCCCGCCGGGGTCCCGGCGCGCTACCGATCAGGGCGGCAGGCCGACGAGCTTTTCGCTCTCGTCCCACAGGCGAGCCGCGAGCGCGTCGTCTTGCGCCACCGCGCTGGGCGTCGATTCGCCCTGTCGATCGTAGTAACGGCCGCTGACGCCGGCCAGCTCGGGCGCGGTCGCGCAGAAGATCGTCGTGCCGGCGCCCTCCTCGGGCGAGATCATGAAACGCGTGATGAGCCAGCGCAGCGGCCCGGGAAGCCGGCGCCAGATGCCGGTGGCCACCACACCCGGGTGCAGCGCATAGGCGGTGACGCCGCTGCCGGCCCAGCGCCGGGCGAGCTCGCGCGTGAAGAGCACGTTGGCCAGCTTGGACACGCCGTACTCGCGGAGCGCGCCGGGCGATCGGGCGGGCTCGCGCAGGACCGTGAAGTCGATCCCCTTCGCGCTCCGATGCGCCCCGCTCGCGACATTGACCACCCGCGCGGGCGCGCTGGCGCGCAGCCGCGCCTCGAGGAGGCGGGTCAGCAGGAAGTGGCCGAGGTGGTTGACGCCGAAGGTCAGCTCGAAGCCGTCGCGCGTGAGCGCGCGCGTCCCCGCCAGCCCCGCGTTGTTGATGAGCCCGTGCAGCGGCAGATCGCGCGCCAGGAACGTCGCCGCCGCGCCGCGTACCGAGGCGAGATCTGCGAGATCCAGGTGAAGGACCTCGGCCTTCGCGCCGCCGGCGCGCAACGGGGCGGCGACCGCTTCCCCCTTGCCGACCGATCGGCATGCCAGGAACACTTGCGCGCCACGCTCGGCCAGGGTCGCGGCGGTGACCCGCCCGATCCCGCTGTTCGCACCAGTGACGATGAACGTGCGTCCGGCGAGGTCGGCTGCGGTTGGTGGCATGCGCCCAGTCTAGCCACGGTGGGGGCCCACGCCGATCGCGATGTTGCAGCGACGACGGATGTTCGACCGACCAGCGCAGTGGAGGCGGCCAGGCTCATCCCGGTCGGGCGCGCAGCGGCCCGGCCGCGTCGCAGAGCGGGCAGCGGTCGGTCAGCTCCGCCACCGTGCCGCAGTCGCGACAGTCGGCGCGGGCGCCGTGGAATCCGGGCTCGTGCAGCTCCGTCGAGCTGCGCGCCTTCTCGGCCCGCTTTCCCTGGTACGCGACGCGCGCCGGAACGAAGGCGAGGTAGCGCACCTCTTCCCCGTCGCACCCGGGACAGACGGTCGGCACCGGCCAGCGGTTGGGCGTCTCGAGCGCTCGCGCGAGCCCGCCCGGCGCGTGGCAACGCGGGCAAACCTCGGCCGCAAACACGATCTCCCGGCAGGCGGCGCAGGCGACTTCGTATACGCCGTCGACGAATTTCTCGCCGTCATAGACCCAGGTCATGCGGCCGGTCGGCTCGCCGCCCAGCAGCGGCAGCAGGCCGTCGACATAGGTGCGAAACGTCAGCTCGTGGGCGCCGCATTTCGGGCATCCGGCGGCCACCAACCGATCGAGGCCCGGCTCGTCCAAAAGTCCCATGCGGCGCAGCCTAGCCGATCCGCGCGGGCGACCTTGGCTTGGAACGCACCCGACGTGACGTGACTTCCGCCGACCGTCCTGAATAATAGCCCCCGGGCCGGTCCGGGGATGACAGCGATAGCAAACGAGAGCGTGGTGCCGGTTTCGCCGCTGGCGGCGGGCGCGGCGGCGATACGAAAATTCTGGCGGCCGTTTCTCCTGATCCAGAGCGCCGCGGTCCTGCTGGTGCTCGCCTACCACTTCAGCCAGTCGGTGCGTGCGGCCTGCGAAGTCGTGGGCGTCTGGAAGACCTCCGGTGGCCTCCCATTCGCAGCCTGCAGCGCCGCGATCGCGGGCGGGTTGCTGCCCGAGATCGCCAAGTCACTGACCGCCCGCAGCCTGGGCGGGCTGCGCGGCCGCGGCGGCGAGATCGCCTTCAACCTGGGCTTCTTCGCCCTCGACGGCGTCGTGATCGATCTCTTCTACCGGTTCGCCGCCTGGCTCTTCGGCAGCCAGGCCAGCTTGCGCACGGTGGTCACGAAGACGGCGTTCGATCAGTTCGTCTTCACCCCGCTCTGGTCGGTCCTCATCACGTTGCTGTTCCTGTGGCGTCAGCGCGGCTTTTCGCTGGCGGCGACGCGGCTCGCGCTGCGGGGCGGGTTCTATCGCACGCGCGTGGTGCCGCTCCTGATCCCGAACTGGTTCTTCTGGATCCCGATGGTCTCGATCATCTACGCGCTGCCGTCGCCGCTGCAGTTCACGCTGTTCGTGCCGGCGCTGGGCGCCTGGAGCCTGATCATGGTGTTCATCGCCGACGGCGACGTCTAGTCGGCGCAGACGATGATCTTGCCGCAGCTGTGCTCGCCCGCGACCACCGTGGTGCCGTCCGACGAGAACGCCACCGCGGTCGGCCGGAAACTGAGCAAGCTCTGCGGTACGGCCGACAGCATGGCGCCGGTCGCGACGGTCCACAGACCGAGCTGGCGGTCGCTGTCGCTGCCTCCGGCGCCGATCGCGATGCTGGCGCCCGAGGGGTGAAAGGCGGCGCCGAAGATGAAGTCGCTGCTGATGGCGATCGCCGGCAGGTGGGGGCTCGCGGGAGAGGGCAGAGGGACGCTCCAGATTCCGAACGAGCCGTCTTGGGCACCGGTTTCGATCAGCCTACCGTCCGGTGAAAATTGCATCGTGTAGATGCCGCCGGTGCTGCTGGAGCTCACCGTGAAGGGAACCTCGGTTCCCAGGCTGCCTCCCACCACGTGGATGAGGCCGGCATTGCCGTCCCCATAGCCGATGCCGAGCCAGTAGCTCCCGTCGCTCTCCGCGGGCGATGCGGTCACCGCGAAGGGGGTGGTCGCCGTTCGCAGGAGCATCTGCGACGCGGGGGCCTTGCTGGTCTCGACGTAGGAGGTCAGGTTTCCGTCGCTGTCGCCCACGTAGAGGATCTGGCTGTTGGGCGAGAAGGTCAGGTCGTTCACGTCGCCGGTGATGCCGGTGAGGTTGGCGGCGATCGACCAGGTGCCGCCCACATTCCAGACCGTCAACTTTCCGGCCGTGGAGCCGGCGGCGATGAGCTTGCCGTCGGGCGATACCGCCAAGTTGGTGAAGCCGCCGCTGGTGGCGAGCTCGTGCCCCTCGGCGGTCAGCGTCGTTCCGTCCCAGGTCCAGACCTTGACGCGGCTGTCCTCCCCGGCGCTGAAAAGGAGCTTTCCATTCGGCGTGAATTCGACGTCGGTGATCTCCACGTCGGCGCCGGTCCCATCGCCGGTGGCGCAGGTCGCCGAGGGGGTCACATCGTGGTCGTACTCGGTACAGTGGGCCAGCGAAGGCGGCGAGCTTCCGTGCGTGCCGCCGTCGGGTCCCGTCGTACAGGTTCCCGGTTGCAGGGCGACGTTGGCGTTGCTGGTCCCGCCCGCGACCACGAAGGTGGTGGTGCTGCCCAGGTACCGGGAGCAGGCCGTAGCGTCGGCGCCCATGGCCGTGGCCTGGACGTCGATCGACCCGGTGATGCTCGACGGCAGATAAACACCGAACGACTTCGCGGTCGCCGACAGGCCTTCCCCGGCCGTCAGGCTGAAGGTCTGCTTCACCGATCCCACCGTGATCGAAACCGTGGTGAGCGTCGTGTCGGCCGGCGCCGCCGTGAGCGCCACGACCACCAGCGACTCCGTATCCTTTTTGCACGAAGTGGCGAGCGCGCAGGCCGCCAGGAAAATCGACCGTAGTTTTCGCACCCTGAGCGCAGTCTACCGCGGTGCCGCTCATTTTGGTGCGCACCGACGCGCACCAGGACCGGTCTTCCCCTATGCTCCGGTCCATGAGCACGAACCAGCAGGTCTTCATCGGCACCGATTGCGGCGCCACCATGTCGAAGGTGGGCGGCGTCTGGGCCGACGGGACGACGGTCTCCACCAAGCTGCACCAGCGCGCCACCAATTCGCAGCAAGGTCCGCTGGCGGTGGTGACCTCCTGGGTCGAGGCGGTCACGGAGTATCTCGGACAGAACGATCTGACCTGGGCCGACGTCAGCAGCGTCGGCCTCGCCATCCCCGGGCCCTATCTCCGCTACGGGGTCTTGGGGCACTCGGCCAACTTGCCGACGGTGTTCGACGGCTGGGACTTCTACACCGCGTACAGCCAGGCGCTGGCCGAGAAAGCGGGGCGGGCGGTGCCGCTGGTGGTCGGCAACGATGGCGCGTTCGGCGGCGTCGGCGAGGCCCAGCGCGTGCGCGGCGACTCGACCGACAGCGTGCTGATGCTGGCCCCGGGCTCGGGACTGGGCTCCGCGTTCATCGACGCCGACGGGCTCCCGCTGCAGGGCGACACCCTGGCCGGGATGGAGACCGCGCACATGCCGGCGCCGCTGCATCTGCTGGGCGCGAAACCTTACAAATGCGGCTGCGGTCGCAGCTGGGGCTGCGTCGAGCTCTACACCACGCTGGCCGGGTTGCCCTATTTGCTCGAGGAGAAGCTGGCCGGGTACCCGGGCCATCCGCTCGCAAGCTCCAAGGAGACCACCAAGGACAAGGTGCTCAGCCTGCGCGGCCTCGCGCAGAAGGGTGATCCGCTGGCCGTCGAGCTGTTCGATTTTCAGGCCCGCGCGATGGGTCTGCACATCGCCAGCCTCGCCATGGCGCTCGACCCGACCTTCGTCGTGATCGGCGGCGGCCTGATGGACCCCGAGAACACCACCGAGGAGTTCCGCGAGCGCTACCTGCGGATCGTGGGCGAAACCGCCCGCGCGCACCTCTGGCCGGTCCAGCGCGATCGAATCACCATCGTCCCCTCGACGCTGGGGGAGCTGTCGCAGGCGATCGGCGCGGCGCTGGTCGCGCTCTACCGCAGCCGCCGCTGACGCCAGAATCGACTGCCGTCCTCTTGACTCGGGGGTCGGCGTTGCAAGGTTTCTGCCCTGTTTGTTGGTGCAGTTTGGCGTGTGTCGATGACTCCCGGGGGGGTGAGTCAAAGGAGCCAACGGTAGAGCTACTGTGACCCCCCAATCCCCAAGGATCGCGATGCCGCGGACAGGCGGTTTGCTTGAAGCCTAGCGCGGTCGGACACCGATCGCGGCGGCGACGGAGGCTCCGGCTCGCGATGGGGGTTGCGGTCTCGACCGTGCTCGCGGCGGGCGTGATCTCCTACCGGGCGCTGGTCGTCTCGATCGAAAGCCGGCAGCAGGTGCGCCATACCCACGAGGTCCTCGAAAGGCTCGAGGACGTGCGCCTCTCGGTGGCGAAGATCGAAGCCAATTACCGCGCGTTTGCGCTGACCGGTGAGGAGTCGTATCTGCAGGCCTACCGCGCCAGCGTGCTTCGCGTGGCGGAGGGCGAGGCGGCCGTTCGCGGCCTGACCACGGACAACCCCACGCAGCAGCGCATGCTCCCGCTCCTCGAAGAGGTGACGGAGCGGGAGATCCAGATGGCCTCGCTGGTCAACGATCGGCGACGGGTGGGTGGGCTCGGCGCGGCGGTGGACGCGATGGCCAAAGGTCCGGCACAGCCGACCATCGATGAGTTGCAAACGGTCGTTCAGGGGTTGGAGCAGGAGGAGATGCGCCTGCTGGCCCAGCGCAACGCCGACTACAAGCGGCGGGTGACCGAGGTGAAATTCTTCCTGGTCCTGCGAACCTTCCTGGCGCTCGCCATCGTGATGGCGGCGGGGTGGAGCGTGGAGCGCGAGAGCGGTCGACGCGAAAAGGCCGAGGCCGCGCTCCTGGACTGCGAGGGCAGGTATCGGGCATCCGTCGAAAGGCTGCAGGAGAGCGCGAGCTCGGGGTCGGGGGCGAAGAGCCACGTTCCTCGGGAGGATGCCGAGCGGCAACTGGCGCGGATGGAGGGACGCTATCGAGGGCTGCTGGAGGCGGCTCCCGACGCGATGGTGGTGGTGAACTCCAATGGACAGATCGTTCTGCTGAACCTCCAGACAGAGAAACAATTCGGTTACCGCCGCGACGAGCTCCTCTGGCAGAAGGTGACGACCATCGTTCCGAACGGGTTCGCCGAGCGGTTGGTCGCCGACGGTCTTCGATCCGCCGAGGAGGCGCTGGCCCAGAAGATCGGGACGGGGATCGAGCTCACCGGTCGACGAAAGAACGGCAGCGTCTTTCCGATCGAGATCATGCTGAGCCCGCTCGGGAGCCCCGACGGGGTCCTGGTGACGGCGGCGATCCGCGACATCACGGCGCGCGTCGCCGCGGAGGCCGACCTGCTGCAGAAAGTCGAAGAATTGAACCGCTCCAACGAGGAGCTGGCCCAGTTCGCCTATATCGCCTCTCACGATCTACAGGAGCCGCTGCGCATGGTGGCCAGCTACACGCAGCTTCTATCCCGACAGTACAAGGGGAGGCTGGACGCCGACGCCGACGAGTTCATCGCCTATGCGGTGGACGGCGCCAGTCGCATGCAGCGGCTGATCCAGGATCTGCTGCTCTATTCGCGCGTCGGAACGAAAGGGAGGGATCTGCTCGACACCGCCAGCGAGACGACGCTGAAGCATGCGCTCCTGAACTTGCGGGGCGCGATCGAAGAGAGCGGCGCCTTGGTGACGCACGATCCCCTCCCCACCGTCCGGGCGGACGAGCTGCAACTGACCCAGCTGTTTCAGAACCTGATCGGCAACGCCATCAAGTACCAAAACCCCGGAATTCCCCGGGTTCACGTCTCCGCCCACCGCGACGGCGGCGAGAAATGGATGTTCTCCGTGCAAGACAACGGCCTCGGCATCGACTCGAAATACTTCGAAAGGATCTTCGGCATGTTCCAGCGGCTGCACAAACGGGAGGAGTTCGACGGCACCGGCATCGGCCTCGCCATCTGCAAGAAGATCGTGGAGCGACACGGCGGCGCCATCTCGGTCGAATCCCAGGTGGGCCGCGGATCCACCTTCACCTTCGGGCTGGCCGCCAGCCAGGCGACGCCATGAGCGACGGGGGAAGCTCGGGTCCGCCGCTCCAGGTCCTGCTGGTCGAGGACAGCCTCGGCGACGTCCGGCTCACCCGCGAGGCCTTCCGAGAGGCCAACATGTCGATCGGCCTGCACGTGGCCGCCGACGGGGTGGAGGCCATGGCGTTCTTGAGGCGGCAGGGAGCCAACCAGCACGCGCCCCGCCCGGATCTGATCCTGCTGGATCTGAACCTCCCCAAGATGGACGGCCGCGAGGTCCTGGGTCGCATCAAGGAGGACGAGGATCTGAGGACCATCCCGACGGTCATCCTCACCACCTCCGACGCGGAGGCGGACATCGTGCGGAGCTATCAGCTCCAGGCCAACTGCTTCCTCAGCAAGCCCGTGCAGCTGGACGCGTTCGAGACCCTGGTGCGGAGCATGAGCGACTTCTGGCTGACGATGGTCAAGCTGCCGCAGCAAAGGCACGCCAGATGAAAGCCAAGGTGATCAAGAGCCTGCTGCTGGTCGAGGACAATCTCGGGGACGCACGTCTGCTCCGCGACATGTTCAACGAAGCGGGGTCGCCGGTCACCGAGATGACGCATGTCGAGTCCCTGGGCGAGGCCGAGCGGCATCTGGCGGCCCGCGCGGTCGACGTCATCTTGCTCGACCTGGGATTGCCTGACGCGCAAGGCATGGGCGCGGTACGACGGGCTCAGGCCGCGGCGCCCCGGGTTCCGCTGGTGGTCCTGACCGGTCTCGACGACGAGTCCCTGGCCGCCCAGGCGCTGCAAGAGGGCGCGCAGGATTACCTGGTCAAAGGCCAGATCGAGGCGCGTGTCCTGCTGCGGGCCCTTCGCAACGCCATCGAGCGCAAGGTCATGGAAGAGGCGCTCTTCGTCGAGAAGGAACGCGCCCACGTGACCCTCCGCTGCATCGGGGACGCGGTCGTCTGCACCGACCTGGCGGGCAAACTGACGTTTCTCAACGTCGTCGCCGAGAACCTGACGGGCTGGTCGTGGCAAGAAGCCTTGGGAAAGGCCATGACCCAGGTCTGCCGAATCCTGAACGCCAAGAACCGTGAAGCGATCGGCAATCCGATGGAGATACGGTCTGGTCCCCACAGGGGCGGGCCCCTGCCGTCGAGCTGCATCCTCGTTCGGCGGGACGGTTTCGAGATCCCGATCGAAGACTCCGTCGCACCCATCCACGACCGGCAGGGGAAGACCACCGGCGCCGTCATCGTGTTCCGCGATGTGAGCGAGGCCCGGGCGATGGCGCTGGAGATCATCCATTCCGCGGAGCACGACTTCCTGACCGGGTTGCCCAATCGAACGCTCCTGAACGA
The DNA here is from genome assembly GCA_017881315.1 of Pseudomonadota bacterium. GTDB lineage: Bacteria > Myxococcota_A > Polyangia > Fen-1088 > Fen-1088 > JADGRB01. Next base: position 23,779 of record JADGRB010000027.1, read on the forward strand.
CCGCGTCAACCAGTCGGTCGCCTTGTCGCTGCGACACTCGAACAAGGGCGCGGTCCTTTTCTTGGATCTGGATGGTTTCAAGCACATCAACGACTCTCTGGGGCATCCGGTCGGCGACAAGGTGCTTCAATCCATCGCGACGCGGCTGGTGGCGTGTCTTCGTGGGTCGGACACCGTGAGCCGGCAGGGCGGAGACGAATTCGTCGTCCTGCTCTCCGAGCTGCAGCAACCGGAGGACGCTGCCGCCACGGCGAAGCGGATGCTGCAGGCGGTGTCGGAGGCGCATCTCATCGACAACCACGATCTACACATCACGACCAGCATCGGTGTGAGCATCTTCCCCGACGACGGTCTGGACGCCGAGACGCTCATCAAGAACGCCGACACGGCCATGTATCAGGCCAAGGAGAACGGCCGGCATAGCTATCAGTTCTTCAAACCGGCCATGAACGCCCGGGCGGTCGAACGACAGTCGATCGAAGAGAGCCTGCGACGCGCCCTGGAGCGCAATGAATTCGCGCTCGACTACCAGCCGAAGATCAATCTGAGGACAGGAGAGATCACCGGTGCCGAAGCCCTGCTGCGATGGACGCACCCGGTTCGCGGACCCGTCTCGCCGGCACAATTCATCCCGGTGGCAGAAGACTGCGGCCTGATTCAGCCGATCGGCAACTGGGTGCTGCGCGAGGCGTGTCGACAAACGCGCGCCTGGGAGGATGCGGGCCTGCGATTGGCGACCATCGCGGTGAATGTCTCGGCGATCGAGCTCCGAAGCGAGAGCTTTCTCGACGGCGTGTTCGCGATCCTGGCCAACACCGGCCTTCGTCCGAGCGCGCTCGAGCTGGAGCTGACCGAGAGCGTCTTGATGAGGCACGTGGAATCGACGGAGACGATCCTGCAGGCCCTGCGGGAAAAAGGGGTGAAGCTGGCGGTCGATGACTTCGGCACGGGCTATTCCAGCCTGAGCTATCTCCGAAAGCTCTCGGTCGACACCCTCAAGATCGACCAGTCGTTCGTCCGTCAGATCACGGCGGTTCCGCAGGAGACGACCATCGTCGCGGCCGTGATCGGTATGGGCCGAAACCTCAAGCTGCGGGTCGTTGCGGAGGGGGTGGAGACGGTGGAAGAGCTGGCCTTCCTTCAGGCTCAGGGATGCGACGAGGCTCAGGGGTACTATTTCAGTCGGCCGGTGGCTCCCGAGCCGTTCGCCAAGCTGCTGCAAACCGGCGTTCCGAGGGCCGCGCTCGGGCCTTTCGCGCCGGATCGGCTGGCTCAGGAAACCGTTCCGGTCCGCCCGTCTTGACCTCGGGATGTCGGGCTATTGCACGTGCCGCCGGACGACCGCCCGGAGCGTGGTCGGGGAGAATGGTTTGTCGAGGTGCTCCTGGGCCTGGTCCGCCAAGAAGCTCGAGGCCTTCACCGTGAAGGCGCCACCCGTCAAGAAGACCATCCGGCTGGCCTGCTCGGGCGCGACCCGCGAAAGCTCACTGTGGAGGTCCATGCCGGTCATGTCCGGCATCATCAGGTCGCAGAGGATGAGATCGAAACTCTCGCCGCCCGCGCAGAGCGCCAGCGCCGCCTTGGCCTTCGCGATCGCCACGATGTCGTGCTCTTTGGAGAGCAGCCGCTTCACGCTGCGCAGCACCAGCTCCTCGTCGTCCACCACCAGAATTCGTCCGCGGCGACCGGGGCTCGGAACCGGCTCGACGGCAGGTGCGGCCTCCTCGATCGCCTCCGGGCGGGGAATCGGCAGAACCACGCGGAAGGTCGATCCTTTTCCAACCGTGCTCTCGACCGTCAGCGCGCCGTCCAGGTCGGTGATGATGCGGTGGCAGATGGCCAGGCCGAGCCCGGTCCCGACGCCCACGCCCTTGGTCGTGAAGAAGGCGTCGAAGATCCGCCCGATGATCTCGGGTGAGATTCCCGCCCCCGTGTCGCTCACCTCGACGACGACCCGCCCGTCGCAGACGTGGGTGCTGACGCGAATCTCGTTTTGCTCGGCGTGGCCCTCCGGCAGCGCCTGCGCGGCATTGACGATCAAATTGAGGAACACCTGCCCCAGGCGTCCCTCGTTGGCCTCGACGTTCGGCACGACGCCATAGAGCTTGACCAGCCGCGCGCGGTGGCGAATCTCATTCCACGCCATGCGCAGCGACGATTCCATGACCGCCTGGATGTTCACGCGGCTCTTCGGTTCGTCGCTGGGCGAGCGGGAGAAGATCTTGAGATCGCGCACGATGAGCCGCACGCGGGCGGCCGCCTCGAGCGCGTCGCCGATGGGCCCTCGTATCTCCTCGATGAGCCAGGCGTCACTCCTTCCCGGGTTGGCCGAGGTCGAGGCACCCCGAGCCGGGCCGCCCAGAATCTCCGCCACATAGTCCAGGTTCCCGAGCACGGCGGCCAGCGGGTTGTTGATCTCGTGCGCGACGCCCGCAGCCAGCGTGCCCACCGAGGCCATCCGGTCGCTCACCATCAGCTGCGACTGCAGCTTGTTTCGCTCGGTGACGTCCCGAACCATCCCCAGCGTGCCGATGCGCTGGCCCTCACCGTCGACCAGGGGAGAGGCCGCGATGTTGACCGATATGGCGGTCCCGCCTTTGTGACGAAGGACGGTGTCGAGGGTGTCTTGCCCGACCGGTCGTCGCGCAAAGGTGTTGACCATGCTCGCTCGCGCCGAGGCGCTCATGAAGGTGGAGACGTCCATCCCGATCATCTGCTGCGCTTCGTAGCCGAGCATCTCGGCCAGGCGTCCGTTCACGAAGACGATCTTTTCGAGGGCGTCGACCTTCATGATCCCATCGGTCGTCGCCTCGACGATCTGGCGGTGCTGCTCCTCGCTCTGCCGGAGCGCATCCTGGGCCCTGGAGAGCAGCACCGGCGTCGCGCTCTTGGAATCGACCACCGCATCGATCTGACCCGAGAGCAGCGCTTCGATGGTCGCCTGGGCTTCGGAGAGCCGTTGCGCCAGGCCCCGTCGGTGCGGTGCGGGCGCGGCGTTCATTGGCCGGCCAAGGTCAGGAGTACCTGGTTCGTATCGCTGAGATTGCCGATCACCCGCTGAACGGGCAGGGGCCGCAGCCGCAGCAACGTCGGCGTCACGATGATCCCGTCGGCCAGCGCGCGATTCGGATGCTTGAGCAGATCGATGACTTCGAGCTCGTAGCGCGCGGTCAGGTATTCCTCGCAGATCGCCGTGGCGTTGGCGACGGCGCGCAAAGAGTTCGGCGCGTTTCCCGCGACATAGAGTCGCAACAGAAGTCCCGTCTTCGCTCCCGGCTTCTTCGGCTTGGTCTTGGCCATATTAGATGACTCTCCGATCGCCGTTCTTGACCACACCACCCCTGGCAGCAGCGTTCTTCGCGCTCACCCGCTTGGCGACGCCCACATCCGCGTCGGCATGGCGCATCTTGCGCAGCACCGCCTTGTCGGTCTTCAGAAGCTTGGTGGCCGATCCGGTGGCGTCGGCCAGCACGGCGATCTCGGCGCTGCGCGCCTCCATCTCGGTCCGGACCACCTGCAGTCGCGCGGCGGCCTCGGCCTGCGCGACCTGGAGCTGCAGACGCTTGAGCACGGTGGCCGCCAGGGTGCGCTTCTTCCCCGCTTGCTCCTGCTGCTCCCACTCCCAGCGGGCCACGCCCATCAGCACCTTTCCCTGCGCCGCGAAGACGTCGGTGAGGCTGACCCCGTCGTCGGAGAGGGTCAGCTCTCGGACCTGGTTGGAGTGCCCGGTGCCGCGGGCCTTCACGATGGTGAGGGCCCGGTTGCGCTCGCCGTCCTGCACCACGTAGGAGACGTGGATCCAGGTGTCGGCCATGGTCGAGATCCCGGTGGCCGTCGCCTCGTCGGTGTTGAGGCCGTCCATGAGCGAGGTGTTGACGACCGTGATCCCTTCGCACTTCAGAAAATCCAAGAACTGTTGGGCCGCATCGACCGAGGCGACGTGCGCGATCTTGGTCGAGAGCGCCGAGAGCGGATCGATCACCAGACAGCGGGGACGGTGGGCTCGAACCTGCGCGCGCAGCTCTCCGAACTGATCTTCCACGTTGGGTCCGCGGGTTCGCGTCGAATACATCTTGAGCAGGCCGGACCTCAGATGGGGCCCCAGCCGAATGCCGACCGAGCGCAAATTGCGAACGATCTCGGCCGCGCCTTCGTTGAAGCTCACGTACAACGTGCGCTCACCGCGGCTACAGGCGGCGACGGCGAAGAGCGCGGACAGCGTCGACTTGGCGGTCCCGGGCGCCCCGGAGATGAGGACGTTGCTGCCGCGGCGAAAGCCACCCCGCAGCATGT
>JADGRB010000258.1 GCA_017881315.1 Pseudomonadota bacterium
CGGCCCCCGGTCATCGTATCCTTGCCGGTGTCGGCGAGGATGATCTTCCAGTCGACCTCGTCCTGGTGGCTCCCCAGCGGCGTAAAGCGCTCGGCCGACGCGTCCAGCAGCACATCGCCGGTGTTGAGCCGGTAGTGGAAGAAGTACTCGCGGATCATCTCGCCCTTGTAGCCGAGGCAGATGATGAAGTTCTTGAACCCGTAGAACGAATAGATCTTCATGAGATGCCACAAGATCGGCTGGTGCCCCACCTTGACCAGGGGCTTCGGTCGATACTCCGTCTCGCTTGCCAGACGGGTTCCGAGGCCACCCGCCAAGATGACGACTGGCATCTCAAACGTGATGCTCATGGGGCGATGCTATCGGGGTCTGTCTCCCCGTCAAGGCGCCGGTGGCGCGGCGGCGAGCCCGCGACCGCCGACAGTTGGGGCAGCTCGGCCCTTCAGACGAGCTTGCGACCTTCGTCCGAAAGAAATCCCGGCTTGGCCAGCCCCCAGCGGGCGAGCCGAAACTGAGCGGCCGCGCCCAGCACGCCCATCCCGTAGCGCACGCTCTTGGCGAACCCGATGGAGGAGGCCTCGGGGAAGTACTTGGTCGGGCAAGTCACCTCCGCGATCTTGAAACCGAAGTGAACGGCCTGCACCAGCATCTGGTTGTCGAACACGAAACCGTCGTCGTTCTCTTGCAGGGGCAACGTGAGCAGCACCCGCCGCGAGAAGGCGCGGTAGCCGGTGTGGTACTCGGAGAGCTTCTCGCCGAGCAGCAGGTTCTCGGCCAGCGTCAAGAAGCGGTTGGCGACGTACTTGTACGCGGGCATCCCGCCCTTGAGGCTGCCGCCTCCGAGGATTCGCGAGCCCAGCGCCACGTCGTAGAGGCCGCTCGCCACGCAGTGGGCCAGCGCCGGCACCAGCTTGGGCGTGTACTGATAGTCGGGATGGACCATGACCACGATGTCGGCGCCCCGCTCGAGGGCGGCCAGGTAGCAGGTCTTCTGATTGCCGCCATACCCGCGGTTCCTGGGATGCACCAGCGTGTGCAGGCCCAGACCGCGCGCCACCTCCGCCGTCCCGTCCGACGAGCTGTCATCGACCAGGATGATCTCGTCCACCAGCGCCGGCACCTCCGCCACGGTGCGCTCCAGCGTCTGGGCCGCGTTGTAAGCGGGCATGACGACTACGACTTTCTGTCCATCGATCATGGGAAATTCTCGCCAAGTAACCTCATTTTTTCGCGGCCCACAAGGCTCTTGGCCCGGCGATCGGGTAGATTTGGGGCCACCCCGATGGCCGAAAGAATCGTCGAGACCCGCTCGCGCAAGCTGCGGATCCTGCAAGCCGAGCTGGCGGACCAGCTGGCGGCGCCAGGACACGGGCTACGGGATCCCGCCGCGCCCGAGCGCTTGCCGCCCAAGCCCGACTGGATCCGGATGAAGATGCCCAGGGGCGAGATGTTCTTCGACCTCAAGCAGCGGGTCGCGGAGCTGGGACTCCACACCGTCTGCGAGAGCGCCTCCTGCCCCAACATCGGCGAGTGCTGGAACCGGCAGTCGCTCACCATCATGATCCTGGGCGGCACCTGCACCCGCTCCTGTCAGTTCTGCGACGTGCCGACCGGAAAACCGCTGCCGCCCGATCCGGCCGAGCCCGAGAACGTGGCGATGATGCTGGGCGAGCTCGGGCTGCGGCACACCGTGGTGACCTGTGTCGACCGCGACGATCTCCCCGACGGGGGCGCGGCCCACTGGGCGGCCACCATCCGCGCGATCAAGGCGCGCAGCCCCGAGCTGGTGCTGGAGGTCCTGACCGGCGACTTCAAGGGGGACACCGGCGCGGTCGACACGGTCCTCGGCGCCGGACCGGACGTCTTCGCGCACAACCTGGAGACGGTGCCGCGCCTGTCGCGCCAGGTGCGCGTGCAGGCCAGCTACGCGCGTTCGTACGCGGTCCTCCGCCACGCCAAGGCGCGCGGCGCTGTCACCAAGACGGGGCTCATGCTGGGTCTCGGCGAAGAGCCGGAAGAGATTCGGCAGGTCATGCGCGAGCTGCGGGAGATCGGCGTCGACATCCTGACGCTGGGGCAATATCTGCGCCCGTCGCCCAGGCACCTGGCCGTCGCGCGCTTCGCGCCGCCCGACGAATTCGCCGCGCACAAGGCCGCGGCCCTCGCGATGGGCTTCCCCCACGTCGAGTCGGGCCCCATGGTCCGCTCCAGCTACCACGCCGACGGCCAGCGCGACATCGTCCTCGCGCTGCGTGGCAGATGATCCCCTATTTTAACGCGCATCTCTTCGATGTCGCGGGCTTGCCGATTCACATGTTCGGCCTGCTCGTCGCGCTGGGCGTGATCGTCGGCGATCGGATCATCGTCTTCGAGGGACGCAAACGGGGCCTCGACGACGCCGACACCAAGTTCTTGAACGCGCGGATCGTGATCGGCGGCTTCATCGTCGCCCACCTGGTCTCGGTGATCTTCTATTTTCCCGAGCGCATCAAGGAGCACCCGTCGGTGCTGCTGAACCCGCTGGCTGGCCTCTCGTCCTTCGGCGGATTTCTGGGCGCGTTGCTGGCGTTTCTCTACTACACCAAGAAGGAGAAGATTCCCCGCCTCCCCTACGCCGACTCGGTGGCGCTGGGCCTGTCGGTGGGGTGGATCTTCGGCCGCACCGGCTGCTTCACGGCGCACGATCACCCGGGCCGGCACACCACCTTCTTTCTATCCGTCTGGTATCCCAAGCAGACGCCGACCGACGTCGCCGGCCCCCGGATGGATCTGGGCCTCGATGAGCTGCTCTTCACGATCGCGCTGACGGTCATCCTGTTTGTCTACGCGCGCAAGCCGCGCAAGCCGGGGCAGATCATCGGCCTCGCCGCGCTCCTCTACGCGCCGGTTCGATTCGGCCTGGATTTCCTGCGCGCGGTCGACGTCGCCCGCCCAGACCAACGCTACGCCGGATTGACGCCGGCCCAGTGGGCCTGCCTGGCGACGTTCGCGCTGGGCGTGCGGCTCATGGCAGCTCGCCCTCGGCCCGCGCCATGAGATCCTCGTAGCGCCGGCGCTCGGCGTCGAGATCGCAGACGCCCAGGAACGCGGAGTAGCTCATGAACGCGGTCAGGTACGACAGATCGCGCGCCCAGTCCGGCAGGTAGGCCGGCGCGCGCACGGCGCCCTCGCGCAGCAGCCGCCCGAGGAGCGGCACGTCCTCGACCTCGATCTTGCCCGCGAAGAAGAGCGGCACGTGGTCGAGGTGTCCCTTGACCAGCGCCACGCGCAGGAAGTTCGTCACCCGCAAGAGCCCGTCCAGATAGCAGACGTCCTTGGTGAAGGGCGCCCCGCCGGCGCAGAGGCCACCCCGGCAGACCCGCCGCGCGCTGTCGAAGGCCGCCGACTCGTCGTCGCCGCGCGCCAGGAAGAACTGATAGAGCTGGCAGAAGTCGGCCCCCTCCTCCGCCATCTTGATGGCCAGCGTCCGATCGGCCAGCCGCCGCATCCGCACGATGCTGGTCGACTGGGTCAGAAATTCGGTGAGCACCGCCAGCCCCTCCTGGGTGGCGGTCGTGCGCGGCGACGGGTAGCCGATGAACGGCATGACGGGCTGCGCGCGCCCGTTGAGCGCCGTCGCGACGTGCACCTGTCCCTCGTGAAACTCGAGCTGCGCCAGATCGCGCCCGGAGAACCGCACGCCGCGCTTGATCCGGACCCCGTCGACCCCCGCGACCGCCTTGGCGGCGATCCCGTCGACCACCTCGACGCCGATGTTCTGCCCGGGAAAGAACCCCGCGAACCGCGCGGTCAGCAGCGGCACCACCTCCTCGGCGGTGTAGACCAGATCGTCCCGCGGGCTGGGGATGGGCGACCGGCCCGCGACGCCATCGACCACCCGCCTGAAGTGCTGCGCCAGGTCCAGGTTGGTGGTCTTGCGATCGGCGGTGAAGCTGGCGGGCCGGCCGTAGAGCTCGACGGAGTGGTGGTAGAAGTCGCGCGTCCCCACCGAGGCCAGCATCTGCGCCGCGGTGGCGAAGGCGTCGCAGGTGTCGCGCAGGAAGATCTCGAGCGCGCTGTCGCCGGCGACCCGCCCCTTGAGCGCCTTGAACCGGACGCCGGCGGCGGCGATCTCGGGCGAGACCCGGTACTCCGGTCGCGGCAGCTCCCGCCCCTTCGACGCCAGGAACGCCCGCTCGAGCTCGTCGCCCCAGGCCAGCACGCGCAGCACCCGGATCGGCCGCTGCGCGTCCAGGATCTGCGCCGAGATCTCCCGCAAAAGCTCTGCGGTGTGCGGCGAGAGCGCCAACCCCCTCCCTACGTCCCGATGCCGACCCGCGTGCCGGGCGGCACCGAATAGGTGATCCAGGCGTTGCCCCCGACCACCGCGCCGCGGCCGATCACGGTGTTGCCGCCCAGGATGGTGGCGTTGGCGTAGATGGTGACCTCGTCCTCGATGGTGGGATGTCGCTGGCGGCCGAGCGGCCTGTCGGTCTGGCTGCGATCGCGCACCGACAGCGCGCCCAGCGTGACGCCTTGATAGATCCGGACGCGATCCCCGATCCGGCTGGTCTCGCCGACGACGATGCCGGTGCCGTGGTCGATGAAGAACGACGCGCCGATGGTCGCCCCCGGGTGGATGTCGATGCCGGTGCGCGAGTGCGCATACTCGGTGAGCATCCGCGGCACCACCGCCGCGCCCGTGCCGAGCAGGCGGTGCGCGACCCGGTAGATGGCGATCGCGTAGAGGCCGGGATAGCAGGCGACGATCTCGTCGATGCCGCTGGCCGCCGGATCGGATTCGTAGGCCGCCAGCACGTCCTTGGCCAGCGCCGCTCGGACCTCGGGCAACGCCGCCAGCAGGCGCTGGGTGATCGCGCGCGCGCGCTTGCGGCAACGATCCGCGGGGGCCTTCTTGTCACCGCAGAGCCGGTGCAGCCCCAGGTAGATCGCGGCCTCCAGGTGCTCGGCCAGCAGGCCAATGGTGGTGGCCACGTGGTCACGCAGGTTGCCGCCGTCGGTGCCGAGGCGGTGCGACTCGGGAAACAGGATCTCGAGCAGCTCCTCGACCAGCGTCCGCACGTCCTGCCGCGACGGCAGCGGCCCCTCAGAGGCGAGCCCCGCCGGCAACCCGCCCGCGGCCGACAGGATGCGCGACGCCAGCGCCGCGTGGGGATCGGACAGGGAGCGCGAGCCGCCTGCTCGACGGTGGACCGCCGCGTGGGGATCGGCGTGGGCGCGGGAGCCGCCTGCCCGACGGTGGGTAGCCATGTCTGAGCTTACACCAGCGGCCGCGCCGGCGACTCGGCCGCGCGCGCCGCGACGGCCGTCGCCAGCTTGGACATCACCTCGGCCTGCCGCGCCTCGGGCACGGTCACCCGGGTCGGCATCCCGCCGCCGAGCTCGAACATCTTCACGAAGTCGAGCCCCGAATCGAAATCCGCCGCGATGGTGAGCGCCCCCGAATCCCGCACGACGGCCACCGGCGATCGCTCCTGCCCGATGAGCAGGAGCTCGGTCTTGTCGTAAGGGCGCCCGGCCGATTCGACGTAGGCGACCCCGTCGCGCAGCTCGAACCGGTCCGCCAGCCGCCGACTCTCGTCGAGCAGCGGATCGATCTCCCGCGCCGCCGCCTCGATCTCGTCCCACAGGACCGGCGCCTTGCCCCGCGCGAGCAGGTACTGGATCACCCGGTGCTTGAGCGTCTCGTCGCGAAAGCGCGCGCGCAGCGCCCGATCGATGCGCGACGCGATCGGCCCGGGCGTGCCGCGCCGGGTATCGACCGCGCGCGCGTCCGCGTCGGCGCCCTGGTAGGGCTCGACACCGCCCAGAACCCACTTCGCGCCCGAGTAGAGCCCGTCGAGATCCAGGTGCATCGCGACCGTATCGATCGGCCCGGCGGCCTTGACGATCTCCGGCGTGACCAGCTCCGGGCAAGCGCCATGCTGGGCCTTGGTCGTGAGCACGAACCGCGGATCATCCACGTAATCGACATGGCGATCGTGATCGTGGTGGTCGACCCAGGCCGCCAGGCGCGACCCCAGCCCCCGGATGAACGGCAGCGTGGTCTTCTCGAACGATGATCCCCCGCCCTCGCTAGCAAACGCCACATCCAGCACCGCGACCCGCCCCTCGATCTTCGCCGCGGGCGGCAACGTCCGCGGCGTCAAGAACGCGAACCGCGGAAGGGTGGCCGAGGGAGACGAAGGCATCGGGATGAAGATACCTGACTTTGCGGGCGGGGGCGGCGCCGGAAGCCCTGTCGCGATGCGAATGGAGCCTAGTCCTTCACGATGTCCATCTTCCCTCGCGGCCGAGACGCACCGCGAGCCACAGGCCGTGCTGGTGGAGCTGGTTGGCGAAGCGCTCGAACGCGAAGAGCAACGCGAGGGGAAGCTTGCGGCGCTACGGTCGGCCATCGACGAGTACGCTCCTCTCGCCTGGGATGCCTCGGAGCTTCCCACCGACATCGATTCGATCCAGCCGCACCAACGAGTCGAGCGCTACTTCAGCGCCGCCACGGCCGTCTCGAGCAGCAGGAATAAGCGGTCCGGCCTCGTCGGAAATGGAATGAATCCATAGGCCCGATAGAAAGCCGCCGCGTGGGCGTCCTTGGCGTCGACCACGACGGCGTAGGCCGCAACGGTTTTTGCCGCCGACACCACTCGCTTGATCGCGTCCGCCAGTAGGAGCTCACCGATCCCCTGGCGGCGCACGTGCTCAGCGCGCGCCAGGCGGCCGATGAGTGCGGCGGGAACCTCCGGGTACTTGGGTAGCTTCCGCACGAGGTCGTCGGGGAGATCCTCGAACCCCAGGGCGAACATGCTCAATGTGTAGAAGCCTACAAGGTCATCGGGCCCCCCGGCTTCGGCGTCGCGGGCGATGAAGACCCGCGTGACGTTTCGCCTCTCTTCCTGACCGGCCTGGATCCGAAACCAGCGGTCCAGCGCCGCATCACCGCAGATAAACCGCGACCGGTCGTGAGACCGGCCGAGCGGTTCGAAGATGAGCTTCATCGAAGCTACTTAGCGCGTCGCCTTACGGTGCCTGGCCAGTGCTGCCACCAATTTCTTCGTCGGCGCAGGCGGCTTGAGCACCGCGCGGAAGAAGGCATCTCGATCCTCGTCGCGCAGGACGAAGCGCTCATTGTCTTCCACGATCCGGCGCGCCGCCTCATAAGCGAGATCCCCGGGTGCCAGCCCGGAGACG